>JALGSW010000115.1 GCA_029821635.1 Candidatus Zipacnadia bacterium
CTCCGGGCCATCAGCGGATTGGCGGTGCTCACGCGGATGCCGCGGTCGAAGACCGAGTCGGGCACGACCGCCGCCACTGAGCCGCCGACGTGGGCGATGATGCGCAGCGCGTCGTTCTGCGCGAGGATCGCGTCATCGAGCTTCGGCGAGCCCCAGGTGGTGAGCAGTGCGGTGCAGTCGGCGATCATCTCCGCCCACTGCTCGGGCGCGAGTGGCCCGCCTGTCTCATTAACCCGTATGTCCCAGCCCAGTTCCGTCGCCCGGCGTTTCGATGGCCCGCGGTAGAACCAATCGAGGACGCCCGGGTTCTGATTCATGAAGACAATCTTCGGTTGCTCGGCCATGGTTGGTCGCTCCTCGTGATTGCCAGTTCACTCGCTATACACCAAGCCACTTCCAGCAGACCTCAGCATCACCATCGTTCGGCCCGTTAGATACGGCGAACTTGAGTTCAGGATAGTGAAGCCGGACCTCAACCGTCTTAGTCTGAGTAAGCTGATTATCAGCGTAGATCTCGACAACCATTCTACCTTCGCCGAGCGTCTTCATGTGGGCATCAGGGATGCGCATCCTGATCCGGCCACACCGCTCCAGTCCTGGAGGCACGCTCCCTACCGGCCACTCCCGCACCTGGTTCCCCCGCTCGAAAGTCGCAACACTCCTGAATGGCGTCCCCTTATCTTTGTGTTCTTTAACAAGCGGGAGTTCGTTGGGGATGCGTAGAATGGCCAACACATCGCGTCCACTGCCGCGCCCGTGGTTGCCCAGATTCACGCTGACGTTCAGGTTCAGTGAGTCTCCGGAGCCACCCTCCTCGGCTGCCTTCATCTCGATGACGAACTCCGGCTTCTGTCCGCGCCCCATAGCGTCGCGGATTTGACGGTCGGTCATCTGGACACAGCCTTGGATGCCGATGTTCCAGTAGATTCCGGTCTTCACGTCTTGGTGTGGCCCACCAGCACTCTCAGGCACGAACACGGCGTAGGCCTTCTGACCTGAGACCTCGCCTGGCGTGGCATGCACATGATAGTCGGCCAGGCTGGGGCACGGCTCCACGCCGGTCTTGACCACGTTCTCGACCCACTGATCAGTGATCTCCCTAGCCATCCCAGGGATCCCTGTGATTGCATCGTTCGCGTCCTCGGTAGCTACACCGACTAGTAGCACACCGCCTCGCGAGTTCGCGAGGGCGGAGACCATCTTGGTCAGGTGCGGCTTCTCAAGGTCGCTCTTGGCCTGAAGGGTATGCTGCTCCTTCTCCACACCCACAAGCCTGCGCTTCCACTCGTCAGTGTCGTCAGCCGGGAAGTCACTGCGTTCCCATCCGCCGTAGTTCGCCATTGCGCTTTCCCCCTCGCAACATGGTTCGGGAGTCATGGGTCTCTTCCGCGCGGCGCCCGCCGTGTCCTCCGCCGTCATCGTTGCCGTTGCTGCCGTTCGCAGCCGTTGGCTGTGGGCCGCCGTTGTTCGGGGCCGCTTAAGGACACGTTGACATACTTTTTGGCAATCGCCTATAATCGCCCATGCTGCCGTGCGGTCGCGATGGTTCTTCGACAGCGGCGGTAATAGGGCAGACCGGACGGCCCATGACGAGCGAGGTGCTGAGTGTGAGCGGCTTCGGCGTGATCGGCACAGGCGTATGGGGCGAGACGCACCTGAAGACCTACTCGACACACCCGGGCGCCGATCTTGTGTGCATCTGCGACCTGAACGAGGAGCTCGTGCGCGGGCGCGCCGAGCAGTACGGCGCGGGCTGCTGGACCACCGACTACCGCGAACTCCTCGGCCGCGACGACATTGACGCGGTCTCCGTTGTGACCCCCGACTTTCTGCACCGCGAGGTGGCCATCGCCGCCGCCGAAGCGGGTAAGCATATCCTCCTCGAGAAGCCCATGGCCACCACTGTTGAGGACTGCGCCGCGATGATCGATGCCGCGGAGGCCAACGGCGTCATGCTGATGGTGGACTTCCACAACCGCTGGAACCCGGCGATGTGGGGCATCAAGCAGAAGATCGCCGCGGGCGAGATGGGCGAGCCGCAGATGCTGACGATGCGGCTCAATGACACGATCTTCGTCCCGACGGAGATGCTCAGTTGGGCCGGGAAGTCCACGGTGGTCTGGTTCCTCGCCAGCCACTGCGTGGACCTCGTCCGCTGGCTCTTCGATGATGAGGTGGTGCGCGTCTACTCCGTCTCGCGCTCGCGGGTGCTGGCCGATCGAGGCGTCAACACCCCGGACTTCTTCCACACGATCTGCGAGCTTGCGGGCGGCGGCGTGGCGCACATCGAGAACTGCTGGATCATGTCCACCTCGATGCCGACCGTCTTCGACTTCAAGCTGGAGATGATCGGCTCGGAGGGCACGGCGTTTGCGGACGCAAGCTCCCACCGGATGCTGCAGACCTACACGCCGCAGGGCCCGAGCTACCCGGATGTAGCGGTCGTCACCGACATTCACGGCGACTACAACGGCTTCGGCGTTCAGAGCATCCGTCATTTCGCCGATTGTGTCATAGAGGGGCGAGAGCCGATCGTGAGCCCGGCGGATGGGCTGGAGAACACGCGTGTGCTGGTGGCGATCCACGACTCCGCCGAGAGAGGACAGCCGGTGGACATCCAGCGGTAGTTGGCACCGACAGCGGGGACGCGGGCGGTCGTGGGAGGAGCCGGAGGCCCGCAGCGGACCGAACCTGGTCAGCGGGGAAGAGAGAGGGGTTGTCGGCAGGTGGCAGTTGACGCCGGACAGGCAATGAGAGTGGCCCTGTGCAGCATCGCTTTCAGGGAGCGCCTGCTCGAGTATAGCCTCGACCTTGCGTGCGAGGTCGGGCTCGACGGCGTGGAGATATGGGGGCGCGAGCCGCACATCTCCGAGGAGTACGACGCCAATCGGGTGTCGGCGGTTCGCAAGATGGTGACCGGCCGGGGCCTGGAGGTGGCGGTCTTCGGCTCCTACCTGCGCCTCGGCGCGGTCGGCGCGGAGAACATGGCACTACGCGACGTGCTGCAGATCGCCGCGGGCCTCGAGGTGCAGATGGTGCGCGTCTGGGCCAGCGACGTGGGCTCCGACGACGCCGATGATGAGCTGTGGCGGCGCACCGTTGCTGAGTGCCAGGAGGTCGCGTGCGCGGCCGAGAAGATGGGGCTGCGCATCGCGGTGGAGATGCACACCAACACGCTCGCCGACACGGCCGGGAGCGCGAAGCGGCTGGTCGAGGAGGTCGGACGCGACAACTTCGGCCTCAACTACCAGCCCCTCCCGAGCCTCGACGATGACGCGATGGAGCGCCTCAAGCACGTGCTACCCCACGTCTTCCACCTTCACGCGCAGAACTACGCGCCGCTGAACGGCGATCCGGGGAAGATGGAGCGCGCGAGCCTCGCCGACGGGGTTATCGACTACGCGCCGCTGATCGAGACGCTGCGTGAGAATGGCTACGAGGGCTACCTCGCAGTGGAATTCAGCCCCTCGAACGTGGAGGACAAGCGAGCGGCCGTGCTGCGCGACTGCGCATTCCTGCAGGGCATCCGCGCGTGACGCGGGCCGCGTCGAGGGCCGGACGGGCGGGCGGCTGATGCGCGCCAGAGAATGGTGGAGCGCGAGGAGCAGGCTGCGATGACGGGGCTGAACGTGTTCATTGGGCTGTTGCTGTTCGCGTCAGGTACGGCCCTGGCATTCTACGGCCATGCGCTCTTCCGGGCATACGTCGCGATGGTAGGCGCGTTGATCGGCTTCTACGCGGGCCTGGGGCTGTTCTTCGCCCTGGGCGGCGAAGGGGCATTCGGGGCCATACTCGCAGGCACACTCCTCGCGGTGACGTGTTCCCTCATCGCATACCACGTGTACGCTCTGAGCGTTTTCATCGCCGGGAGTGGCTTGGGCGCGGTCGTTGCGGCCATCGGCGGCCTGCTCGCGACGGGTGAGCTTCCTGATCCGGTCCTGATAGCCGCGCTGGCAGGCGCCACCGGCGTCCTCGCAGTGGCGGTGGACAGGTTGCTGATCGTGCTCGGCACCGCGGCGACGGGGGCCGCATTGATGGTTGCGGCACCGATGGCAGCGCTGGCACTTTCCGAGGGTGTCTACGGAGCCATCAGCCGGATCAGCGAGACTGTCGTGGGGCTTGCGATCATCTGGCTTATCTTCGCCGCCCTGGGCTTTGCGTTCCAATACCGCCGTGCGAGAACGATCGCGCCGGAAGATGGACCCGCCCGTAGAGCAGGCGGGCAGGCACGGTCGGCCTGGATCGCGCTGGCCGTCTATGGCGTGGCAATGACCACGTGGGGCGTGCACCTCGGGAGACCCGCCATTGTCGAGCGGCAGGCCAAAGCCCTGTGCGCGGCGTGCATCGGCCTCAGTCTGGAGTGACGCAAGCATGGCCGATGGCCGCTCCCGCCCACCGTTCTACCTGCGTATCCGCCTCTGGGTGCAGTTCGCCGCGGCGTTCCTCGTGAACGCCCTCTTCCTCTACGACTTGCGCTTCGTCTGCGTCCCCGTGCTCAACTGCTGGGCCTGCCCGGCCGCAGCCTTCGCCTGCCCGATGGGCGCATTGCAGAGCGGCGTGGCGCAGATGCGCGGCGCGCTGCTGCTGCCCTTCTACGTCCTCGGCTCGATCTTCGCAGTCAGCGCTGTGCTCGGCCGGAGCATGTGCGGCTTCCTCTGCCCGTTCGGGCTGGTGCAGGACCTGATGGGGAAGCTGCGCCGGCGGGCCGCGAGCATGCCCCGCGCCATGGGCTACCTCAAGTACGTGCTGCTGATCGTGCTCGGGATCGTGCTGCCCTACCTCACGTTCGTCCCGTGGTTCTGCGAGTTCTGCCCGCAGGGCGCGCTGGAAGGCGGCATCTTCCAGCCGCTGCTCGACCCGAGCCTGCGCCAGTGGATCGGGGGCTGGTGGTACCTCAAGATCGGCATCCTGGTGGCATTCCTGGTGGCATCGATCTTCGTCCGCCGACCGTTCTGCCACTCGTTCTGCGCGCTCGGGGCACTGTTCTCGCTGTGCAATCGCGTGAGCCTGCTGCGCATGCATTACGTCAAAGAGGATTGCACCGACTGCATGTGGTGCGTGCGGGCCTGTCCGGCGGGGATCGATCCGCGTACAGACCTCGAGGGCATGAACTGCATCAAGTGCATGGAGTGCGCGAAGTGCCCGTTCGGCGCGATCCACGTGACGAACGCGCTCTCACGCAGCTCCTGCGCCACACGGGCGGCTGAGGATGATACGCCGTGAGCGAGCCCGACTGGGCGAACCTGACGCGAGCGGACGTTAACCGGCTGACGGTCGAGGTGTACCGTACGGCGTGGCGCGCTCGCCCTGAGGTGCGGCGAATCAGGCTGATGGGCCGCGACGCGGTGGTCAAGGACTACGGGCGTGGCAGCAACAACTTCAAGCACGCACTCGGAGCGTTCCTGGCCACGCGTGAGGCGGCGGCGCTGCGCAGGGCCGAGGGCCTCGCGAACATCCCCGATTTCTACGCCCTCGCGCGGCCGTGGATCCTCGTGATGGAGCACCTCGACGCCCGCCCGGTCACCGCCCTCAACGAGGATGAGCGCGGGCGCGTGCTCACGCCGGGCTTCTTCGCCGCGCTGACGTCGCTGATCGAGCAACTCCACGCGCGCGGCGTGGCTCACGGCGACCTGGAGAAGCTGGACAACATCCTGGTCACCCCGGCGGGCGAGCCCGCGATCGTAGACTTCGCGGCCGCGATCATGGCGGGCCGCAACCCGCTGGCGGCGCTCGTGCTGCCGCAGGTCGAGGCGAACGACTTCCGCGCGGTGTACAAGCTCAAGTCGCAGTACGCGCCGGAGCTGCTGACGGACGAGGAGCGCGAGAAGCTCCACGCCCGCAGCCGAGCGGAGGTCATCTTCCGCAAGGTGCGCGCCTACATCCGCAGGCCGGTGAAGTCACTGGCGGCCCGTGACGGCGAAGGCGACGCGCCGTAGGCGTGGCCCGGTAGCGTCGGCACCACGATGCACCGGGGGGAACTCACTCATCCCATCGCGACGTTATCATCATCGGAGGTCCGCTGAGGACCTCGCTGGGAGCATTCGGATGGCGCTCAGGTTCATAGGCTCGACTCCCGAGGAACACCGCCGCGCCGAGTTCGAGGGGCTGGTGCGGGAGCACGAGCGGGACATCTTCAGCGCCGCGCTGCGCATGACCGGCGACCACGCGGACGCCGAGGACGTGGCGCAGGAGGCGCTGATGAAGGCCTACGCGGCCTTCGACCGCTTCGAGCTGGGGACCAACTTCCGGGCGTGGGTCCTGCGGATCCTGACCAACACGTACATCAACGAGTTCCGCCGCAGGCGCCGAACGCCGGAGATGACCGACTGGGACAGCCTCCCCCGCGAGGACCTGGGCAAGGTCGCCGAGGACGATGACAATCCGGAGTTGGCGGTGCTCGAAGACGCGCTCGACGCCGAGGTCGAGGAGGCGTTGAGCGAGATCCCGGACGTGTTCCGCGAAGCCGTGCTGCTGTGCGACATGCACGGCATGGCCTACCATGAGATTGCGGACGCGCTGGAGATCCCGATCGGCACGGTGCGTTCACGCATCGCCCGTGGCAGAGGACTGCTGCAGGAGCGGCTCCGGGAGTATGCACTGGCGCGAGGGCTGATATGAGCATGAGAATCGAGTGCGAGGAAATCAGGGAGACGCTCTCATCACTCGTTGACGGTGAACTTAGTTCCGCGCAGCGCAAGGCCGTCTCCGCGCACATGCTCACCTGCGATGAGTGCAGCACGTTCGCCGGCCGCGTGATGGCCGCCAAGGGCATCGTGCAACGCGACGACCCACAAGCGGAGGCGCCCGCGGGCTTCCTCGACCGGATGCAGGACCGCCTGGACACCGTCGAGGGTGTGCGCCGTCGGGTGCGCCGGCCCGGCACCGCGCGACGCATCACCGCCATCGCGGCCGCAGGCGCCATCGCGGTGAGCGTGGCGCTGATGCTCAGCACCCTCTTCTTCATGAACAACGACCGCGCCCTGACGCTGGCGCAGACGCACCAGCAGGTCACCGCGATGCCCGGGCCGGTGCCCGGCGGCAGCGGCTTCTCCACGGTGAGTTGCGACCCGTCGCGCGACGACTGGCGCCAGGTCCACCAGGCGCTGATGAGCATCGACGGCGTCCTGGTCACCTACCGGCTCTACCAGGTCGGCACCTGCCCGGTCTCGATCTACTCCGGCCCCGGCAACTGGGAGCCGTACCGCACCGGCTGGCTCGTCACGGAGCGCATAGGCGAGCTGGACGTGCGCGAGGTCGGCGGCTACGCGATGACCGAGTGGGACCAGTCAGGACGCCACCACGTGCTCGTCGCCGAGATGCCCCCCGAGACCGCCGCCTCGCTGGCCCGCGCGCACATCTCCCTGACCGGGAGGTCTTCGGCCTTCTAAGGTCGAACCTGCCCCCGAAGCACCCATCAGGGAGCGCAGCGCGCACACGCAGAGGAGCTGGCGCAGGTGATCCCCCGAGCTTGCCTGCTGACGCTGGTCCTGCTCATCGCCGCAACTACCGCACCGGCACAGGATGATGCCGGGCGACAGCCGCTCCAGCCCGGCGCAGAGGCCCCCGACTTCACCGCCACCACGCTTGAGGGCGTACCGCTGCGCCTCGAGCAGTGGCAGGGCAAGGTCGTGGTGCTCAACTTCTTCATCACCTGGTACCGGGATGCTGCCGACCACCTCGACATGATGGAGGAGCTGCAGGACACCTACTCCCAGGCCGGGATGCGGTTGCTGTCCATCAGCCTCGACGAGGGCTCACGCGGCCGCGACCAGGTCACCGAACTGGTGCGCGAGAAGCAGGTCGCCCACCCGGTGGTGCTCGACCCCGAGCTCGCAATCGCGCAACTCTACGGCGTGCGCGCGCTCCCGGCGATCTTCGTGATCGGCCGCGACGGGAAGGTCGCCTACTACAACGAGGGCTACTCCGAGGGCGATGAACTGCGGCTCTCGCGAGCGATCGCCGCCGCCCTCGGCGTCGAGTGCGCGGTCCCCGAGCCCGAGGCGGCACAGACGGTCGAGCCCGAGACTCAGGAGCCGGAGCAGATCTGCCATTGTTTCCGGCAGAAGGAGCAGTAGCCAGGGAGGGGCGCAACGATCCCTGCGCAATCGCGGACCAACTTCACAGACGCGCACAGGGAGAGATTGCCGTGAGCGCACTGGCGTGTGTGATCCTCGCCGCGGGCGAGGGTACGCGCATGAAGTCCGACCTGCCCAAGCCCCTGCACCCCGTCTGCGGCAGGCCGATGATGGACCACGTCCTGAGCACCCTCGACGAGCTCGGGCCCGACCGCGTGGCGGTGGTCGTCGGCGTGGGCGCCGATAGCGTCTGTGAGATCGTCGGCGAGCGGGCTCGCGCCTGCGAGCAGGCAGAGCGGCTCGGCACCGGACACGCCACCCGCTGCGCGCTTCCCGCGCTGGAGGGCTTCGAGGGCGACGTGCTCGTCACGTACGCGGACATCCCGCTCGTGACCGCCGCGACACTCCAAGCGCTGATCGACCACCACCGCGCCGAGGGCGCCGCCGCGACGGTCCTTACCACTGAGGTCGCCGACCCGACCGGCTACGGGCGCATCGTGCGCGACAGCGTCGGCGCGGTCTCGGCGATCGTCGAGCACCGCGACGCCTCCCCCGAGCAGCTTGCGATCAGCGAGATCAACACGGGCATCTACGTCTTCCAGGCACAGGCCCTGCGCGGCGCGCTGCAGGAGTTGACGCCCAACAACGATCAGGGCGAGCTGTACCTCACCGACGCGATCGCGATCCTCGTCGCCTACGGGCGCACGGTTTCGGCGACCGTGACGCCCGACGCCGACGAAGTCATGGGCATCAACGACCGCGTGCAGCTCGCGGAGGCCGAGCGCATCGCGCGCGACCGCATCCGCGAGGCGCTGATGCTCGGCGGCGTCACGCTCGTCGATCCGCCCTCGACCTTCGTGGACGCGGGCGTAACGGTCGGCCACGACACCGTCATCGGCCCCGGCTGCCACCTGCAGGGCGAGACGACCGTCGGCTCGGGCTGCGAAATCCGCGGGCACGTGACGCTGCGCTCGGCGAACGTCGGCGACGGCGTCCTGCTGCGCGATCACACGGTCATCGAGGAGAGCGCGGTCGGCGACGGGGCGCAGGTGGGGCCGTTCTCGCTGGTGCGCGGCAACAGCGAAGTCGGGCGCGAGTGCAAGGTCGGCTCGTCGGCGGAGATCAACCGCTCCCGGCTCGGTGACGGCTCGAAGATGCAGCACTTCTCCTACATCGGCGACACGACCGTCGGGGGGAACGTGAACATCGGCGCGGGCGCGATCACCTGCAACTACGATGGCGTGGACAAGCACCCGACGGTGATCGAGGAGGGCGCGTTCGTGGGCAGCGACACGATCCTGATTGCACCGATCACCGTGGGCCGAGGCGCGTACGCGGCGGCGGGCTCGGTGCTGAGCAAGGACGTGCCCGAGGGCTCGCTGGCCATCGAGCGCAGCGACCAGCGGACGATCGACGGCTGGGCGGAGCGAGTCCGCAAACGCCGCGAGGAGCGCGACAGGGACTAGGTCCGAGGAAGCGCCGTTGGCGGGCCTCTCCCCCCCGGCCCCCCTCTCCCTGGTCCCGCCCGGGGGCCGTGCGGGACACACAGGCAAAAGCCGTCTGGAGGGGCCGCTCCTCGCGCCGCTGTCGTTTGCGGCGCGAGGAGTGAGGCCCGCTTGCGGGCCGAAGGTTCCACCCCGGCCCATGCCGTTGGCCGTTGGGTCCGCGTACTACACGGGCCGGGGTGGAACCTGATCCCGCCGGGGCGGGATCACCCTCGCTGCGCGAGGGCGGCCCCTCCAACGGCACACGACCGGCTACCAGCAGGAGGCGCACGCATGATCAGGCTGGGCATCGTCTCGCTCGAATCGACGCACGTGGACGCGTTCTGTCGCATCTTCAACTCGGACTCGTCCGAGCCCGAGCATATTGAGGGCGCGGTCGTGGTCGCGCTGTGCAACCAGGACAACGACCCCGCGCGCATCGCGCAGCTTCAGCAGCAGTGGGGCGTCGAGATCGTCGTGCCCAACCCGCGCGACCTGCTGGGGATGGTGGACGCGGCGCTCGTCTGCGGGCGCGACGGCTCCCGGCACCTCGAACAGGCCGCGCCCTTCCTCGCGGAGGGTCTGCCGGTCTTCGTGGACAAGCCGATGGCGCTGGACCTCGACGACGCGCAGGGCCTGCTGGGACTGGCGCTCGACGCGGGCGCACCTGTCATGTCCGCGTCCGGGCTGCGTTATTCCGAGGAGCTGGAGGCGACGCTGGAGCAGATCGGCTACGAGGAGATCGTACACGCGAACCTGATCGGCCCCGGCGAACTGTTCTTCTACGGGATCCACCTCACCGACATGCTCAACGCCGCGATGGGCCCGGGCGTGCAGGCGGTCTCGAACCTCGGCGAGATGGAGTTCGACCTGATCTCGGTGAGCTACGCGGACGGACGCTCGGCGTCGCTGCAGCTCCTGCGCGACCCGGCCCCGCGCCACCAGGGCCAGTTCTTCACCAGCGACGGCGCGGTGCGCTTCGAGATCCACGCGCACACGTTCTACATGCGCACGATGCGCCAGTTCCTCGCGATGATCGAGACGGGCGAGCCGCCGATCGCGTATGAGGATATGCTGGAGGCGCTGGTGGTGCTGCTGGCGGCGCAGCGCTCGCAGCAGCAGGGCGGCCGCGCGGTCCGGCTCTCCGAGATGCGCTCGGCGCGCGAGACCATGCAGCCGACGATACACTGACAATCGCCCGGGGGATCTGCCGCATGGTGACTCGCGCCGGCCGTTCGCTTGCTTGGGGAGGGGAGCCATGTCTGAGAACCTCTACGCGCGAATGGGTGAGCCCGCTACCACCAAGGTTGACGCACGGACGGCGGGCTGCATGCGCACGTGCACCATCATCGGTGCGCTGATCCTTCTGTTGATCGGACTGCTCATCTGGGCGGCGGTGGTCTGGCTCGAACGCGACCGGGCGGAACCCCGCGGAGAAGTCCGGCAGAACGCCCGGGCTGTTCAACCGCTGCTGAACGCGCGGGAGATGTACCGCGCCGACCACGGTGACTATCCGCGCACGCTTCACGACCCCGTTCCTGAGTACATCGCTGCCGTTCCCCGGCCCCCCTTCGAGTTCCACGCAGATGGGTGGTACTACGTATCCGGCCCGGAGGAAGTGCAATTGGCGGGGCGCAAGGGACGAAATGAGAACGTCGGTGTCGAGTTCCCCCGACCACGTCTACGCGCTTTCGGTGTGGGTGCCGACCGGCTACACGCCACTGAGCGGATTGCTGTCTGATGCGCCCGTGTACCACCCCAACGAACAGTACTCCCGCTTCGCCTACGGCGGCGGGCTTGAGCGTGTCGACGGATGGGCGTACTACCATGAGTAGGCGCAGTACAGCGATCGGCGTGGCCGTGGCCGTCATCTTGGCGGGCGTCTGCTTCTTCGTCCTCCCGAAGCTGGCGTGGTGGTATGTAACGCAGAAGTACGTCCGCATCTGGGAGCGGGAGAAGCGTCCGGCGCTCGTCGCCGCCGCGGAAGCCGCTCAGCCCATCATCGACGCCCTCGACGCCTGGAAGGGCGATCACGGCCGCTACCCCGACGAACTCCAGGCGCTCGCGCCGGTGTATCTCGACACGGTGCCGGAGCCGCAGGCACCGCTCAGGGGGGAGTGGTGTTACGGGCCGCTGGAGGACGGACGTGAGTTCTACCTCTTCGCTCATCCGCCCGACAACTACTACGGCGTCCCCATCCAGGCTCCCACCGATGCCGAGGTGTTCATCTACGAATCCAACGGCCGATACGATCGCCACCCTTGGTCGCTGCGCGACGGCGACCCGCGCGAGGAAACGCCGCTGACCCGCATCGGGGCGTGGGCCTACTACGCCCACTCGACGACCCCTCCGCGGGAGGGATAGCACCGCTCGCGCCCGAATGTTCCCCCGCGCATCACCCGCCGCGCCCGGAGGTCCGCTCATGCGCCCGATCTCGTTCTTCGCGCTGCTCGCGCTCGTCGCCGCGCCGCTCTTCGCCGCCGAGATGGTCCCGACGCCCGCCGCGACTGCCGGGATGGCCGCTGCGCCACCCACCATCGACGGCGCGCTCGACGACGCCTGCTGGCAGACCGCCGCGATCCTCGGCGACTTCGTGGAGCTGGACGCGTCGCGTCTCTACTCCCCCGCCACCGAGGCGCGCGTGTGCTGGGACGCCGCGAACCTCTACGTCGGCGTGCGCTGCGAAGAGCCGCGCATGAAGGCCATCAAAGTGCAGATGAAGGCCCGCGATGACGCCGTCTGGCGCGACGACTGCGTCGAACTCTTCATCGACACGAACCTAGATCGCACCAGCTACTACCACCTCGCGATCAACGCCCTCGGCACCGTCTGGGACGAGCAGCGCCCCGGCAGCGCCGACTGGAACGCGGACGTGCAAGCGGCGGGCTCGCGCAGCGAGGATGCCTGGACCATCGAGGTCGCGATCCCGCTGGCGGACATCGGCGGCGCGCAGGCGGGGGATCGCTGGGGCCTGAACGTCGCGCGCGAGCGCCAGGCCACAGGAAGCAATGAACTGAGTGCCTGGTCGCCCACCTACGGGAAGTTCCTGGTGCCGGAGCGGTTCGGCGAGCTTCTACTGAGCGACCAGCCCGGCGGCTTCCACTGGGAGCCGCTCACCCCGCCGCTCTTCGGCCCGCTGCAGATCGCGCTGCACTCCGCGAGCGACGTACAGCCGGCGCTGCGCCTCATCCGCGACTGGCCCGAGGGCGCCGCGCGCGACTGGCAGGTGCCCGAGCCGACCGTGACCGCGGTGGACGACGCGCCCGCGGAGGGCTTCGCGCACAAGTGGCTCGGCGCCGCGCGCATCGTCGATGGCAGCGAACAGGCACTTGTGATCGAGCAGCGCGCCGGCGACGAGCTGCTCTTCCGCCAGGCGGTGCCGATCTCGATCTCGCCGCAGCCGAACCTGCCGCTGTTGGCGCGCGAGACCTCCGCGCTGGCGGGACGGGCGACGTCGCTGCCCGAGCTTGGTGAGGAGCTATCGAAGCTCATCGCCGACGCGAGCGGCGCGGTCGAGCAGTTCGTGCAGAGCAACCTGCAGCGCGAGGAGCCGATGACGCAGCAACAGTGGGCCAGCGAGGCGGCGAGGCAGTCGGCGCTGCTCACGCGCATGTCCGGGATGTCCTGCGTGGTGTGGACGCAATCGCCGCTGCTCGACCTCGACCGGCACGCGGCGCCGCCTTCGCTGCAGCCCGACCCGACGGTGCGCATCGTCGCGTGCGGCAACGAGGTCGAGTCCGGCGCACTGAACATCACGAACCTCGCCGAGAGCACCTTCGAGGGCCGGCTGACCATCGCGAACTTGAAGCTCGGCGGCGGCACGGGCTTCGACCCGAACGCCGAGAGTCTCCTGACCAACGGCGACTTCACCGCCGACGCGAACGCAGACGGCATCCCCGACGGCTGGTCGGTCACGAGCCGCGACGGCTCGTTCGCGCTGGAGGAGCAGCCGGACGGCTCGACCGCGCTGGTGCTCTCGGGCGACGGCGAGACCGGCGTGGTCCTCCGCCAGAGGGTGCAGCTCGAGCCGGGCCAGAGGTACACGCTCGTGGCGGAGATGTCCGCGCAGGACCTGCCCGGCGCAAGTGGCTACGTGCACGTCATCAACAGCGGCTGGACGTGGTCCACGGGCGTCTCACCGCTGACGCCGCGGTCGGCGGCCGACGAGTACTCCGTCTCATTCGCGCCGCGTCCGTCGGAGCTTCACCAGGTGGTTCTGCGCCTTGCCAGCGCGTCCGGCGGCGCGATCCGCTACCACAACGTGCGCCTCGTGCCCGGCGGCGTCGAGCAGGTCGCGTTCTCCCCCGACTGCATCACCTTCCACGAGGCCGAGTACCAGGAGCTGCGCGTGGGCCGGACGGTCTGCGACCCGCTGCCGGTGATGAATGAGGCGCGCGTGATCCGCGTCGCACCGGGCGAGAGCCGGCAGGTCTTCCTGAGCGTGGACAGCTCCGCGCTGCCCCCCGGCGACTACTCCGCCACGATGCAGCTTCGCCCGCACGACTCCGAGCTGCCGCTGAAGGCGATTCCGCTGCGGCTGACCGTGCTGCCGGTGCGGCTGCCCGAGCGCATGCCGATCGCGACCTTCAACTGGGACTACGCGCGCAATGAGCGCTACGTCGAGGACCTCGCTGCCCATCACACCAACAGCTACCTGCTCAACACCGCCACGCGGATGACCTTCGATGCCGAGGGCAACGTGACCGGCGAGGCCGACTGGTCGAGCTACGACAAGCTGCTGCAGGTGAAGCTGCGCCACGCGCGCGCCAATGGCGGCATCATCGTGTTCTCGTACGGGATCGTGCGCGACTTCGAGACCCGGATGCGCTCACAGCACGGCTGGGAGTTCATGTCCGCGCCGTGGGAGAAGGCCTTCCGCGCGTGGGTGGCTGAGTTCGAGCGGCACATGCGCGAGGACATCGGCATGACGCACGAGGAGTACGCGGTGCAGATCTGGGACGAGGCTACGCACACGAACGCCGAGCTGGCCCTGCGCGGCGGGCAGCTCTGCCGCGAGGTCGTGCCGGAGATGCGACTGTGCATGGACGGCGCGCAGAGCCCCGACGAGGTGCGGATGCTCGACCCGGTGGTGGACCTGTGGATCCCGCATCAGACCGCGCTCTACGCCCGCGACTGGTCGGAGGAGCTGCGTGAGGTCTACCGGCAAATCGCCGAGGCAGGCGAGCCGGTCTGGACCTACACCTGCTCGACGAACATGAAGATGCTCTCGCCGCTGGACTACTACCGGCTCAAGGAGTGGCGCGTCTGGGACCTGGGCCTGGGCGGCTCGTGCTACTGGGCATACAACTCGTGGCGCGGCGACCCGTGGGATGACTTCGACGGCGAGATCGCCGACTGCGGCTCGATCTACGACGGCCCGAGCGGGCCGGTCACGTCGCGGCGCTGGGAGGCCACGCGCGACGGGCGCGAGGACTACATGGCGATGCACCGACTGCGCGAGGTGTCGCGCATGCAGGGCGCGCAGGCCGCGGACGAGGTCGAGGCGCTGCTGGGCGAACTGGTCGCGAAGGTGCTGGCGGCACGACAGGACCTGGCGGTCTTCGAGGAGGCGCGCGGGCGGCTGCTTGACGCGCTGGTCGCGCACTGCGGCGAGGGCGTGCCACCGCTGACGCTCGCGCCGGAGTTCACGTGGACCGGCGAGGCCCTGCAGGTGCGCTGGGCGGCGGACGCCATGACGGAAGGCCTGCTGCGCTACCGCGTGCCGGGTGATGCGCGCTGGCGTGAGGCGCGCTTCGAGGAGGCCGACACCCACGAGGCGACGCTCAGCGACCTGCCGGCGATGCGCGACGTGGAGTGGTACCTCATCTACTGGGACCAGCGCGGGGCGACCGGTGCGGAGCTGTCGGGATTGCGGAGCGAGGGCTGGGCGGGGACGAACGGCTGACGGGCTGGAAGCCCGTCCTACGAACGACGGACGACTGACAGGCTGGAAAGCCTGTCCTACGAACGGCAACGACTGACAGGCTGGAAACTTACATTATGCGTTCGGAGATGCGAGGGAGTACGGATGGGTTGCGGGCTCGGTGTGCGAAAAAAATGAGCGGTGAGTGGCTCCGGGACGCCCGCACGAG
>JALGSW010000116.1 GCA_029821635.1 Candidatus Zipacnadia bacterium
AGAATGGCCGTGGGAGGAGGAAAGTGCCCGCGCCGGAGCTCGGAGAGATGCGGCCGGCAGCACGCGCAGAGAGAACGAACCCAGCTTGAGCCGCCTCCCGTGGCGGAGGGTCGAAGCTGATGCGGGAGGTCTAACCGGCCGCGCTCGGACGTGGCCACAGAAAGGGAGCGAGACGACGATGAAGCGACAGAGTCTTCTGCTGATGGTGATCGCCATCCTGGGGATGCTGGTGACGCTCGGACTGCAGGGCTGCCTGTTCGGTGGCGGCGGCGATGAGAGCGCGGATAGCGGCGACGAGGGCGCGGAGGGCGCGCCTGCTGAGGGTGCTGAGGGCGCCGATGAGGGCATGCCCGCTGAGCCCGCAGAGGGCGGAGAGATGCCCGCTGATGGCGGCATGGGCGGTCCGCCTGCCGGTGAGATGCCGATGGAGGGTATGCCCGGTGAGGGCATGGCCGCCGGTGGCGGCGACGCCGGTGCGATGGTTGCCGAGGGCATGACCGCGAAGCATGCCGGCGACTACGTGACTGCTCGCGCGCAGTTCGAGGCCGCGGCGGCTGCGGCCCCGGACAACGCCGACGCGCACTACGGCCTCGCGTGGGTCCTGGCCGAGATGGCGGCCTCCGGGCAGCCCAACCTGAAGCCGACCGCGATCGCTGAGTTCGAGAAGTTCCTCGAACTCGGCGGCACCGACGACCAGGTGAAGAAGGCTACTGACGCGCTCGCGCGCCTCCAGTAGCTCCCGATCACGTCTGACGAACGCACGCGGCGCGCCCTTCTCAATGAGGGGCGCGCCGCTTCTCTTCCCGCCACAGTTGGGCCTACTCCAGCGTGAGCCGGATGATGTCGCCGAAGTCCTCGAAGGGCACGTACTCTACGCCGGTATCGGCCATCAACCCCGCAAGGTGGTCCTTCGCGAAGACTACGTCGGCCTGCAGCGCCGGGCAGCGGTCTGAGTAGCCATCGCCGATGTAGATGACGCGCTTGAACGCGCGCCGCAGGCGCGCCAGGTGGTGGCTCTTGCAGTTGCCGCACTGCCCGCAGGCGTCGTTCGAGTGCGGGAACGTGATCCTGATGCCCTCGGGCGTCAGCTCCGCGAGGTTCACGTAGCGCGTGACGCACTCGCGCGGGACGCCCGGCTGCGGGTCGTCGTCGCAGATCTCGAAGCCCATGCGCGCCATGAGCCGGTCGAGGTAGAAGCTCAGCCCGTCGGAGGCCACGACGGTCTCGGCCCCGGCAGCCCGCGCGCGCTCGACAAACTCCGGGAAGCGCGCGTCGGTCTCGAGGCGATCGACCATCTCCAGCATCTCACTCGGCGGCAGGTCCACGAGCGCCCACTGGCCCGAGAGGCACTCCATGGAGCTGATCTCGCGGTCACGCCAGCGGTACTCCCAGTCCCACGCCTCGTCGAGGCCCAGCTCGTCGAAGACCACCCAGCCGGTGTCTCTGGTCGTGATCGTCCCATCAAAGTCGCTCATCACCAGGTCGCCGGGGCGGAGCTTGAGTGGGTCAGCCACGGCGGTGGATGTCGGTGTCATGCTCGGAGGATACCTCGCGGTCCTTTGCGTCTGTGTACGGTGGCGCTCAGTATACCACAGGTGCCTGCGCACGGTGCAGGCGGCACCGGGCCGGTGACTAATCAGATGATTGCGTCGACATGATTGATGACAAGATAGTGTAACTCAAGGCGTATAGGGGGAGAATAGGTGATGAAGGCTGTATTAGCTGGCGCCTGCATGACAGTGGGGCGCAAGACACGGGGAGGTTCACCGCCATGCGCTGCGTATTGGTCGTCGTAGGGCTGATCATCCTGATCGGCCCGGTTTCCGCCCAGATGCCCACGGTGAGCCGCGAGGACCTTGCCTCGGGCATCCTCGCGGAGCGGATGAAAGTCGCCGAGGACAAGCTCGACGCTGCCCAGTTCGCCGTCCAGCGGTCTGAGTACGCGCTGACGCGGTTCCTGCTCACGGACGCGGAGTTCGGGCTGCAACTGGCTATCGAGTTCGGGCTGTCGCCGGATCACATGGCGGCGGACTACATCCGCGAGGGTATCGCGAAGGTGCGCTCCGACATGGAGGAGTGGGGCGCGGATGAGGACGAGGCGCAGGCTGCGCAGGCATGGTGGCAGCGGCTGTTCGAGGAGCATGGCAAGCTCGCATCGCAGGTCCTTGACTGGGTGGACGAGGAGGCGATGCTCAACGAGGAGGAGACGTATTGGATCCCACCGTACTTCAGGCGCGTGATCGCTCCCGAGCTGGCGACCTTCCAGGAGGCGTACCCCACCAGGGCGGTCCTGGTGGCGCTGGTGCCCGACGCGGATATCACGGTGGACGCCGGGTGGTCGCAGGCTCGCACTGAGGACCGCGGGAAGGACCGCTGGGCGTGGGTGCCGGAAGTCATCGGCCGGGTCAACGATGCGATGGGACAATATGTCGCCGACAGCATCGCCGAACTCGTCAACTACGGCAAGGAGCAGGTGATGTCCGAGCAGGGCGAGGGCGTGCCGATCAACGCGATCTACGCCCTCGATGCCGCGCGAGTAGTGCTGGCGAGGGAGCCCGGCAACGCCACTGCGCAGATGATCCATGACAAGGCGATGGTGTACATCGAGGCGTTCTGGGAGGAATGGCTGTTCGACATCACCGAGATGGTGATGCCGGAGGATGTCGCTCCCGAAGATGTCGAGCTGCACCAGGCGATGCAGCAAGCGTACGAGGGCGAGGCCGCCGAGTTGGGCTGGGGCGACGAGGTGCTGCGCGTCGTGGTGACCGGCGACTTGAGCGAGGGCTGGGAGGCGTGGTGGGTCGAGAACGTGCTGCATGTGGGCTACTTCCAGCGCATCACGGGAGCCGTGGCGGTCAAGCAAGCGGAGGGCTGTTCGGTGAAGCGCTGCCTTTTCCGCCGGCAGCGGCAGGATGATGGCGGCTTCAGCGACCTGTATCTCGCGAAGGTTATCAACAGCTACCCGATCCTCGAGGAGAACGTAAGCCCGGGGTAGCGGCGGCGGAGGATGTCGCGACGCGAGGCCGGGAGCGGCGGGTGGCCGCTCCCGGTCATCGTGTGGGCCCACCCACGCAGGGAAGCGCGCGCGCGCGGCGAAGGGGGGCGCGCTTGTCACGCACAAGGAGGGACCACCCGATGGAAAACCTCGTCTGCCGCGAGATGGTCTGGCCCGATGAGATCGGCACGATGCTGTCAATCCGCAACGCGATCTTCCCGCCGATCTGTCGCGAGGATTGGCTGAAGTTCCCCTCCAACACCGCCTCGATGGCCTTCCTCGACGGCATCCCGATCGGCGCGATCCCGCTGGATCAGCGGCGCTTCCAGGTCGCGCCCGGCAAGGTCATCGACACCGCCTTCGAGCACGCGGTCGGCACGCGCGCGGACTTCCGCTCGCGAGGCGTCGGCGGGGCCATGATCGATGCTGCGCGCGAGTTCCTGGCCGAGCGCGCCGAGGCCCTGATGGTCTACCGAGGCGCCGAGCGCAGCCCCGGCTACCGCTTCTACGAGAGGTCCGGCCACCGCGACCTTGTCTACATGCGCACGCTCAGCCGACCGCCGGGTGAAGTCGAGCCCGCGGACGTGGCCGTCGGCGGCCTCGACGACTGCCTGGCGATCCAACCCGAGCTGCTGCGGGTGTTCGACGCGGCCTTCGGCGACTACGGCGGCTTCCGCCCGCGCGCGGTCGGCTACTGGGAGATGGCGCTCGCGGAGATGATCTTCACGGTCATCGCGCAGGACGTGCTCTTCGTGCGCTACCCGGCCGAGGGCGAGCTGCAGGCCTACTGCATCGCGACCGTGCGCACAGGCGACCGAGCGACCGAGCAGGTCTCGATCATGGAGATCGCGGGCACGAGCGACGACGCGGTCCGCGAGGTGCTGCGCGGGGTCTGCGCGGAGGGCGCGGCGCGCAACTGGCCGGTCTCGACGATCGCCTGCGTGGACAGCCCGTGGCGGATGCTCATGCGCGAGATCGGCTTCGAGGAGGGCCTGCGGCACACGATGATCATGGGCCGGCCGATAGCGCCCGCGCGGCTCTTCGCGAAGGTCTGCGCGGACCTCGATGCGGTGGCGGAGCTGAAGATCAACGTCTGGTCTCCGAGCTATGACCACACGATCTGGGAGGGCCCGGAGGCGAAGCGGGAGATCACGATCGAGGGCAAGGAGCTTCTGCTCAACCGGATGCTGATGCGGCGGGTGGATGTGGCCTCGGCGTTGGCGAGCGACCTGCTGACGATCGCGAACGAGGAGCCGGGAGACCGCGACCGCCTCGCGGCGGCCCTCCCCTACGTGCCGTGGGAGTATCACTGGATCGATTGGACGTAATACGGCAGCAACGGCAGCCGGCAACTACACGACGTGCACGCCTTCGACCTGCGCCATGTTGCGGATGTGGGCGGCCGCGGCGCGACAGTCGGTCACGTCGCTGAGGTGCTCGATCATCAGCGGGATGTCGTCGCCAAGCTTGCCCAGCTCGCGCACGAAGGTCCGCCAGTTGAGGTTGCCCGCGCCCGGTCGGCACTCGCTCATGTGCAGCGTCAGCTCATCGTGCAGGATGACGTCCTTGGCGTGGCAGCTCACGATGTGCGGCCCCAGCAGGTCGAAGCACTCCTGAAGCATCGCACCGGAGTCGTAGTAGCGCTCCGGGCAGTTGATGAGGTTCACCGGGTCGAGGTGCACCGCGAAAGGCTTGCGGTTGATCGCCCGCACGAGGTCGGCGTAGGACTGCGCTGAGTGCGGGATCAGCCACGGCATCGTCTCGAGCGTGTAGTACGTGCGTTTCGGCCCGACCGCGTCGATGATCTCCCGCACGCTGTCCACGATCAGCGCGAAGGTCTCGTCGGTGAGGTTGCCCTCGGCCGGCCCCGCCCAGTCCTCGCCGAGGCTGCCGCCCACGTTCACGCAGCATGCCGCGCCGATTCGATCTGCCAACTCCAGCCGCCTGCAGCAGCCCTCGATGCCGGCCTTGCGCACCTCATCATCGGGACTGATCGGGTTGTTGCCCCACGCCCCGACCTCCGCGATGACGATGTCCGCGTCCGCGGCTGCGTCGGCCCACTCGCGGATGGTGTCGGCGTCGGTGTCATCACCGATCGGGCAGAACGCGGCGGAGTAGCCCTGTCCGCGTACGGCAGCCGTCCATTCTCGGGGTGTCGTGAACTCCTCGAACAGCGCGCCGCCGATCCTCATGCGCGATCCTCCACGGACCCAGCCGCGCCCCGGCAGCAGGCGCGGTGATGCGATGTCAGACCCGCGCAATCGTAGAGCGATTTCCCCTGCGAGTCAACCTCCGGCAGCGCTTGACCGATGTACCTGATGGAACGGCGGGTCGAGCGGAACCCCAACCGCGCGGCTGCGCCCTCAGATCGCACCGGGAAGAAGGGGTCACGATGCATGCTCTTCCACGAGGTGCGCTTTCATCCGTGGGCGGCGGTGTTCGCCGCCAGCCTGATCGTTGTATGCTCGGACCTGACTGATGCTTCCTGCACAATCCAGACCGCCCGTCCGGCCAGCAGCTTCCTGTGCACCGAGGCCGTTCAGTTCGCGATCAACTCCGACCACGCGCCCCAGCAGGTGGCCTGGTCGGTGACCGACTACTACGGAGGGGCCCGCGCCTCGGGCGTGATGCGCTCGGGGCAAAGCACGACGACGCTGCGTGTTGTGCCCACGCCCGGCGTGGGCTACTACACGCTCGCGCTGGACTACGAGTTCGGGGCGCACTACGAGAAGATCTTCTGCGTGCTGCCGCACCCGGACGATGCGCGCGGTGACGGTGGCCTGTTCGGCCTCGGCGGCGCCACCACCGACTCGGAGCTGTGGGACGCCCTGTGGCAGATCGGCGCGCGCCACATGCGCTCCGAGTTCTCCTGGGCCGAGGTGGAGAAGACCCGGGGCGAATACCGCCTCGACTGGGTCCGCCAGGTGGCGGACCTGGCGGCCGAGCGCAACATGCAGCTCACGGTCCTCACCGGGCACACGCCCTCGTTCTACGGCGTCAGGCCCATGGACGCGACCGAGCAGGTCGCGCGCCGGTGGTACCTCTGGCAGCCCGAGGGCACGGTCGAGTGGCACAGCTACATCGATGCGATGGCGGGGACGCTCATGCCGCGGCGTCTCATTCCCGAGCCGGTGGGCGCCACCGACACGCTGCCGCGGGGCAGCCGGCCGCTTGTGCGGGCGTGGGAGGTGTGGAGTGAGGCCGATCAGAGCTTCTACTACGGGAGCTGGGACCGCTACCTCGACATGCTGCGGATCGCTTACTGCACCGTCCGCAGCCGGGGACGGGTGCCGATCGTCTACGGCTCCTGCGGGCACATGACGCAGCTTCAGCTCACGCTGCAGGCGGGCTGCGGGAACTACTTCGACCGCGTCGCGTTCCACCCTTACTACACCGACCCCCAGTGGATGCTCATGCACTGGTACAGGAACATGCCGCAGAAGCTCGTCGTGCAGGGAGCGATGCGCGACACGGCGCTGACTGAGTGCGGTTTCCACCCGGACGACGGGGCGCATGAGGCGGGCTTCATGCCGCGCGTCTACGCGACGCTGAAGGCCTTCGGCGAGACGCTCTTCATCCGCTCACAATGCCTCGGAGGAGTCTTCACGACCGCCGACGACCCCAAGTGCCTGGCGCGGATCGTCAACGGAGAGTTGCAGCCGCGCCCGGCCTACGTGGCCTTCGCGGTGACGCGCTGGATGCTCGAGTCCGCGCAGTACGTCGGGCCGCTGGCGGCCCCCGAAGGCGCGCAGATGGAGCTGTTCCTGCGCAACGGCTCTCCCATGGTGATCGCCTGGGCCACCGAGGGCACGCGCGAGGTCTCCATCGAGGTCGCGCCCACCGCGCGAGTGATGGATGCGCTCGGCGGCGTCACGCCGCTTGGGGGACCCACCGCCACGGTAGAGCTGACAACCGATGCGGTCGCGCTGCTCGACGTGTCCTTCGCGGAGTTCGCGCGGGCTGCCGCGCGTGGACTCGACCGCACACTCACCACCGAACTCGGGCATGAGAGCGAGTTCGACTCGGGCTACATCGACACGCTCGAGCAGGACCTTGGGCGTTGCGTTGGCTCGCAGTTCGCCGACGACCTGCGCGACGCCGTGGACCACGCCTGCGACCGCGCCCTCACGAACCCTCCGCACGGGGCGGCGGCGTTCTTCGGGGTGCAGCGCATGGTCGGGGAGGCGATGCTGCAGGTCGCGAACGAGGCGCGGGAGGCGGGGGAGATCACGCGCCTGCACGGCAACACGATCTGGCGGCTGGCGCGCCTCACCGAGGCCCTCGGCGACATCGCCGACGGCCTGGGTGAGCGCTGGCCGGGGATGAACAACGTGAGCGCGGACGACCTGGCGGGGACGCTGGGCGCGGTCGCGCAGGTGCGCTCGCGGGTGGCCGAGGCGACGGGTGGGGCCGAGTGCCCGTTCGCCGACCGGCTGCTGGATCGCGCGCTCGACCGGCTCGACGAGGTCCGCCGACGCGGCGGGCACGATCGCGGCGCGTGGTGGGCGGCGACGCTGGAGGCGCGCGTCGCGCACTCGCTCACGGCCGTGGAGCCGCCGGAGCTGCGCAAGGTCTTCATCGTCGGGGAGTTCTCAACCGCGAACATGATCATGAAGGGCATGCTGGTGCATCCCGGCTCAGATCATGCCGTGCGCGCGCGGGTCTACAGCTTCCTCCCGCACGACGTCTCCGGGACCGTGCAGGGCGCGATGCCCGAGAGCTGGGGCGGCGGAAGCCCCGCGGGTAGCTTCACCGCTCCCGCAGGCGGCAGTTCGGAGCCGGTGAAGCTCACGTTCTCCGTGCCCGACCAGCCGCAGCCGTGGGTGCAGCGCGACCTCTGCCCGATCGGCATGACCACGCTGAAGGTCGATGCGCCCGCCACGCTGCCGCTGAACGAGCAGGTCCAACTCCTCGGCGACGTGGGCTTCAGGGCGCTCGTCCCGATGACCTATCAGCTCTACGCGGGCTCGTATCCGTCGAAGGCCGCGCAGATGGCCTCGTCGCAGAGCGCGCCGACCTACCCGAGCGCGCGCGGGGGGGCGGGACAGGCGCGGAGCGGGCGGCTCGGAATTCCCATCGTGGCCACGAACTGGATGATGAACCAGCCGATGCTGCCGTGCGTGATACGCAACGAGTGAGCGGGGCGATTGGGCGGCGTCGCCCGGACCGGTGAATGGCGGGTCGGCACAGCGGCTGAGGTCCTCGGGAGAGGGCCTCAGCCTTGCTGCGTTCGGGCGGTCCGCCGCGGATGGCTCCCGCTTCGGCCTCCGGTTTCGCTCTCGCGAGACAGAGGAGGACGCGCCTTCCGCGGGGAAGATAGCCTCGGAGTTCGCGCCCAACGCTGCGCGACCGTGCGGGCACGCTGCGAGGAGAAGCTGAGATGTCGCCGTGGTACTACCTCGTCGTTCTCGTCGAAGTCCCGGTGCTGCTGGGGCTCGCCTACTTTGGCGGCTGGTGGCTCTACGTCGCCATCGCCTTCGTCACGCTCATGGGGATGGGGGAGCTGTACTCAGCCCTGATTGTGCGCGGCCAGCGGCCCGAGGCCGCGGTCGGCTACATCTGCGCGCTGCTGATGCTGCTGGCCGCTCAGTTCGGCTCGCCGCAGACGTGGCCGGAGCTGTTCATCCTCAGCGTCTTCGTCGCGACGGCCGGGCCCCTCGCCGCGCAGTTCGCCCGGACCGGACAGCCCGAACGCATCCGCGACGCGGCGACCACGACCCTCGGCGTGCTCCTCGTCGGCCTCCCGATGAGCTTCGTGCTGCTGCTGTGTAAGCTCGACATCCCACTCATGGTCACCGGTGAGAGCGATGGGCGGCTCAAGGCGCGACTCGGAGCCCTGCTGACGTTGTCGGCCGCCGTCTGGCTCTCGGACACAGCCGCGTGGGGCTTCGGCAAGCTCTACGGGCGCACGAAGATGTCGCCGGTCCTGAGCCCGAACAAGACCGTCGAAGGCGCGGTCGCCGGCTCCATCGTCGCGATCCTCGCCACGCTCATCGTGGGCGTCGGCTGGGTCGGCCTGTCCTTCACGCACGGCATCATCCTCGGGCTGCTGCTGGCGGCCGCCGCCCAGGTCGGCGACCTCGCCGAGTCCGTCATCAAACGCGACCTGCAGATCAAAGACTTCGGCACGCTGCTCGGGCCGCATGGAGGTATGCTCGACACCTTCGACGGCCTGCTCTTCGCCGCACCCATCGCATGGTTCTACCTGTGGCTGTTCGTCTGAGCCGCCGGGTAATCACGCCACACCGGGAGACACGAAGGAGGGTCCGCGCAGATGCGCATCGGCGTCCCGCGTGAGATCAAGAATGGAGAGCACCGTGTCGCGATCGCAATCCCTGGAGTGGACGCGCTGGTCCGCGCCGGGCATGAGGTTATGGTCGAGAGCGGGGCCGGCGTTGACAGCGGCATCCCCGACGCGCAGTACCAGGCGCATGGCGCGACGATCGTCGATGCCGCCACCGCCTGGGGCGAGGCGGAGATGGTCGTCAAGGTCAAGGAGCCGCTGCCCTCGGAGTACGACTACCTGCGACCCGGCCTGATCCTGTTCACCTACCTGCACCTGGCGTCCTCGCGCGAGCTGACGGAGGAGTTGCTCGCGCGCGAGGTCGTCGGCGTCGCCTACGAGACCGTGCAGACGGACGCGGGGCAGCTCCCGCTGCTCGAGCCGATGAGCGAGGTCGCGGGTCGTCTCGCCACGCAGGTCGGCGCGCGCTGCCTCGAGAGCACGTGGGGCGGCCGCGGCGTGCTGATGGGCGGCGTGACCGGTGTGGCGCCCGCCGAGGTCGTCATCATCGGCGCGGGCACCGTCGGGCAGAACGCCGCGCACATCGCGCTCGGCTATGGCGCGCAGGTCACGCTGCTGGACATCGACGCCAACCGCCTCCGGTACATGGAGGAGATCACGCACGGGAACCTCATCACGCTCTTCTCCAACCCCTACGCGATCGCCCGCTGCGCCGGCTACGCCGACCTGCTCATCGGCGCGGTACTGATACCCGGCGCGCGCGCCCCGCGGCTCGTGACCGAGGAGATGGTGCGCGAGATGAAGCCCGGCGCGGCCATCGTTGACGTCGCCGTCGATCAGGGCGGCTGCGTCGAGACGATCCGCCCGACCAGCCACTCCGAGCCCACCTACGTGCAGCACGACGTCGTGCACTACGCGGTGCCGAACATGCCCGCGCTGGTACCACGCACCTCCACGCTGGCGCTTACGAGCGTCACGCTGCCCTACGCGCTGAAGATCGCGGACCTCGGCGCCACCGCGGCCTGCGAGCAGGACCCGGTCCTGGCGCGCGGGCTCAACGTGAGCGGCGGGCGGATCGTGCACGAGGCGGTCATCGGGGCGTTCCCGGACCTGACCGGGTAGCCGACCAGGCGGCCCGCTCGGGGCGCAAACACGGCCGTTGAGGAGCAGTGCCGTGAAGAAGAGGCGTCGCAGTAGGCGGCAAGTGCTCGGGGACATCGTCTGGATGATCGTCGTCGGGGGGCTGGCGATCGGTGGCGTCTTCATCTGCGCGTACTATCAGGGCGGCATCCGCGGCGGCGGGATGCGGCTGGCACTGATCGTCGCAGCCCTCGGCATCGGCGGCGGCGCGGGTTTCGTCATAGATCGCGTAACCGCGTCACGCCGCAGCAGTCACAGCAGCGGCGCCAACCGCAAGACGCGCCGTCACATCCGCACCGTCACCTACTCCATCACCGGCATCGTTAGCGCGTCCTGGGTCATCGCCTGGTACATGGCTAATCAGCTCTGGCTCATCGTCGGCGCCGCCGCCGCCGTCCTGGCAGCCACCTGGCTGTGGTACATCGTCGAGAATCGTCTGCTGTCCCGGGGCAAGTCGCCCGGCCGCCTCGACGATCGCGACTACTGAGGCCGAGTTGCGCGGATGCTCACGAAATATTGAGCGAAACGTGAGGCCTTCCCTGTTGGCGAGGCGCCGCGCGAGGTGTATAGTCGTGTACGCAGAGGATTGCTTGTCCGCCTCCTTTGCGTCGATGTTGTTGCGCCCGCCACTCTTCCCGGGATGGCGGGCGCATCTTGTTCTGACGCACCGTGGTGCGGACGCCCGGAGATGCGGAGCATCTCGGTCCGCACTCTGTTCAGTCCGGGGTGCCCTTGAGGTCAGGCGGCAGCGGATCGGTCGTCTCGATGTGCAGGTCCAGCAGCCGCGCGGTGAGGCCGCGCTCGACCTCCGCCATCTCCGGCCGCCCCCACAGGTTCGCCAGCTCCCACGGATCCTCGCGCAGGTCGTACAGCTCGCCCTCGCGCCCACCGGGGTAGCGCACCAGCTTGTGCGTGTGCGTCCGGATGCCGCGGATCGGGCCGCGCCCTCCGAGCTTCATGCGCGGCGCGAAGTCGGGCGTCAGCGGCCCCTCGGGGAAGGGCCCGGCGTCCTCCAGTGCGACCGGCGGCTGCATGCTGCCCGCCTCGAAGAGAAGCGCGTCGCGCGGCTCGTGGCGCTCGCGCGCGGCCTCCCCGTGCAGCAGCGGGGCGAAGCTCCGGCCCTGCACCCCCACCGGCGCCTCCAGCCCGCACAGCTCCAGCAGCGTTGGCATGATGTCCGGAATAGTCAGCAGCTCCTCGTGCCTGTGCCCGCCCGGCAGCTCGCCCGACCAGCGCACCATCAGCGGGACCTGAGTCAGGCAATCGTAGAGCGCCTTCGACTTGCGGACCATGCGGTGCTCGCCCATGTAGTCGCCATGGTCGGACATGAAGACCACGACCGTCTCCTGCGCGAGTCCTCGCTCGTCCAGTTCGCCGAGGAAGCGGCCGACCTCGTGGTCGAGCGCCGAGATCATCCCGTAGTACATGGCGATCGCCTCGCGCATGATCGGCTCGGTGACCGTGTCGCCGCACAGCGCGCGAAAGTCGATCTGCTGGCAGACGGGCTTGCCGGCAATCTCGCCATCGACCAGCGGCGGCAGCGGGACCGCGTTGCGATCGTACATCGACGCCCACGGCTCGGCGGCCTGAAGGGGCGTGTGCGGGTCGGGGATCGACAGCCACAGGAAGAAGGGCGCACACGTGCGCGCGCCGCTGAAGCGGCCCCCGAAGCGGTCGAGGAAGTCGATCCCGCGGCTCACGGTCTGCGCGGTCCCGAGGGTCCGGTGCGGATGCGGGTTCGTGGCGGTGGCCCAGCAGCGCGTACCGAGGCCGCTATCGCGCAGCCAATCCTTCGCGGCCTGCACCTGCGGGTCGTACGAGGCATCCGCCGGCCCGGAGTGGCCTGCGAGCCAGACGTGGTCGAACGTCGCGAGTTGCTCGTCGGTGAAGCAGTGGTTCTTGCCTACGAGCCCGACGGCGTAGCCCGCGTCGGCGAAGAGGCCGGGCATGTGCCGCTCGGTGGGCTGCATGAGGTGCTCATTGGTGCGCGAGCCGTTGGCGCGGGGGTAGCGGCCGGTCATCAGCGAGACGCGCGCGGGCGCGCACCACGGGCAGGGCGTGAATGCCTGCGCAAAGTGCGCACCATCCTGCGCGAATCGCGCAAGATGCGGGGTCCGCACGATGGGATTCCCGTACATCGGCAGCGCTCGCGCCTGCAGCTCATCGACCATGATGACGACGACGTTGGGCCTGTCGGGCATGGGATCACTCCGCTTGCTGCCGTTGGAGAGGCCGCCCCCCGCAGCGGCCTGTGTCGTTCGCCGGGCGCCTCAGAACCTGCGAAGCCGCCCGGCCCAGAAGTCCAGGGCGTCGGGGGGCGGGTCGATCTCTGTTTTGACGAGTTCGACGACCTGCTCGCTCGCACGGGGCCTGCAGAGGACCGTGTAGCGGCCGACAACCTCGATCTGACCGAGGTCTCCCCAGGCGCGGATGGCCTCCGCGAACGCCTGCCGGTCGCGCAGGCCGAAGCCGTGGATGAACTCGTAGCCATCGCGGGTCACGAGGTGGATGCGCTCGTCGTCGGTGCGGGTCGCGTCCGGCGCAGGCATGCCGACGCCGAGCAACTCGCTCCACTCGCGCGACTTCCACGTGCCCCAGCCGCGCCAGCGCAGGCCGCCGGTCTGCACGACCACCCGCCCGCGCGCCCACCAGATGATCTCCATCGCGGGCACGGGCGCAAGGACCCCGCCTGTGATGAGCATGATGAAGATCAGCCCCGGGAGCGCGTCGGAGCCGGGCGCGTTGAGGTCGATGAAGATGTAGCGGATGGCAAGCACCCCCACGACCGCGAGCAGCATCGTGAGCAGCACCAGCCCCGCGCGCGACATGCCGTAGCGGAACTCCCGGACGGTGTCCATCGAGTCCCTTTCGGGCCTGACCGTAGTCCGCCGTTCACTTGCTACTTGCCACTGTCAACTTGCCACTTGCTCCGCCAGCCCGATCCCCGCCTCTTCGCCGCCGGCGTAGAACAGGTAGAGCCGCCCCTCCCACTCGACCGGGTACGGGTCGCGCAGGTCGGCGCCCTCCCACGCAAGCTCCGGCTCCAGCACGGTCCCGAGCTTCTGCGCAACCCACTGCTCCGATGGGAGCGACGCGTCAACGCGCGCCATGCGCAGCACCTCGCGCTCAAGCTCCGGGCCGGTGCGCGTGGAGTAGTACACGTCGAGCGTGGCCTCATTGCGCTGGTGCACGCCGACGTGGCGGATCGTGCCCCAGTCGTCCTGCTCGTCGGGCGTCAGCAGTGCCTCGTCGCGCACGCGCTCCCAGTGCAGGTAGTCGCGGCTGCGCGCCAGGCCCTGGCAGTTGTGTGCCACGCCGGGCTCGCGCCGGCCACTGTTGCCCATGTAGATGGCGAGGGTCTCCCCGCCGAAGCGGAAGGGCCGCAGGTAGGCGGCGCAGAGGCGGTCCCACTCGCCGGCGCTCTCCTGGGGGACGATCAGCGGATCGGGGTTCTCGATCGCGAAGTGCTGCCCGTCGCTGCCGACCGCGCAGCCCATCACCTGCCCGTAGCCCGCGCCGTTGACGCCATGGAAGTAGAGGTAGACGCGTTCGGCCGCTTCGTCGATGAGCACGTCGGGGGAGGAGATGTGGCCCCTGAGCATCGGCGCGTCATCGAGCGCGAAGACCGGCTCCTGTACGGTCCACGGGCCCTCCGGACGCGGCGCGGTCGCGAGGCCCAGCGCATGGCCGGTGTGGCTGGCGTAGTACATGTAGAGCGCATCGAGCGGGTCGCTGAGCCACGCGGGCGCGGGCACCACGCTTGGGAACATCACCGATGGGTACATGACCTCCCAGCGGATGGCGTCGAAGTCGAGCAGCGGCTCATCGCTCACGCGCGTGAATTGTGGGATGTCGGGCACTGTGTTTGGCCTCCGAGGCGCTGTCCAGTCGTTTGGAGGGGAGGCATTACACTGCCTCCCGGTCGTCGTCTCTTCGCCGAATCGCGACCAGGTCCTCCGGCGTCCATCCTGGTCGGCAGCGGTACTCGCGCTCTTCAAGCTCGATCCGGTCCGTCAGACCGGCGCGGTCTGCGATGGCCTCGTAGACCGCGCGTCCCTGCTCCGGCAGCATCTCGCAGTAGATGTCGCTGTAGCCGCGGTCGGTCACGAGGCGCAGCCTGAGGAGCCAGACTCTGTAGCTTCCCGGTCTGAGAGGGATCTGCGTCATGTATGGCTCTCCGACCGCGAGGATCTGTCCGAGGGCGACCGATCCACCTCGCTGAAGTGGCTGGACGCGCCACGCTATTCTCCTCGCGTCGATGCTCACAGAGGCGTCGAGCGGGTACCAGATCCACGACCAGGCGACGAACGCCGGAAACCCCACGCAGAGGCCAGAAAAGGCCAGCTTCAGAGCAATGTCACCGAGCGGCTGACGCGGCGGCGCGAACAGATCGGCGAGCATGGGGAAGAAGACGTACAGCATCGCGATGAGGTATGCGTAGGCCCCGAGGACCCAGAGCCACGCATACCAGGGCAGGCGGCACCGGTAGACGACCTCGTCTCTCGCGACCTTGCGGGTCATCGCGTCCCCCTCCTGGAACGGTTCCCCGGCGAGGGCGCCGGGGCCACAACGGCTACGGCTGACGACGAACGGCCGGGCCGGCGTCGCGGAGGCCGCAGACGACGCGGCCTCATGCTCTCCGGCCCCTCCAAACGGCGTTACTCCTCCGCCTTCTCCTTCAGCCGCGCCAGCGCCTCCAGCGCCTGCAGCGGCGTCATGTTCTGCGGGTCGAGGGACTTCAGCTCCTCCACAATCGGGTGCGGGGCGGCCTCGAAGAGCTTGAGCTGCACCGTCTGCGCGATATGCGAGGCGGCCTTCTGCGACGGCCCCACCTCCGTGCCGATGTCCTCGCGCTCGAGGGTGTGCAGGACCTCCTTCGCGCGCTCGATCACCACATCCGGCAGGCCCGCGAGCCGCGCGACCTGGATGCCGTAGGAGCGCTGCGTGCCGCCCGGCTCGATGCGCCGCAGGAAGGTGATGTCATCGCCCTCCTCGCGCACCATCACCTTCAGGTTCTGCACCTCGTCGAAGAGGCCCTCCAGCTCGTTGAGGTGGTGGTAGTGCGTGGCGAAGAGGGTCTTCGCGCCGATCTGCTCGACGAGGTACTCGACCACCGCCCAGGCGATGGAGACGCCGTCGAAGGTCGAGGTGCCG
>JALGSW010000117.1 GCA_029821635.1 Candidatus Zipacnadia bacterium
CTCGACAAGCAGTGCATGGCGCGCGGGCGCGAGGCCATCGACGCGGAGATCGAGCGCGCGCGGGGGCTGATCGAGATGGGCCGCTTCATCCCCGGCCCGGATCACTTCGTGCTCTCCGACGTGAGCTTTGCCGGCTACCGCTACTTCATGGAGCAGCTCCGCGAGGTCTGCCTGACCACCGAGCCGGGCTGCAACGCGCCGTGAGCGGATGAAGGATCTCTCATGCGCATCCTCCTGATCAGCAACCCGTGTGCCGGCCACCGCTCCCGTCGCGACATCTCCGGGGCCGTGGCGGACGCCTTCCGGGCGGGGGGCTGGGAGGTGACGGTCCGGCAGACGCCGGGGCCGAACAGCGCCGGCACGCTCGCCAGAGCGGGCGCCGATGAGGGCTACGATGCGGTCTTCGCGTGCGGCGGCGACGGCACTCTCTCAGAGGTCGTCACCGGTCTCCTCGACACCGGCGTGCCCGCGGGCGTCATCCCGGCAGGCACGGGCAACGATTTCGCGCGCACACTCGGGCTGCCGCTCGACCCTGTCTCGGCCGCGGAGCGCTATCTGCTCGGAACGGCCGGCGTTTTCGACCTGCTCTGCGTTGACGGCGGAAGCCAGTGGGCGATCAACGTGATGGGCGTGGGATTCGATGCGGGCGTAGCGAGGCGGGTGAACCGGCGCAGTCGGCTCACAGGCGGGTTGGCGGCGTATCTGATGTGCGTGGCTGCCGAACTGGCCTCAAACCGGCCGTTGGAGGTCGGCATCGCCATTGACGGAGAGCGGTGGGAGGGACGGGCGCTGCTTGTTGCCATCGCCAACGCGCGTTCCTACGGCGCCGGGATGATGATAGCGCCACACGCCCGGATCGATGACGGCCTGTTGGATGTGGTGCTGGTGGAACACATGACGCGAGCATCTTTCGTGCGGCACTTCCCGAGGGTTATGCGCGGAACCCACCTGTCTCTCCCGTGCGTCCGTACGTGGCGCGGGACCGAAGTGAGCATCGAGACGGACGAGCCGTCCCCGGTGCTGATCGATGGCGATCTGAAGAGCGAGACGCCGCTGACCGTGCAGATTGCCGCAGGTCGCGCGAGGCTGTGGATGCCTGGCTCGGCCGAGGCGCCGGAGGGTAGCGAGAACGCGCCATGATAGCGAACGCGAACCGCTCAATCGCCCGCGATGTCATCGCCGCGATCGAGGAGGCCATCGAGGCGGGGCAGACGCCCGGCGCGGCCTGCCTGATCGGCCGCGGGGACGAACTGCTCTGTCATGAGGCCGTCGGCCACCGGGCGCTCGCGCCTCAGCGCCTGCCGATGGAGCTCGACACGATCTTCGACGGGGCCTCGCTGACAAAGCCGGTCGCGACCACCACGGTCGTCCTGCAGCTCGCCGAGCGTGGCCTGCTCGCGGTGGACGATGAGGTGCGCCGCTGGCTGCCGGAGTTCGCCGGGGGCGGTCATGAGCGCGCGACGCTGCGCCACTTGCTGGCGCACTCCTCCGGCCTGCCGGCGCATCGCAACTACCGCGACGCGCTGGGGGAGCCCGTACCGGCCGAGGAGCGCCGCGAGCGCGTGGTGGCCGAGATCTGCCGACTGCCGCTGGAGTATGCCCCGGGCGAGGGCACGACGTATACGTGCCTCGGCTTCATCCTGCTGGCGCGGATCGTGCGGCTCGCCTCGGGGCGCGGCGTGGATGAGCTGGCGCGGGAGGGCGTCTTCGAGCCGCTGGGCATGGCGGACACGTGCTTCTGTCCGCCGCCGGAGCTGGTCGCGCGGTGCGCCGCCACCGAGCGGCTCCCCGATGGCGTCCTGCGGGGCGTCGTGCACGATGAGAACGCCCGCTACCTTGGCGGGGTGGGCGGGAACGCGGGGCTGTTCTCGACCGCACAGGACCTCGCGCGCTTTGTGCGGATGATCCTTGGCGGCGGGGAGTTGGACGGGGCGCACATCCTGCAGCCGGAGACCGTCGAGGCGATGCTCAGGCAGCAGCCCGGGCGCGGCCTCGAACGCCGGTGCATCGGTTGGCGGCTCGCGAACGCCGCCGATCCGCACATGCACGGAGCGCCGACCGCGGAGAGCGTCGGGCACACGGGCTACACCGGGACATGCGTGTGGATCGACCGCGCGACCGGCCTGTTCGTAATCCTGCTGAGCAATCGCGTTCACATGGGCCGCGAGGCCGACATCGAGCCGCTACGCAGGCGCATCGGAGCCATCGCGGCGCGGCTCGTCTGAGGCCTCACCAGCGCCGCCGGCCGGGGAACTCCGGTGCGAGGCGCTCGTGCACCTCGATCGCCTCGGCCTCATCGACGATCTGCATCGTGCCTCCGGTCTGCGGAACGTGAGCCACCTCGTAGGTGATCCACGCCAGCCAGCGGTCGTCGGGCTGCGTGCGGAGGCGCTCCAGCACCTCCGCGCCGGGCGCGCCTCGGCGGAGGATCGCGTTGCCGACGACGCGCCAGCCGTACGCGGCGTCCGGCCGGTCGCAGCCATCACCGTAGCGGCGCAGAAGCTCTTCAAGCACCTCCAGCGCCTCGTGCTCGAGGTCGGCGTCGCCCTCGGGCGGGGCGTAGCCGAGCCCCTCGGCGGCCTGCTGCTCAACCATCGGCGGAGCGCCGTCGCGGAGCAACGCAATCAGGTCGGCCGCGAGCCTCGCTCGCCGCTCTTGCGTCACCTTCAGGCGCAGCCCGACCATCCCCTCGATCGAGTGATAGCGCACCTCCGGGGCTTCCGTCGGGTCCAGCGCACGCGAGGCCAGCTCATCCATCACCTGCTCGGCCATGCCCCCTCGGCCGATGCGGTAGAGAGCCCGCACGCAGACCTCGCGCACGGCCACGCAGTCGCTCCGCGCGCCCGCGACGGCGTCGCCAAACGCGCGCGTGCCCATTGCCGCGAGGGCCCCCACGCAGGCCTGCTTGAACTGGAAGCCGCCGTCGCGCGTGAGAGCGTCGAGGATCGCCCGAGCGGAGGCCGGACGGTGGCAGCGGGCCAGCGACGCGGCAGCCGCAATGCGCACGGACGACTCCGCGTCATCGAGGCCACGCTCGATGAGCGCAGCCGCCTCCGGCTCGTTGAGGGCCGCAAGCGCGTGCATCGCCCGTCGCCGGACGAGGAGGTGCTCGTCAGCGGCGAACGGGGCTATCTGCTCGCGTGTCAGCGCCAGCTTCCCGTCGGCCGCATCGGCCAGTGTCTGCACGCGCAGCCTCCAGTCGGGGCTTGCGAGCGTCTCGGCGCTCGTCGGCGCAAGGGTCAGGCGCTCAATGCCGTTTGTGGGGGCCGTGATGACCGCGACGGGCGTCACGCCTGCCTCGACGTACGGCGCCCAGTCATCACGCCAGGGCTCGGCCGTCCGCACGACCACGTCGAGGTCGCGCCCACCGCGGGCCGCGAGGACGCGGTCGAGCGTTGCACGCTGGTCGGTCATCCCGCCGAGCTGCACCCAGACGCCGTCCACGATGCCCTCGCGCACCCACGCCTCCCAGTCGAGATGGATCGGCCCGGTGCCCGCCGTGGGCTTGCTCCACCAGGGCTGCGGGACGTCGGGCTCCTTCGCATCGAGGATCATCATCAGCGACGCGCCCTCCGCCGCGAGCGCCTCGTGCAGCTCGCGGAGATACTGCGTCACGAACTCCCCGCGGCAACGCCGCCAGTGCGCGCGCTGCTCTTCGGTGAACTGCCCGGTGCTGGGATCGACGTCCGGATAGCGCTCGCGGAAGCGCGCGATGACTGGCTCATTGAAGCCGAACTCGTCGAGGTAGCGCAGGCCCACGTTCTCCACGTAGCTGTAGAAGGTGACGCCATCGTAGCCTGAGTCGCGCACGGCCTCGACCATGCGCGCGATCAGCCGCCTGCGCACCTCCGGGTACGCCAGCGAGAGCGGTCCGGGGCAGCGCCTCTCGCCCCAGCGGTCGAGCATGCACCACTCGGGGTGGCGGATGCGCAGCGTGTCCTCGACCAGGTAGGGCGCGATGATGCCCACGTCCGGCTGCACTCCGTGCTCGAAGAGGCCCGTGTAGAGGAAGATCTCCATGTCGCGCTCATGCGCCGCCGCCACCGCCGCCTCGTTGATGCGCTCCTCGCGGAAGAGGCTGCGCTTCCAGTCGATCGCCCAGTCATACTGCAAAGGTCGGTCGCGGCCGACCTTGTAGTGGCGATCCCATATCTCGGTGCCGCCGGCGCGCCAGTAGACCCGGCGCGTCCCGTAAGTGCCGGCCATCCACTCCATCATCGCCTCGATGGCGGCCGGGCTGTCCACGGGTTCGCGCTCGGCGACCCAGAGGTGGTCGCCGGTGCTGCAGTAGACATCGACAGGCCATCTCCCGGCCTGGTCGGGACCGGCCGCGAGGCTGGCGGCAAGCATCAGCGGAAGCACGTTGGGCTCACCCCATCGAGTGGCGGCAGTAGGCGCGTGAGGGCCTTTCCCCGCGGTGGCGTGGCCGGCCTTCACGCGCCGAATCGAGGAACAGGCGCCCGTCGTGGCGAACCACAGAGCAGCACGACGCGTCCCAGCTTCTCGGAGGTACCGAATGGTGGATCGCGCCGAACGTCGTCGGAGACCGTCGAGCTGGATCGTGGCCGCGGGTGCGCTCGTTGCGCTCGTGCTGGCGTCGCTCATCGCATCGTGCCAGGACGGGGCGGATGCGCAGGCCGTCACCGCGGCGGACACCGCAGCGCCGCTTCCGCAGGAAGTCACGGAGGCGCCCGCCGATTGCTGGGCGCGCTTCCGCGGGCCGGTCGGCTCGGGCGTGGCGCCGTTCGACGAGCTGCTGATGAACTGGGACGCCGCCACGGGCGAGGGCATCGCGTGGCAGACCGAGTTGCCGCTGCCTGGCGCGAACTCCGCGATCATCTGGGGTGATCGGCTCTTCGTGACCGGCGCGGACGAGAACCGCCGCGAAGTCTACTGCCTCGACGCGCACACCGGCGAGCTGCTCTGGGCGGTCCCGGTCGCCGAGGGCGAGGACTGTCCTGTCGAGCGCGTGCATGGCATGACCGGCTACGCCGCCCCCACCGGCGCGACCGACGGCGAGCGCATCTACGAGTGCTTCCCGACCGGCCACGTGCTCGCGCTCGACTTTGAGGGCAACACGCTCTGGGAACGGCGCTTCGACTTCAGCGAGGACATCTACGGCCACGCCTCGTCGCTCGTGCTCCACGGCGACCTGCTCTACGTGCAGATCGACCTCGGCAAGCCGGACATCGGCGCCTCGCACCTGGTGGCGCTCGACCGCGCGACGGGCGAGACCGTCTGGGACATCCCGCGGCCCGTGCAGGGCTCGTGGACCACGCTGATCGTGATCGGTGCGAACGGCCGTGAGGAGCTGGTCACGAGCGCGAAGCCGTGGGTGATCGCGTACGACCCGGCGACCGGCGAGGAATACTGGCGGGTGCGCTGCATCGAGGGCGACTCGGCGCCGTCGCCGATCTTCGCGAACGGGCGCATTTACGTCGCGAACATCTACGCGGAGCTGACCGCGATCCTGCCCGGTGGCAGCGGCGACGTGACGGACACGCACGTGGACTGGTCGGTGCGGGGGCAGTTCCCGGACATCACAAGTCCGCTGAGCAACGGCGCACTCGTCTGGACGCTGCACACGAGCGGCGTGCTGAGCTGCTTCGACGCGGACACCGGCGAGGAGCAATACGTGCAGCGCCTCGCGCCGCGCTTCCGGGCGTCACCGTCGCTGGTCGGCGAGCGCGTCTACCTGATCGGCGAGGCGGGGGAGAGCCTGGTGCTCTCCGCGGGCAGGCAGTTCGAGCAGGTTGGGGCGGGGAGCTTCGGTGAGGCGGTCTACTCCACGCCATCCTTCGCGCACGGGCGGATGTACGTGCGAGGGACGGGGCACGTGGTCTGCGTGGGGCCTCGCCCGTGATTCTGTGTCGGGCATTTGCGTTCGACGTCGTGGAGGGGCCGCTCCGAGCGTAGCGAGGAGTGAGTTCCGCTTGCGGAACTCAGCCGCTGCGCCGACCCATTCCTCACGCCAGCGCCGAATGCACCAGCATCCCCGATGCGATGAGCAGCACCGCGTAGACCACGCGGCGGAAGAGCAGCTCATCCACGCGGTAGTGCGCGATGGTGCCGACAGCCATGCCCGCGAGGGTGAATGGCACGCACAGAGCCGCGAGCTTCAGTTGCGGCCCGCTGATGCTCCCGCGTATGAACCACTGCGTGAGCAGGATCGTGTTGAGCGTCAGCCACGTCGCGCTCATCGTCACGCGGAAGGTGCTTTTCTCCGGCATGGCGCGGGTGCCGTAGATCACGATGAGCGGCCCTCCGGTGGCGAATGCTCCATGCACCACCCCGCCGAGGGCCAGCAGCGCGGTCAGCGCCCGGCCCTTCAAGCCGACGAGGCGTTCGCGGCTGTCCGCGCGGGGCAGGGGGCGAGCCAGGCCGTAGATGCCGACGCCGAAAGTGAAGAGGCCCAGCGCCAGCTTGAGGGGGGCTTCGGGCACCGCGCCCGCCACCCAGAGGCCCACCGGCAGGCCGACCACCACGAACCCGACGATCTTCCCCCAGTCGCGCCATGAGATGCTCTGGCGCGCCTCGACGCAGATGAAGACCGCCAGCACCCACGCCTGCACCACCAGCACCGGCACCGCCAGCTTGACGCCGATGATCATCGCCACGAAGGGCAGCGCGAGCACGGTGCCGCCGAAGCCAGTGAGGCTGCTGGCGGTATTGGCGAGCAGGATGACGGCAAAGATGAGCGCGTAGTCTCCGGGGCCGTTCACGCCTCCATCAACTCAGCGTCCCCATCTCACGGTCGGTGGCCTCATCACCGCGCGCCACGATCTCATCGCGCGCCTCCGCCCAGAAGTCGAGCACGTGCTGCGGGATGCCCGGCACCGCCTGGAACTCCTCGCTCAGGAAGATGCGCGCCATGCGCTTGCCCTGATCGGCGGTGACGAGGCTCTCACCCATGCACATGCAGTTCGCGTCATTGACCCAGCGCGCGAACTCAGCCGCCATCACGGTCTCGCACGAGACCGCGCAGATGCCGCGGAACTTGCCGGCCGCCAGCGCCATCCCGGTACCGCTGCCGCAGCAGAGGATCGCGCGCTCCGCCCCGCCTTGCTGGAGCACGTAGGCGGCGCGCTCGGCGATGGACGGGAACTTCACGAACGTGTCGAAGCCGTACGCGCCCACGTCGATGACCTCGTGACCGTCCTCCTCCAGCCACTCGACGATAGCGGTCTTGAGCGTAAGTCCCTTGACGACAGAGCCGACGACAACTTTCATCGTGCTACGCTCCCTCAGTGCACGCGGCCTTAATGTGCTCGACATTCATCCCGTGCTTGTTGAGCAGATACTCCTCGGTCGCGACCTCGCCGAAGCGGTCGTGCACACCCAGGCGCTTCACGCGCGTCGGCAGCCGCTCGGACAGCACCTCGCACACCGCGCCGCCGAGGCCGCCGATCACGCTCTGATTTTCCACCGTCACCACGAGGCCGGTGCGGGAGGCCGATTCGAGCAGGCTCTCCTCGTCGAACGGCTTCACCGAGGCGTAGTGGAAGTGATCGACCGCCACGCCCTCCGCGGCCAACTCGGACACCGCCTGTCGCGCAAACTGCGTCATCCAGCCGGTGCTGACGAGCGTGGCGGCGTCGCCCTCGCTCATGCGGACGGCTGTGTGCGGGTCGAACGCGTAGTCCTCGCCGAAGACCTGCGGCTGGAGCGGCCGGATCATCTGCATGTAGCAGGGGTGCTCGTACTCGGCCATCCAGCGCACGCACGAGGCAAGCTCCCACGCGTCGCAGGGCGAGAAGACGGTCATGTTCGGCATCGCGCGCATGATCGCGAGGTCCTGGAAGCACATGTGCGTGCCACCGTTTGCCCCGGTGGTAATGCCCGGCGCGGTGCCGACGATCTTCACGTTCGCGTCGGCGTACGCCACGGAGATCGTGATTGCGTCGTAGACGCGGCGGCTCGCGAAGGGCGTGAAGCTCGCGCAGAAGGGCACGAAGCCCTCGACGGCCAGCCCGGCGCCGATGCCGATCATGTTCGCCTCGGCCACGCCGGTGTCGATGAAGCGCTCCGGATGCGCCTCGGAGAAGGTCGGGATCGTGCCCGAGGCCTTGCCGAGGTCCGCCTCGATGACCACGATGTTCGGGTCGCTGTCGGCGAGCTCCACGAGCGTCTCGGCGTAGGCCTTGCGCATCTCCATCTCATGCAGCGGCGTCGCGATCATGGTCACTGCACCTCGTAGGGAAGCTCGTAGCCCTGGCACTCAAGCGCGCACATGAACTTCTCGAAGTCCTCGGGGCCACCGACCTTGATGTTGTGACTCTCCGGCAGATCCTGCACCACCGAGCAGCCACGGGCCTTCGTGGTGTGCGCGATGATCATCACCGGCTTGCCGCGGAATGCGCGCGCGGCGTCGATCGTGGTGTGGAGGTCGTCCCAGTCATGTCCGTCCATCTCCATGACTTCCCAGTTGAACGCGCGCCACTTGTCCGCGAGCGGTTCGAGCGTCATGATCTCGTCCGTGAAGCCGTCAATCTGCAGCCGGTTGTAGTCGGTGATGGCGACGAGGTTGTCCAGCTTGTTGTGGCCGGCGAACATCGCCGCCTCCCAGATCATCCCTTCATCGCTCTCACCGTCGCCGATGACGCAGTAGACATCGTGGCTCTGCTTCCGAATGCGCCCGCCCATCGCGAAGCCGCACGCCGCGGAGAGGCCCTGCCCAAGCGAGCCCGCGGTCATGTCGATGCCGGGCGTCTGCAGCCGGTCGGCGTGGCTGGGCAGTCGCGTCCCGTCGGCGTTGATGGTCTTGAGCTCCTGCTTCGGGAAGAAGCCCCGGTAGGCCAGTGCGACGTAGAGCACCGGCCCGGCGTGACCCTTGGACATGACGAGCCGATCGCGCCCCTCCCAGTGCGGGTTGGCCGAGTCGAAGCGCATGATGCGCCAGTAGAGCGTGATGATCGTCTCGACGAGGCTCAGCGCGCCGCCGAGGTGGCCGGAGCCTGCGCGGCAGATCATGTCGGTGATGACGTAACGGAACTCACCCGCCAGGTCATCGAAGGCTTCGCGGTCGAACTCCTCGGGCATGGAACCCCTCCTCACAGCATCCTCCGGTAGATCCCGGCGAGTTCCTCGGGCGTGACCTCGCGCGGGTTATTGTCCATGAGCGGGTGGAAGCTCGCCTCGACGAGCGCGTCGATGTCTTCCTCGGCGATGCCGACGTGCGACAGGCGCGTCGGGAGGCCCGAGCGGGCCTTCATCGCGCCGAAGGTGTCGGCCATCGCGTCCATGTTGGGGAAGCCCGCGGCCCTCGCGAGGCGTTTGCCGCGCGCGCCCATCGCCGGGGCGTTGTAGCGCATGAAGTGGTCGAGCGTGATCGCGCAGGCGGTGCCGTGCGGCAGGTGATACGTGGCGGAAAGCGGGAACGAGCAGGCGTGCACCGCAGCGTTTTTGGGCGCGTGGAAGGCCATCCCGGCCATCAGCGCGGCCGTGGACATGCCCTCGCGCGCCCGCACGTCGGAGCCGTCTTCCAGCGCGCGCGGGAGGTGATCGAAGACCAGCCCGGCGGCCTCGAGCGCCAGCGCGTCGGAGATGGGGTTATGGTTGCGCGACCAGTAGCCCTCGACCGCGTGCGCGAGCGCGTCAAAGCCGGTGGAGGCGGTGACCTCTGGCGGCATCGACATCGTCAGCTCCGGGTCAACGAGCGCGACCACCGGGAAGAAGTTCGCGTGGGTCATCGGGGCCTTGACGCCCTTCTCCGGATCGTCCAGCACGGAGATGGGCGTGACCTCGCTGCCAGTCCCGGCGGTCGTGGGGACGGCGATCAGCGGCAGGTGGCGGTCGTCGAGCGTCGCGCTCCCGGAGTGATACGCGCGCGCCGGGCCGTCCTGCTGCGAGACCGAGCCGGCGGCCTTGGCGCAGTCAAGCGAGCTGCCACCACCCGCCGCCACGAGCACGTCGGCTTCCACCTCGCGGATCAGCTCCGCGAGCGCGTCCACCATCTGCACGGTCGGGTTCGGCTCTACCTCGGCGAAGACCGGCGTCCCGTCCGGGAGCAGGCCGCGGAGGTCGTCGATGATCGGCAGGCCGACGAGGCCCGCGTCGGTGACCAGGATCGGACGGCTGCCGAAGCTCGCGGCGAGTTCGGCAAGCGTCTCGCGTATGCCGCGCCCGAACTGGACCTCTGTGGGATCGTGGAACTTCCATCGCTGGGTGGCTGTCATGGCACGTCGCCTCGCTCATTGCGCGTACTGCGTGTCTGTGCGAAGCTTCGCGCCACCCGAGGTTCTGACCTCCCGCGCGGGTCGGGAATGGGTCCGAGGCAGGACTGACGCGCCCGACCCGGAATTTCTCCGACGCAGCACAAGTTCGCCGCGCTGGAGGAGATGCTCCGATGCCCCGTGCCGACCGATTCCGCTTCGACGCCGACCGGCCGAACATCGTGCACTTCCACGCCGAGAGCATGGACGGCCGGAAGATGGGCTGCATGGGCGACCCGGTCCTGCAGGGCCTCACGCCCAACCTCGACTCGCTCGCCGATGACGGCGTGCTCTTCACGAACGCCTACACCGTCTGCCCGGTCTGCAACCCCTCGCGGGCCAGCATGTTCACCGGCAAATACCCGAACTTCCGCGACTGCTGGAACAACCACCAGGGCCTGCGCGAGGGCACGCCGATCCTGCGCGACGCCCTGGGCGGCGCGGGCTACCAGACCACGATGATCGGCCCGCTCGACTTCGCCTGGGGCATGCACTCGATCCGCGATCAGGTCGGCTCGTGGACGCGCTCGGCGAACATCCACCGACCGATCAGCCGCACACCCCTGCCTGAGGTCACGAAGGACGATGCGCCCTACCGCCGCGACTGGGACTGGACGTGGCAGGCCTGCGACTGGATGCGCGCGGCGTCCCGGCGCGAGTCTCCCTTCAGTTGCTACCTCACCACCGGGCTGGTGCATCCGGCCTTCCGTGCGGCGCGGCGACACATGGACATGATCGACCCCGATGCGATCGAGCTGCCGCCCGACATCGGCCCCGTTCGCGATGACGACCACCCCGTCACGCGCTACATACGCATCACGAAGAACTGTGACAAGGGCCTGTCTGAGGCGATGGTGCGGCAGATTCGGCACGTCTACTACGCGATGATCGTGGCGCTCGACGAGGTAGTGGGCCAGGTGCTCAACACGCTCGACGACCTCGGCCTGCGGGACAATACCTACGTGGTCTTCTCCAGCGACCACGGTGAGATGGCGGGCGAGCAGGGGCAGATCCTCAAGCGCACGATGCACGAGCCCTCCAGTCACATCCCGCTGATTGTCTCCGGGCCCGACGTGCGACGGGGAGCGAGCGTGGACACGCCTGTCTCGCAGATCGACCTCTATCCGACCTTCATGGACATGGCGCGCACGAGCTACGACGACCACGCGCACGCGCCCGACTGGCCGGAGAGCATCGACGGGGAGTCGCTGATGCCCCAGCTCACCGGCGACGCGCCGCGTGAGCGCGACTGGGCGTTCTGCGAGTACAACGGTGACCGCGTGAACACCGGTACCTATATGCTCCGCCGCGGACAGTGGAAGTACGTCAGCTACGTCGGCTACGAGCCGCAGCTTTATGACGTGGAGGCCGACCCGTGGGAGCTGAGCGACGTCGCGGGCGAACGCCCGGAGGTAGTCGCGGAGCTGGACGGCATCCTCGCCGCGAACTTCGACCGCGAGGGCATCGACGCCCGTGCGAAGGCCTACGACCGCGAGTGCTTCACCGCGTGGCGGGAGAAGACGCTGGCCGATGGCACCTACCGCGACACGATGGCGCACATCTACTCCGGCTTTGACCGCCAGTGCATCGAGGACGTCATGCCCTGGGCCGACGCGGATGAGGCGCAGATCGAGGCGTGGCTGTGCGGGACCTAGCCCGGCCGCTGCTCGCGTGGTTCGACCGGCACAAGCGCGACCTGCCGTGGCGGCGCACGAGCGATCCCTACCGCATCTGGGTCTCGGAGATCATGCTGCAGCAGACCCAGGTCGATCGCGTCATCGGCTACTACGAGCGCTTCATCGAGGCCTTCCCGACTGTCGAGGCGCTCGCGAACGCGCCGCTCGATGACGTGCTGCGGCTCTGGGAGGGCCTCGGGTACTACTCCCGCGCGCGCAACCTCCACGCCGCCGCGCAGACGGTCGTCCGCGAGCATGGCGGCGCGTTTCCGCGCAGCTACGAGGCTCTGCGCGCGCTGCCTGGCATCGGCGAGTACACCGCGGGCGCGGTGCTGAGCATCGCCTGCGGCGTGCCGACGCCCGCGGTGGACGCGAACGCGATTCGCGTGCTCGCTCGGCTGTTCGCCATCGAGGGGGATGCGTCGAAGGGGCAGGTGCGCCGCCGGATCACTGAACTCGCCCTGCAAGTCCTGCCCGCGGACCGCCCCGGCGACTTCAATCAGGCGCTGATGGAGCTTGGTGCGCTGATCTGCATCCCCGGCAGGCCCGGCTGCTTGATCTGCCCGCTGACCGACGCCTGCGAAGCGCGCGCGCGGGGGCTCCAGGAACGGATCCCCGAGGTGAAGTCGCGGCCGCTGCAGCAGCTCGCCGCGAGAGCGCACGACGAGGCGCGGTGGGTGGGCGTGAGCGAGCTTGCCGCGCTCGCGATGCCCTCGCCGCACAGGACGCTGGCCGGTATGCTGGGCTGAGCGCCGACCCATTCCTTGCCGCACCAGGCATCGCCGGGTCCCCCTATGTCTCTATGTCTCGCCGCGGACCAGCCGCATGATGACCTCGGCGACTTCGGTCGTGGGTGTCACGAGGTTATTGTCTTTGCTGACCTCGAATTCCAAGAGGATCGGCTCGTCCCCCATGAACTCGTAGCGGACGCAGGTATTCCCGTTGTCCATGCGGTTGACGTATGAGGCGCTGACCGAGCCCACGTCGCGCGCTCCGAAGCGAAGCTGAAGGTTGAGCTTCAGACCCATGAGCGCCTCGTGCATGCTGGGCCCGTCCACTCGGTACTCCTCCAGGAAGTCCACGTCGTCGCTGAGCGATGCACCGCCACCTGCCTGAGGCTCAGTGACCCTCTCGGTGTACCCGAGGTAGCCGGCGACCTCCTGTGCGACTTCGTGATCGCTGGCCTCGACCATCCCGAGCCGCATCAGGTGTTTGAGGTACTCGCCGGTGTCTCGCGGGGGCTCTGTGCCCGCGGCGAGGTCGGAGAAGTAGCCCACCGCCTTGTTCAGGCCGGAGGCATCAGCGACCGACGGGGCGAGCATCGCCGCACGCTGCATCCATGGCGCGGCATCCCGTATGCGAACGGGCTTGGGTATCTCGCCTGGGCGCAGAATCAGGTAGGCGGCGTAGAGCCGGTAGGCCATCGCTGCCTCGCGCGCGGCCTGGCGTTCGAGGTCCGGATCGGTGGCGGCCGTTTCGGCGAGTCGCTGGAACTGATCGCTCAGCGTCCCCATGAGCGTGGTGTCACGCCGGCAGTTGGCCGCGAGAGCGGCTACCTCTGACTGGAACTCCGCAACGCTGGGAGACATGACTGTTCCTCCTCCAGATGAAAGGCTCCTCACACTGCAATGCGACGGCCGGGCTGCTTCCTGCTTCGCGAACGTCTACGGCAGGTCCATACGGTAAACATTCGGTCCGCGCAGCCGCTCAAGATAGCGCTGCACATGGTCGTCCACCCGATCGGCATCCGTCCCCATCAACGCCATGCGAATTCCGTGCTCGACCGCCGTCCGCAGGTCAAGTGCGTCCGTCTCGGTCTCGAGCAGGCCGGCGAAGTACTCGCGGGCCTCCTGGAGGTCGGCGGCAGCATCGACCAGCGGCGGCTTTGCCAGCCAGGTGAGGCCTTCGCGGATCGACTGCCAGTCGATGTTCTCCGATGTCGGGAGGAACAGCGCGGCCGTGTACAGCCGCTGGATGGCAGCCACAAGACCGGGCAACTCCTGTGCGTAGCGTGGGTCGGAGAAGACCTCATCCACGAGGTTCCTGAGCTGCACTTTCCAGTGCTGGATGTCCCCCGGGTCGTTGAGTACGGCATGCAGGACCTGCAGAAGTCGCGCGTTCGCGGCGTCAATGTCGCGCGAGCTGACGGGGATCTTGAACTCGGGGAGCGCGGGCCCTGGCGGAGCCTGAGCCGCCCCGCCGGTCGGGGTCGGCAACTCCTCGGCCGGGACGGCGAGCAGGCGAGCCACTACGTCGGCAAGACCGTCGAGGTGCTGCTGCATTGGTTCGGTGATGCCGTCAAGCCAATGGCGACGACCAAGGTGCAGCTTCATCCGGCCGGTGGGAGCCACATCCTCGATGCGGAGAGTCACGACGATCTTACCGTCGCTGACCGCCGTGTGGAGTTCGTCGCGCACGTTCTCAGAGGCATTCGACCAGGAGGAGAAGACGAGCACCATCGCCGGGCACTCCTCGATGGCATCGACGATCTGATCCGCCCAGTCCTTCCCCGCGAGCACGTCGCGGGGAGCGATCCAGCAGCGCACCCCACGACTCTCGAGCGTATGACAGACAGCGTTTGCCACGGTGACGTCATGGCTTGAGTAGCTGATAAACGCGTCGTATGCCATACCATATCCACCTGGCTGGTTTTCTGCACGCAATCGTGATGTGTTGAGCATTCTTCCCTCACTCCGGGATACCTTCCTCTGTTCATTGCGGACGCAGGCTGGTCAAAAGACCGGGACGCACTGGCCGAGTGATGCATGGAGGCCGGCGCCCGGGTCGCGTTGAAGGAGACTTGGTAAGCAGGCCAGACTTCCCTCAGGCTGTGGCGGTACAGCATCCCGGAGGAAGGACGGAAGACATGTCCCAGCCGATCACATCGCTTCCAGCAGACGAGGCGCTGCGTGCTCTCAGCGCGTGGGGGATCGGGGCCGTGCCCGAGCACGTCGCGCCCGGCAGCGGCACCGCGAACGCCAGTGCGGTGATCGAGCTGCCCGACCGGCGGCTGATGCTGCGGCGGCGCAATCCGCGCTACGCCCGCACCGACTGGGTGCGCTTCGATCACGCGCTGCTCGCGCACCTTGCGGCGGATGGGCTGCCGGTCCCGCGTGGCGTTAGCGGCGACCTCGGCCACGCGTGGCTGCAGGCTGCGGGCGCGCGCGCGCAGGGCGAGTGTGTCTACGAGCTTTTCGAGTTCATCGAGGGCGAGCAGCACATGCCGGGCGACGCGGGCGAGCTGGTGGAGGCGGGAGCAACGCTCGCGCGGCTGCACCTCTCCGCCGTGTGCTTCGAGCCACCGGTCGCGAAGCCCTGGCCGCGCTTTCACGATCCGAAGGACCTGCCGGACTGGCTCGAGCCGCTGGCTGAGCGGGCCTCGGGCGAGCAGGCGGAGGTGCTGCGTGAGGCGCTGGAGCTTGCGCGCGAGTTAGCCGCGCGCCTGCCCGACGCGGCGTATTGGGCGCTGCCGCGCACGGTCGTGCAGGGCGACTACCACCCGGCGAACCTCAAGTTCCGCGACAGCCGCGTGGTGGGCGTCTTCGACTGGGACTGGGCGAGCAGCCAGCC
>JALGSW010000118.1 GCA_029821635.1 Candidatus Zipacnadia bacterium
GAGGCGCAGCAGCAGGAGCTGCGCGACGTGATGATCTTCATGACGCAGGCGAGCGACTACCCGATGCTCTTCGCCGCCGAGCGCGCGGTCTTCCGCGGCGACGTGCTCTACCCGGTCAGCCCGCGCTTCTACTTCTTCGACGGCGCCTCGCTGACCACGCAGCGCAGCACCGGGGCGAAGATCGACCTGCGCGAGGTCGCGACCGGCGCGGCGGGGGCCATGCACGGGGCGCTGGGGATGGCGGAGATGACCGTGCGCGACCTCGTCGGCGAGTATCGCATGCGCGAGGAGCAAGCCCCCGGCGCGGGCCGCTCATACGGGCTGGAGGCGCAGAGCAGGCTCGCGATGGCGGCCTCGTGCCTCGTCTTCGCGGCGCTGGCGGGGCCGGTCACGCTGCGCTTCGCGCGCGGTCAGAGCCTCGTAGGCGTCATGGCCGCGATGATCATAACGTTCGGCTACTTCCTCGTGATGATCTGGATGAGAACGCTTGGCGAAAACGGCGTCCTGCCGATCGCGGTGGCCGCCTGGGTGCAGAACGCAGTCCTCATCGCAGCCGCAGCCATCGGCCTCTACCGGCTTCGCTGACCCACGGGAGCGTACGATGAGCAGCGCCCTGCGCGCAATCCGCACACTCGCGCTTGCGGCCGCCGCGATGGTCGTCGCGGTCGCCTGCACGCATGGTGCGGAGACCGTGCGGCAGGGCGTGATCGAGACCGCTCCCCCTCCCGACTTCCAGCCGCGCACTACTACGCCGGCGGCCCCTCCCCCCGGCCCCCTCCCCCTGGACTCCGCAAACGGCGCGGAGTCGGCGGGAGAGGGGGAGAACGGCGTGCGGACGGGGGCGTCCGCACCACAGGATGACGGAGCGTCCCCGCCGGACTGGCGGCCCGAGCCCTCCGAGGACGACATCCTCGTGGACGCCGATGAGGTCTACTATCAGAGCGGCGCGACCATCGCGAAGGGCAACGTGACGGTGCGCTACCGCAACATCACGGTCAGCTCGGACACCGCCGAGATCGACGAGGACGGCGTCTGGGGGCAGTTCCGCGGCAACGTGACGATCGAGCGCGAGGGGCAGATCACCACCGCCGACCTGATCCGTCTGAACTTCGAGACCGAGGAGTGGGAGATACTCGGCGCGCGCACGCGCTTCGAGCCGGAACAGTTCGAGCGCGGGGTCGAGGAGCCGATCTTCGTGCGCGCGGAGACGGTCAGCGGCGCAGGCGAGGATGAGCGCGTCGATGCCTTCAACGGCCTCGTCACGAGTTGCGACCTCGAGCACCCGCACTACGGACTGCACTCGCAGCACCTGCGCGTGATCGGCGACGAGCGCGTGGTGCTGGAGAACCCGCGGCTGGAGATCCTCGGCAACACGATCTTCCGGCTGCCCTGGGACCTGGTGCTGTCGCGGCAGAGCCAAAACAACCGCTTCTTCCCCGAGCTGGGGCAGAACTCGGTCGAAGGCTTCTACGCGAAGTTCGCCTACCTCTACCTGACCGGCAGCGAGCTGAACAGCTACGTGCGCCTGCATCTGACGGAGAAGCGCGGGATCGGCGTCGGCGGGGACCACTACTTCCGCACCGGCCCACACACGGGCGAGGCGTCGCTGTTCTACGAGCCGGAGCAGGGCTCGCTGAGCGCGCGCCTGCGGGACGAGTGGCAGATCAGCGACGACCTGAACTCGCGCCTGAACATGAGCCTGCAGCAGAACAGCGGCTACGCGTCCGCGAGCAAGTCGCTGGCGGGGAATCTGACTTTCACGCATCGCGGGGAGCTGTCGAACACCACGCTCGGGATCGACCGGTCGATCACCGACAGCAGCTACTCCAGCAGCCGGCGCTTCACCAGCACGCTCAACCATCGCCAGCGGATGGCGGGGAACGCAAGCTGGGACGTGCGGGCGACGATGCGCCGCTCGGAGTACTCCGGCGAGACCCCGACCTCGGAGATCATCGAGGGAAGCTTCCAGTACCAGGACCGCGGCGACTGGTTCGACTGGGCTCTGGCGGCCCGGCAGCAGTGGCAGACTGAGGGCGATGGCAACCAGGGCTTCCGGCTGGAGAAGCTGCCGGAGGTGGTCTTCAATACCGACTCGCGGCGTCTCGGCGATTGGGAGTTGCCGGGCGGGATTCCGTTCCGCGCCAAGTTCACCGCCGGACACCTCGTGCAGTACCCGAATGAGGACGAGATCTCGACCGCCGCGATCAACCTGAACATGGGCGGCGAGCGCAAGCAGATCACCGACAACACCACGCTCACGAGCACGCTGAACTTCAACCAGGGCTTCTACTCCGACAACTCCGCGCTCTACACGGTCGGCGGCTCGATGGACATCACCACCGAGTTCGGCGCGCACCTCTCCTCGCGCATCTCGCACCGCGCCACGACGGTCGCGGGCTTCTCGCCGCTGCGCCGCGACTACGGCGGCGTCTACGACTACACGACCCTCTCGGTGGTGCAGCAGTGGCCGGAACGTTCGCGCTTTGAGCTGACCGGCGGCTTCGACTACGTGCGTGATGAGTGGCGCGAGCTGCGCATGCGCGGCTGGTACAACGCCACCGACCGCGACCGGCTGGAGCTGGTCTCGGGCTACTCGTTGGACGACTCGATGTGGCGGCCGGTGCAGGTGCGCTGGACGCACGCCGCGCCCTGGGAGCTGTACCTCGCGCTCTCAAGCACCTACGACATTGATGACGGGGCGCTCGACAGCGCGGACCTGGAGTTCGACTGGCGCATCGACGACCGCTGGCAGTTCGCCGGGCTGACCACCTACAGCGGCTACCAGGGCGACCTGCAGAACATGAGCCTGCGCATCACGCGCGACCTGCACTGCTGGCTCGCCACGCTCAGCTACGACTCGACCTACGACGAGATCCGGCTGAATCTGGGGATCAAGACCTTCCCGTTCGAGGCGCAGGACTGGACCGTCGGCCGCGGTGGCGCGCGCCAGGGCAGCTTCCAGCAGTACTACTACTGAGCGGCGCGGCAACGGTTTCCCGAATCCAGACCGTTGCCGGTCAATGTTCCTCGCACACGCCGCCGCCCGCACAGCCGCCACCAAATGTCCCCGAAAGTTTAACGTGCATCCCATCGAGTTCGGGAGTATGATGCTTCTGCTAGGGGAGATGCCATTCCGTTTGTAGCGGGAGGTATGGTCATGAAAACTGTCGCCCCCCCCGACGTTCCTCGAGTCTGCCACTCGTCGTTGCCGCCGTCCTGTCGCTGACGCTCGCCGGTTTCGCGCATGCTTTGAGTGTGGACATCGTGGTTCCTGAGAAGAGCCCCGCTGAGGTCTACCAGCACGGCCGCACTCCGTTCCTTGCAGCAGCGGTTGACGAGAAGAGCGGAGACGTGACTGACCTCGCGACCTTCACCTGGTCGTTCCCCGACGCGAAGGAGCCGATTGTCGGCAACCCCGCGTACTACCGCTTTGAGAAGAAGGGCAAGTTCACCGTGACCGTCACCGCGACGGTCGAGAAGGACACCGGATCGGATCAGATCGCGGTCAACGTGGTGGAAGTCGTCGGGGCTAAGGACCTCCCCGACGAGGACGACTTCGAGCTGTTCATGCGTGTGCCGGGAGGTGACCGGCTGGGAGCTGAAGTCGCCGACACCGTTGAGGTGGTCTGCCGCTCGCTCGTTGATGGTCTCTGGCCCTTCGTCCCCTTCGAGTGGGCGAACACCAAGTTCTATCAGAAGGTGGACGGCCAGTGGGTATTCAAGGGCGAGGACAACCCGGCCATCTACGAGGTCGGCGACAACTGGTCCTCCTATATCACCTGGGACACGGTCGGTGACCCGAACGCGCCCATCGAATGGAAGGCGGTCACCTACCTGTATGACATGATGTGGCCGCCCGGCGACCCTGACCACGTCTTCCCCGAGATCACCGCCTACTTCACGCCCAACAACACGGTCGTCAAAGCCACCGGCGACGAGATCATCCTGCACGAGGCCGAGGACGTCTCACACACCATCGCCTGGAACATCACGCACTCCGACGACGTTGACCCCGCTCCCGAGTTCACCGTGACCGTGACCATCTACGATCTTCAGGGAAACGTGGTGGACACGCTGGAGGAGGAAGAGGTGGGCCTCGGCGCTGATTCGATGAACTGGGACGAGGACCTGCCGGAAGAGGACGGCATCTACACCTACCGGATCGTCGCGAACCACCAGGACATGTTGCCGCCCCAGGGCCCATGCGAGGACCGGGACAAGTCTGCGGTCCTCACGCCCACGGTCAACAACTTCTACTACTGCTCGAAGGACGTACAGGCGGGGACGCTCACCGGCGTGGTGAGGTACACGCTCAATCGCGAGGCCGGTTCAGTGGACCTGAGGTTCTACGGGCCGGACCTGTCGCAGATCGGCCAACTGACTGGCCAGCCGACCTCAGCGACAACCCACTGGACCGGCGTCTACACCCTCGAGGACGTGGAGTTCGACCAGAACGACGACCCGATCGGCCCGATCTACTGCGTGCTGTCCGCGGCCGAGGGTGCTGCCGACGCCGCCGAGAATCGGGACGGCGTGGCCAAGCCGGCGCTGCAGAAGGGCATCAGTCAGCTCACGCCGGTTGTGGCCGACGTTACGCCGAGCGGACCGGTCATGATCTCTACGCTGCACGACGAAGACTACCCGCTGGAGCAGCAGACGGTCGATGGGCAGATCACCGTTACCGCACACTTCGACAAGGAGTGGGCTGGGCAGACGATCTACCTGGCAGTCTTCGACCCGCCGGACATGTCGCCGTATGTGTCGGACCCGCAGAACTGGGAGACGATCTGGACGGATGCTGCCAAGTGGGGGGACAACGCCGATGACCCCGGTGTCCTCAGTACGACGCAAGCGACGGCTGTGCTGGTGGGAGAAGGGCAGGAACAGGAGGCCGCAGTTACGGCGGCGCTGACCATCACCGACTATGCGGCGGGAGACACCTACGTCGTGGCCGCGCAGCCAGGGGGGCCTCCGAGCCTCCAGCGCGCGATGCAGCAGTTCAACGGTGGAGCCGGACACCTGCTGGTGGCATGGAAGCGCGTCTACATAGAGGAAGCGCGCATGTACCGGTCGGGTGCGTACCTCCAACAGAGCGTTATCGAAGGGGCCGAATCCCTCGTCTTGAAGGACGAAATCGAGAACATCGGGCCAGGCTCGCAGCTTCATCTCTTCGATGCCGAGAACCGGCAGGGGGAAACGGTGGTGGTAGATCCCGTCAACGGGACAACGGTTCATCTGGCCGCTGAGGTCTCAGCCGATTACAGCACCTTGCATGAAGCAGCAGTCGGCAACCTGGATCCCCAGGTGGGTCTCTTTGCAGCCGAGTGGGCCCTGCTTCCCAATGCGTACGGTGCCGAGTTCGATGGATCCGACGGTGGCTGCTTCGTGGAGTTCAAGCATCTTGCGCCTACCGGTGGTGTCGCGGTACCCTACCATCCCTGCTTCGAATACATACCCAACCATGTCACTCGCTTCGAGAGCTTCTGGTTCCAGAGAAGTGGCGAGCAGAACGTCCTTTGGGTGTGCGCGGCTAACCGGTGGGACTCCTACACTGCCGAGGCCTTAGGCAAATCGCTGCCAAGCCACAACACGTGCTGGGTACTTGTCGATGCTATCGAGCATGACGATGACGCACAGAACCTCGAAGCCGCTATCGCCGAGATTACGGCGCACGAGATAGGCCATCAATTCGACCTGTATGACCACAACGAAAACATGCAGCCGCCCCCGGTGATGAACCACGACAGCAGCGATGCCTGTGTGATGTCGTATCTTGGGGACATAGACAACAGCATCTGCGAGTTCTGCACGGGCTGTCTCAATGATGTGAGGACCGAACCCGACGGTCTCTAGACAACGAACGGCAACACCGGCAGCCGAGAAAGGAGCTGCGCCATGATGCGGACGATACCGACAGTGGCGGCCCTGGCCACCTTACTCATCGGAGGTTGTGCTCTCCTGCTGACGGGGCAAGCGCGCGCGCAGGATGCCCCCGCGTCGGATACCGACCAGGCAGGCGTGGGAGCAGAGGAAGCGGAGACACGCACCGACGGGCAGACTGCGTCGCCGGAAGCGGAAGCCCATACCGATCCGGTCCTTACCGCGTTGGTCCAGTGCCGCGAGAAATGTATGGAAGACCTCCGCGCGAAGTACCCTTTGACAGAGGAGGAGGCGAATGCCTACCGAGAGCTAATCTCGGAGTATGCTTTAACGTGGGGCGCACCGAGGAACAGAGAGATATCCTTCGCCATTCACGAACACTGGCGCCAGACACTCCCGATCCTGAGCGACATGATGGACAGCAATGGCCCTGCCGACGAGGCGTTCAGGCGCGCCCTCCGGCTTCTGCCGAACCATGTGTCCCGTACGCCCTCGGAAAACAGCGAACAGGGATGCATCAACGAGATGGTTGCGCTGATGCTGATCCCGTATGCTTCCTCGCCTGACGCTGGCCTGAGGTTCACTGTACTTCAGGCCTCGTTCATGATGCTCGTCACCAAGCCCGGGTGCGAATGCGTGCCTCCACCTCTTCGTTCGCAGCTGCAGTCACGGGCACGCGACATTGTTCGGGAACTGTGCGAAGACGAACGTTCAGGTATCCGGCGGCGTGCCAGAGAATACTGGTACAGGCTTGGCATGGGACCCGCACCGCCTCCGTTAGGCGAGGAGACAAGTCAGGAGACGGACTGAATCGCACGCGTCCGAAGCAAGCTGCGTGGTGGGGGCGCGGGAGCACCTCTCCCGCGCCCGGCCGTTCGTCTCCGCTACGGCCCCGGCGCCGCGCCGAGGTGCGGCTGCAGGCTGCGGGCCATGCTGATCGAAGTGCGGTCTCGGGCGACAGGCTGAGGAGCCTGTCCTACTTAGCGCGTCGCGCCCTGCACGCGCATCTGCACGGCGAAGACCGAGCCGCGCGCGGTGATCAGCAACGTGCGCAGCTCCGGCCCCGCGAAGCACATGTTCGTCGGGCGCACGGGCAGCTCGATGCGCTCGATCTGCTCGCCCTCGGGCGTGAAGGCCACGATTGCGTCGGTCGAGAGGTAGACGTTCCCCTCCGCGTCGAGCGCCATCCCATCCGCCCCCTGCTCCACGAAGAGGCAGCGCTCGCCGAGCGTGCCGTCGTCCGCGCGCGGGAAGCTCCACGTCTGCCCCGCGCCCGCGTCGGTGATGTAGAGCGTGCGGCCGTCGGGCGTCCCGATCAGCCCGTTGGGCCGCGCCATCCAGTCGATGATGCGCACGACCTCGCCACCGTCGGGCGGGATGTAGTAGACGTGCTCGCCGTCCTGCGACAGCTCGCCGCGGCCGTAGTTCGGGTCGGTGAAGTAGACGCCGCCATCGGGCGCGACCCACAGGTCGTTCGGGCGGTTGAAGCGCGCACCGGCATACGTGTCGGCCAGCACCGTCACTTCGCCATCGGGCGCGATTGACGTGATCCGCCCGCGGTCGCCCTCACACACCGCCAGGCTGCCGTCCGGGCCGAAGAACATGCCGTTCGCGCCTCCGGTGTCCTCAGCCACAAGCGTGACCTCGGCGCTCCCGGGCGTCCAGCGGTAGCGGCGGCCGGCGCGCACGTCGGAGAACACGACGCTGCCATCGGCCTCGCGGGCCGGGCCCTCGGTGAAGGCGAACTCATCACGTACGAGCTTCGGCTCCGCGCCGTCGGCCACGACGCGCTCGGCCTGCGCCCAGACGAGCGCCCCGGCTGTCACGAGCAATCCGACGATCGCCATAGCGGTCTGCATGACCGATCACTCCCATTGCGTCGCGTGCGTACCTCGGTGAAGCGTTCAGCGGGAGGGCGGGGATTTCCTGCAAGGCACTGTGGGGCCGCGAACGGCAACGGCTCTGCACGGGCGAGACGCCCGTGCCACGATGAAGCCGCCGGGGCAACGCGAAGGCGGGGGCTCAGGTCAGTCGGAAGATCACGTAGGACCGCGCGGAGGCTGGCATCGCCATCGGCTCGATCAGGCCCTGCTCAAGCGCCTCGCGGATGCTGCGCGCGAGCGGGTCGTCCGCGGTCTGAATGTCGGGGAACATCCCCAGGTTGATCAGCACGTGCGTCACGCCCAGCCGCCGCCACTCCGCGACCAGGCCCTCGCCGGTGTCCGCGCGGTCGTAGTCGATCAGCGCGGAGTGACCCGACTCCGCCCAGAGGTAGTCGCGGTCGAGGTAGTAGCCGCGCGGCTCGGCGTAGAGCGCGACCTTCGCATCGGGGGCCGAACGTTCGTTGATGACCTCCTCGGCGGCGTAGAGCGAGAACGAGGAGAGGTAGGCGTCGGCGTCCACGAGGCCGAAGGCGGCGGGGGCCTGAGGCAGCGCGTAGAGGCACATCAGCCCCAGAGCGATGACGGTCCATGCGCCCACGCCCGCCCGCACGATGGTCGCCAGCAGCCGCGAGTGCCGCTCGGCCTCGACCACCGCCCAGCCCGCCGCGGGCGCGACCAGCGCGAGCGTTGGCAGCAGGTAGCGGTTGAGCTGCATGCTCCACAACCACCACAGCCACAGTGGCAGCAGCAGCCAGAGCATCCAGCGTACCGGCGGCGGCCGGCGGAAGAGCAACAGCAGCGGCAGCAGCGCCAGCCACAGCGGCCCGATCGCGTCGGTCGCCCAGACGCCCAGCGGCGAGAGCGGGACGGTGAACGCCGTCGGCTCCAGGGTCAGGTTCAGCGGCGCGAGCAGCATGTTCAGCGGCCGGTGCGGGCCCGCGAAGGCGCGCTGCAGCGACGTCATGCGCTCGAACTCCTCGCCCGAGGGCATCTCCCCCTTGCCGTAGCCGCGCTGGCTGAACCGGTAGATGTCCGCGCGCTCCTGCGACCAGTACTTGCCGCCGAATACCTCGTGCGCGAACGGATAGACGGGGTTGCCGGTCCAGAGGTAGCTCTTGAGGTACCACGGGCCGCAGACGATCAGCGCGAGGCCGACGAAGGCCGCCGCCCTGCCGATGGCCGCCAGCCGTCTGCCGCGCAGCACGATCAGGACGGCGAGTGCGAGCAGGCCCATCAGCGCGATGCCCTGCATCTTCATCCCCGCGCCCGCGCCCGCCATCAGTGCCGAGAGCCAGAGCAGCCAGTCGGCGCGCTCCTGCACCCAGCGGATGAAGAAGAGCAGCGCGAGCAGCCCGCAGGTGATCACCGCAAGGTCCACGTAGGCGACGCCCATGAGCCACGCGAAGCCCGGCGTGGTGGCGAGGATCAGGCCGGCCCATGAGCCCGCCGCGGGAGCGATCAGGCGCCGGCCCGTGACCACCACGGCGCCGATCGCCATGACGCCGAAGCCCCAGTGGAAGAGCTTGGCCGCGTCGGGCACGCCGAAGACGTGCGCGAGCGTGTAGTGCATCTGCACGGTCGCGGGGAACTGTGAGTGATGGTCATACCACAGCGGGTGGATGCGTCCGTCGCGAGCCCACTGCTTGGCCATCGCGAGGTGCTCGGCAAGGCCGTCGTAGTCGGTGGGCAGCGGCGGCGCGAGGGCCGCGATGAGCTGCAGCACGATCACAGCGACGATCGCCCAGTGGATGATGCGCAGCGGAGAGCGCGTGAGCTCCCACCACAGCCGCGCGAAGAGCTTGCCGATCGAGCGGAGGCTGTCGTCAAGCGCGCGCAGGCCGCCGAGGGCCGCGAGCAGCAGCAGTTGCGCGAGCGCCCACCACTGCAGGTAGCCCGTGACGCCTACCACGAGGATGAGCAGTGCGAGCAGTACATGCCCAACCACCAGCGCCGCGAGTCCGCGCTGTGCGTCGTCGTCGGGCGACAGACGCACCAGCCGCAGGACACACGTGCCGGTGGTGAAGGCGGTGAGGATGATGGCCAGGTAGACTACCGCACCAAGCAAGATGTCACCGTTTCAGCGACTCAGATCCGTGCTTCAACCACCCAGCGCCTGCACCATGGCGCGCAGGTACAGGGCCAGGACGGCGCCCATCCAGAGCGATCCGACTGCGGTGCGCCAGTCCATATCCGCCTCGTCTCCGTGCGTGGGGTGCGCGAGCGAGCACTGCGCCGGGCCGATCGGGGGGCCGCACTCACCGGCACAACTGCGCGATCAGCAGCTCGACCACCGTGCGCTCATCGAGGCGCTTCCCTCCGCCGCCCTTCAGCGCCAGGTCGGCCTGGCAGAGCCCGTCGAGCGCGCGGGCGAGCTGTGCGTCGGTAAACAGCGCCGCCTGCCTCGTGAACTTCTCCGCCAGCCAGCCGCGGTTGCCCGAAGTCGCCTCGACGAAGTTGTGCCGCTCGGGCAGCCGCCCCGCCAGCTCGTCGGGAAGATTCCGCGTGTCACCCGCCGGGACCTTGCACTGACGCAGATACCTCGCCTGCCAGATCAGCCGCAACTGCCTCGCGAGCATCCCGAGGAAGCCCAGGAACTCCCCCATGTCCGCGCCCTCCTGCAGCACGCCGTCGAGAAGGCGCAGGGCGGTCGCGGCATCCTTCTGACCGATCGCGTCCATCAGCGTGAAGATGTCCGCCTGGCTGAAGCGCACCGAGACGGCCTCGACGTCCGCGACCGTCACCTCCGGCCGCTCGCCGACGTAGGCCGCCAGCTTCTCAACCTCGCGCACGAGCCGGTCGAGGTCGCCCGCAACGTTCTCGCACAGCAGCGCCGCGGCGTCGAAGTGCATCGCCTTGCCGAGCGCCTCCATCTCCTGGACCGCCCAGCCCGCGAGCTGGCGTTCGCGCGGCCCGCGGAGCTGCACGATCTGCCCGGCGGCCTCGATCGCCCGGCGGAGGTCGGCGGCGATCGGCGCCTTGCCGTAGGCGCGCTCGCTGGCCTCCTTCGAGACGAGCATCACCACGGTCAGCCCCGGCTGCGGCGTCAAGCGCGTGGCCAGCTTCTTCTGCTGCGCGTTCGTCAGGTCGCTGATGTGGTGCACGACCACGAGGCGCTGCGGGGCCATCAACGAGCCGGACTGCAGCTCGGCGACGATGCCGTCGAGCCCCGCCTCATCCGCATCGAGGCGGATCAGTCCGTACTCGCGCTCGGAAGGGTCGAGGACCGCGCCGACCAACTCCGCGAGGGCGCGCTCCTTGAGGATCTCGGCATCGCCCCACAGGAGCGTGAGGGGGACATCGGTCTTGACACTTGGACTCACGAACGCTTGCCTCCGTTCCGGCGGCGCTGACTGCGCGCCTCCCGGCGCAGGTCGTTGAGCAGGCTGCGGGCCTCGGCCCTGGCGCGCGAGATCTCCTCGTTGGAGGGTTCGGCGCGACCGTAGCGCTGATCGTAGAACGTGCGCGTGAACTTGTCCAGCCTTTCGCGCACATCCGCGCTACCGACGAGCCCGGCGTCGGCCAGCGCCAGCCCCATCTCGGCGGGCGTGCGCCAGCGCTCCAGCCGCATGTCGGCGATCCGCGCGGCACGCCTCCGGAACCACTCGAAGGCCTGTCCGAGGCGCTCACGCGCGTTCCTGCGCCGGGCCTGCGCGCGGAACCAGCGCAGCAGCACGCTCGGCCCCAGCACCGCACTGATCAGCGCGACGACCACCAGCGCGACCGCTAGGATGTTGCCGACCAGCGCGAGGACGTCCTGCACCTGCCGCCGCCATCGGCCGCTGCGCAGGAATGCGAAGACGTCGCCCCCGCCCTCTGCTTCCTCGGCGCTGATGTCGAACGGGACCCAGCCGACGCCGGTGAAGTAGACCTCCGCCCAGGCGTGCGCGTCGCGCTGCAGGGGGACAAATTCATCGGTCTCAGGGTCGTACGTGCCGGTCTGGAAGCCCGTCGCGACGCGCGCGGGCACGCCCGCGAGGCGGCACATGACCGCCATCGAGGTCGCGAACAGGCCGCAGGCGCCTCGCCGACCGGTCTCCACGAAGTACACGGCCACGTCCTCACCGTAGGGGATCGCGGGTGCGCGGGTAGTGTAGACGCAGGTTCCGCTGAGGTACTGCCGGAGCGCCTCGGCCCTGTCGTAGGGCGTCTCGGCACCGTCGGTGATCTCCACGACGAGGTCGCCGAGCTCCACCTGCGCCTGCAACTGCATCTGCTCGATGTAGGTCTCCACTATCTCCGGCGGGTACTGCGCGGGCGTGGCGCGCAAGGTGGCCGGGTCGGTGGGCGGCATGATCGAGACGATCTCGAACTGCGCCCCCGAGCTCATCATGAACTCCGTGCGCAACGCGTCGTAGCCGTCGAGCATCGGCTTGTATTGCACTCGGGTGTTACGGAAGCTCTCGTCGGTCACGCGCACGCGAATCGGGCGCGCCGCCGCGTAGATCGTCTTGCTCTCCATGCTGTCGAGAGTGATTGTCTGCTCGTTCGTCTTCCCGACCAGTTCCTCAGTGCCCGGCACGACCCACCAGCCGTCATCCCGGGCGATCAGCGGAACGGTACGCTTGAAGCTGCGCGTCCAGCCCGTGCCGGTGTAGGAGTCATACGCGGCGCCACGCCAGAGGGCCGCCTCATCGGCCTTGACCCGGATCGCGGGCGCCGACGACATGATGATCGGCCCGCGCCCGACAGTGAGCGTGTCGAACACGCCGCCGTAGGTGAGCAGGTTGCGCTGGAGGTACCGTGCGTAGCGCGCGAAGCCATCCGCGCCAACGAACATCCGCGGACCGATCAAGTACAGCCCGGTGCCGACGAGCATCCCGACAACGAGCAGCACCGCCACCAGCAGACTGCTGGCGAGGGCCTGGGTGCGGGCGATGCCGATCCACTCCGCGCCTTTTGCGCCGGCCTTCGGCAGCTTCTCCCCGATATTGAGCAGGTGCTCGTAGCCCCAGATGAAGACGACAGCGAAGATGAAGACCGCGAAGCTCAGGAGCATGACGGCGTTGAGGTTGATAGTGCCGACGAGGCCGAAGATGGCGAGGCCCGCCACGAGCGGGAAGATCACGTTCCTGCGATTGCCGATCATGAAGCAGAAGCCCACCATCAGCCACGCCCAGAGGGTAGCCCAGGTGAGGTCCTCGTCGGCCACGACCTCAGGCGGGTAGACCAGCTCGACGCCGGGCGCGGGGGCCAGGCGCTGCGTCAGCGCCGCCACGGCCACCGCGATCACCGCGAGGCCGATGAAGCTGCTCCAGCGGCCCAGGAGCGCGGCGGAGAGCACGCCGACGAAGATCATCAGGTGCAGCAAGAACTCAAACGCGGGCTCGGCCAGCAGCGTGGTCATGCCCGTCGCCGCCGCGGTGCAGGCGATGAGAGCCGCGAGCAGCAGCGGCCCGACGCGCAGCAGGCTTTCGCGCCGGTCAGCTCCCACGCCGCACCCTCCTCATCGCCAGCTCAATCTCGCGCCCCGCCGCGATCGTCCACACGTCCACGCCGCGGTCCGCCAGGCGCGCGGCGAGCTGGTCCGGGCGCATCTGCCCCGGACCCGCCTGTGGCTCGCCAGGCGCCTCAACGATCATCCACGCGACCTGATGCCCACGACCGACCAGGTCGGTGGCGACAGGCAGCGCGGCCTCGTCGAGTCGCGGCGTGATGATGACCGCCAGACCGCCGCGGGTCAGGTAGGGCAGGTGCTCCGTGAGCGTGGCGCGGAACACCTCGTCCGCGTCCGCCTGCACGCGCGCGAGGGCGTCCATGATCCGAGCGCTCTGCTGCGGCGCCGCTGAGGGAGGGATCGACCAGTCCTGCTCGGCCCCGACCGCCACCAGCCCCACGCTGCTGCCGCGGTCGAGGAACTGGGCGACGACCGACGCGGCGAGTTTGACCGCACGCTCGACCGTCGAGTCATCACCCTCACCGCGGTGGACCCGACGCTCCAGGTCCAGCACTACCGTGGCGTCGGTGGCCTCGGCGCGCTCATACTCGCGGATGATGAGCTGCCCGCGGCGGGCAGTGGCGTTCCAGTCTACGCGGCGCAGGTCGTCGCCGGGGACGAACGGGCGCGTGCCGTAGAACTCCGTGCCCTCGGCGCGGAAACGCCTGCGCGGGCGCTCCGGCGCGCGCAGCGACGCCACCTGCGTCCAGATGCGTGGGATCTTCACCGGCGTCGGGTGCACCACCAGCTCATCGGCCCGCCCGAGCTGCCGGTCGAAGCTGAACATGCCGATGACGTCGGAGTGCTTGAGCACGGCCGGGCCGATCTCGAAGACGCCGCGACGGTTGGCCTGGAGGACGTACTCGAAGCTGAACTCCTCCTCGCTGGCGAGGCTGGGCACGAGCGTTGTGCCATCGGCTTCATCGACCGCCTCAATCCCGTCGGGGAGAGCGTCGCGGATGGTGAAGAAGTAGCGCCTGCGTACGCCGGTGTTGATGACGATCAGGCGCGCGCGGCGCTGCTGCCCCTCCTTCATGAGCCCGGGGGCCTCGCGCCGCACCTCCAGGGCGTCGAGGGTGTCGCGCGAGAGCAGGTAGGAGACCGGGGCGAGAAGCGCGAGGACCGCGAACATGATGTAGAGCTGCCTGATGGCAAGCACGAGGCCCACCAGCAGCAGAAAGATCGATCCCCAGATCAGTATGTGCTTCTTCCCGAATTCCATTCTCAGCTCTCAGTTGCCAGTTGCCAGCGGACAGCTAACAGCGAACGGCGAACGACAACGGCTCAATTGCCAAGAGCGACGAGCGTATCGACCCACTCTCTGAAGTGCGGGCAGGCGTCGCGCATGGCCTCGATGCCGATGGCGATGGCGGCTTCGGGACCGGAGAAGGGCTTTCTGTACCTGGCAATGAGCCGCGCGATGCGCGCTGACGGATGTGTCTCGCGACCTCCATCGACCAGTTCCGGTCCGCCGCACTCTGACACGGCCTCAGCGAGCGCTGCTACCGCATCTTCCGCGTCGGGATGGGGCGCCAGGAGTCCGGCAGGCTGTGCGAGCAGCAGTGCCTCGAACTCGTGTACCTGCATGTAGGGGATGAAGCGCCGGTCCCCGATATCTTCGGCAAACGCGACCTCAAGTTCGCGCACGTAGTCGTAGACCTCCGGGCCTCCTCCGAGCCCATGCCAGCCCGGCCAGTCGTCCGGTAGTCCGTAGAGGTCGAACATGGTGGTAAAGAGCGCGTCCGTCTGCTGCTTCATCGAATTCAGAATCGCGCGTCGGACCTTGCCGTAGGTGACGACGCCGCCAATACTCCGGGCAGATGTCTGGACGATGATCGGGGATGCGAAGACACCCGTCGACCACAGGTGGGGCGCGAGCACGCGCTGAACGAACGCCCGCTCCGTCTGACCCTCAACTATGATGTTCAGTCGAACCACGTCAGGGCCCCCCACCAATGACGTTCATCTCCCATAGCTCACCGAGCGAGAATTCCTCATCGAGCCAGACGGCCAGCCGCTCCGGCGACAGCCGCTCGAAGGTGGTTCCGCCCTCGTGATCGCGGTCAACGACCACAACCGTGGAGGGATCGAAGTGGTTCAGCAAAGTGATCGACTGCGTCGCGATGATCACTTGAGTCACTGTCGATGCCGCGTCCAGAAGCTCAGCCACCAACGTAATAACATACGGGTGCAGTAATAACATACGGGTGCAGGCCAAGCTCCGGCTCGTCGATAATGATGAGCGATGGTAGCCTGTCCTCCGGCTGCAGCAGCAGCGTGAGGAGCGCGATCGTGCGCAGGCTGCCGTCGGAGAGTTGGTGGGGGCCGAAGAGCGTGTCGCGCCCCTTCTCCCGCCAGTTCAGCAGAATCCGCGTCGGATCGAGTTCGCGAGGCTCAAGGACGAAATCGCCGAACCACGGCGCTGCCAGCCGGAACGCGCCGACGATGCGATCGTAGTACGGGCGCTGGGTCTCGCGGAGCATGTAGAGGTACGCGGCGATGTTGCTGGCGTCGTGATGCAGACGCCGGTTGTCCTCGACGTACTGTGACCGCCGGGAGGGAGCCATCTGGGCCGTGTTGTGAACATGAAGAGTCTGGAGGCCCTTGATCATCTCATAGAGGATTGCTCCCGCCTCATCCCGTTCACTCAGAGAACGGAGGAACAGTGGAGAGACTACCGGTCCACCGGGGTCTCGATCCCCCATGTGGCGCTGCTCGAACTCATGACCTCCGAGCGATTCGCGAACCGTCATCAGGGAGTCCGCCCCGGCGTAAGCGAGTCGGAAGCTGTAGGTGTGTGCTACCCCTCCTGAATCAACAGACAAGGAGCCATTGATCGCTGAAGTGGAGTCGGGCCCGTAGTGCAGCACATCGCCCGCTCCCCCGGCCTTGCCGACAAACACCTGCACTTCGCCGGCCGCCATGGCCTGCATCATCCTGAAGAAGGAAACGAAATTCGACTTCCCCGACCCGTTCGCGCCGATGAGCACGGTGAGGGGGCCGAGATCGATGGTCGCATCCCGGATCGACTTGAAGCCCTCGATGTGCACCGATTTGAGCATGTCCATGTCACGCAACTCCAGTGCGTAACTGCCTGTGTCCGTTGATGTGCCGGTCGGCGGTCAGTCCGTCGGTGCCGGAACATTGCGCAGCACGTCCTCCACGATCTGCGTCGCCCGCAGGCCGTGGATGCTCTGCTCGGACTTCACGATCAGCCGGTGTGCCAGACACTGCACCGCCACGCGCTTGATGTCGTCAGGCTGCACGTAGTCCCGGCCGCTCACCGCCGCGATCGCCTGCGAACAACGCATCAGCGCCAGCGAACCGCGCGGCGACGCGCCAAGCTCCAGGTCCGGGTGCTCGCGCGTGCGACCCACCAGCGCGACCATGTACTGCTTGAGCGACTCCTCGATGAACACATCACGCACCGATTCCTGAAGCTGCGCGGCCTCGGTATCGTCCAGCACCGGCGTAACGTCCTCGACCGGGTGGTGCTTGATCTGCCGGGTGAGGATCTCCACCTCATCGGTCGCCGACGGGTAGCCGAGCGACACGCGCATGATGAAGCGGTCGAGCTGCGCCTCGGGCAGCGAGTAGGTGCCCTCGTACTCGATCGGGTTCTCCGTGGCCATCACGAAGAAGGGCTTCGGGAGTTCGTAGGTGATGCCATCGGCGGTCACCTGGAACTCCTCCATTGCCTCCAGCATCGCCGCCTGGGACTTCGGCGTGGCGCGGTTGATCTCGTCCGCGAGCACCACGTTCGCGAAGACCGGGCCCTCGCGGAAGATGAAGCAGCCCTCGACCTGGTTAAAGACCGAGCTGCCGGTCACGTCGGCGGGCAGCAGGTCGGGGGTGAACTGCACGCGCTTGAAGCTGCCGCCAACGGACTTCGCGAGAGTCTTCGCGAGCATCGTCTTCCCCACACCGGGGATGTCCTCGATGAGGATGTGCCCGCCGGAGAGGAAGCCCGCGACGGTCACCTCAACCGCCTTGTGCTTGCCGACGATGACCGTCTCGATCGACTCGATGATCTTCTCGGCGCAGCTCGTCACGTGGGTGAGTTCCATTCAGTGTCCTCCCGTGAAGCGACAGGGACGGCTGACAGGCTGGAA
>JALGSW010000119.1 GCA_029821635.1 Candidatus Zipacnadia bacterium
ACCACGAAGGGCCTCGGGAACGAGAGCGGTCGCTACGTGGGCACGATCGAGCTGGACCTGTCGGACGACGAGCGCTTCGCGGGCGCGACGGAGCTGTGGGTGCACTTCACGATGGTCAACGGCTCGCGGGTGAAGACGAACCAGTCGAACGACATCCGGCGGCTGGAGGTCAGCGGGACGCTGGCGGCGGAGACGCAGGCGCAATAACGATCATCTCTTGCCGTTCGTGGGGCAGGCATCCCTGCCTGCCAGCGGTTCCGCAAAGGAGAGAGCCATGCGACCGTCACAGGACCTGACGCATCTGCGCGACTTCTACCGCGAGCAGCTCCTCGATGACATCATGCCGTGGTGGATGGCACACGCCGTCGATCGCGAGCACGGCGGACTGTGCACCTTCATCGAGGATGACGGCGCCGTCGCGAGCACCGACAAATACATGTGGTCGCAACTCCGCGCGCTCTACATCTTCTCGACGCTCTACACGCGCGTCGCCCCCCGGCCCGAGTGGCTCGAGGTCGCCCGCAGCATCTACGACTTCGTCGCCGCCCACGGGCGTGACAGCGAGGGCCGCTGGAACTACTGGCTCACCGCCGAGGGCGACGTGGTGGAGGGGCCCAACTCCATCTATTCCGACGGCTTCGCGATCATGGGCATGACCGAGTACGCCCGCGCCACCGGCGAGCAGGAGCCGATCGATATCGCGCTGCAGACGTACCGCGGGGCGAAGACGCGCCTCGCACAGCCAGGCTCGTACCTCACCGCGCCCTACACCGTCCCGTCGGGAGCGAAGGCCCACGGCGTCTCGATGATCTTCAGTTCGGTCTTCTACGAACTCGGGAAATTCCTCGACGATGAGGAGATCATGGATGCGGGCTACGCGCACGCGCTGCAGGTCATGGACGATTTCCGCAGGCCGGAGAAGCTCTGCCTGCTGGAGTACGTATCGCTCGATGGTTCGGTGCTGGACTCGCCCGAGGGGCGGGTGGTAGTGCCGGGCCACGCGATCGAGTCGATGTGGTTCCAGATGCACATCTTCGAGCATCGCGGCGAGATCGAGCGCATCGCGCAGGCGATCGAAGCTGTGCGCTGGCACGTCGAGACCGCGTGGGACCCGGAGTGGGGCGGGCTGGTGCTGGCCCGGGACAGCGAGTGGGGCGGCGAACCCGCGTGGGAGCACGCGATGAAGAAGTTCTGGTGGGTGCACACCGAGACGCTCTACGCGCTGCTGCTGAGCTACTACCACTGCCGCGAGCAGTGGTGCCTGGACTGGCACGATCGGGTCTTCGACTGGGCGTTCGCGCACTTCCCGGTGCCCGAGCACGGGGAGTGGACGATGCGGCTTACGCGCGAGGGTCGGCAGCCCGAGGAGTTGCTGAGCCTGCTGCCGCTTCCGGTCAAGGACCCGTTCCACACGCCGCGCGCGTTCATGCACTGTGCGGAGCTGCTGGACAGGATTGTGTGAGCCGTCGTCCCAACCCCCTCCGGAACGGAGGGGATGGCTCTCTCGCCCTCCCGGGCGGGGGAGCCGGGGGAGGTCCGGCAGCGGCGATCTGACCTCTCCCCCCGCCCCCCTCTCCGTTCCGGAAGAGGGGGAGAACGACCAACGGACAACGACCGGGCCGGCATCGCAGAGTTGGCAAACGACGCCAACTCACGCTCTCCGGCCCCTCCAAACGGCGTGACCAACGACGGAGGCATCCCAACATGACATCCCGCGAACGCATCACCGCAGTGATCAACCACGAGCAGCCGGACCGCATCCCGATGCACGACAGCCCGTGGGCGTCCACGCTCGTGCGCTGGCGCAAAGAGGGCCTGCCCGAGGACCAGTCCCCCGCGCAGTTCTTCGGCTGGGATACATGGGCGCGGTTGAGTGTGGACCTGTCGCCGCGCTACGAGGCGGGCCTCGTCGAGGAGACCGATGAGTACATCATCGAGAAGTCCCCGTGGGGTGAGACCAGCCGCCGCTGGAAGCATCGCGCGTCGGTCCCCGAGTTCCTCGACTTCCGCATCAAGGACCGCGACGCGTGGGCTGAGGCCCGGGAGCGCATGGACCTCGCCGAGGACCGCGTAGCGTGGGAGGCGCTCGAACTCAATTACCCGAAGTGGCTGGAACAGGGCGCGTTCATCGAATACTCGATCTGGGGCCCCGGCTACGACGTCTGGGCGAACCGCGTCGTGGGCACTGAGCGCTTCCTGATGGCGCTTGTGACCGACCCGGACTGGTGCCGGGAGATGCAGGTCTTCGCCGCCGAGCGCGCGATCTACTTCGGCGACATGATGCTCGAGCGCGGCTATGACTTCGACGGCATCCGCATCCCCGACGACCTCGGCTACCGTAACGGCCTGCTCATGTCGCCGAAAGCCTTCGACTACTGCATCCGCCCCGCGCACGAGATCCTCTGCGACTGGGCGAAGGAGCGCGGGAAGATCTGCTGGCTGCACTCATGCGGGAACGTCATGGCGCTGATCCCGCGCTTTATGGAGATCGGCTGGGACGTGCTCAACCCGCTGGAGATCAAGGCCGGGATGGACCCGCTGGGGCTCAAGCAAGAGTTCCCGCAACTCACGCTGGAGGGCGGGATCGATGTGCGCACGATGCTGGACCTCGATGACATGCGGCGCGAGCTTGAGGCGAAGATACCGGTGCTGATGGAGGGCGGGGGCTACATCTACCACTCGGACCACTCGGTGCCGGACGACGTGAGCTTCGAGAACTACTGCACGCTGATGGAGATCGTGCGGGAGATCGGGGCGTACTGAGCGGCGGGAGCGGCAACGACCGTAACAGGATTCGGGCTTCGCCCGACAGGATGGCGCTTCGCGCCAACAGGATAGACGACCGACGGCAGAGGATACGGCGTGGGAAGGTGACGGCATGAGCTCAGACAGGAAGACCGCAGTCATCGTCGGCGCGCTCTTCATCGTTGCGACGGCATTCTTCGCGATCGGCCAGGCCATTCACGGGCCCATTCTCGGCTCCCCGGACTATCTCGACAATGCGTATCCGGATCGAGCCACCGTGATGGCCGGGATGCTGACTGAGCTGATCGGCGTCCTTGGAATAATCCTCATCCCGGCATTCCTGTTCCCCGTCCTGAGAAGACACAACGAGGCAGTGGCCCTCGGATACGCCGGGTTCAGATTCCTTGAGGCCACGCTGCTGATCATCGCCGTAATCGGCGGGCTCTCGATGATCACGCTGAGCCAGGGCTACCTGGCCGCGGGGGGAGCGGACGCCGCGTACTACCAGGCCACAGGCAGTCTGATCCAGTCCGGTGGCCACTGGGCCTTCCTGCTCTCAGTCGCAATTGTGTTTCCCCTCGGGGCCCTGATGCTCTACACCATGCTGTACACGTCGAAGCTGGTTCCCCGAGCCATCTCGGGCTGGGGGTTCATCGCGGCCGCATTGCTGCTGGTCGGTTCCGTGCTGGCGATGTTCGACGTCTTCGCCGGGGTCTCTCAGTCGATACTGGAGCTGATCCTGACGATTCCCATCGCCGCTCAGGAGATGGTGCTCGCGCTCTGGCTCATCGTGAAGGGGTTCAGCGAACCGACAGTCGCTCCCGCGTCTGAGCCAGCGTCGGGGCCGCCAGAGGGAGACTGAGTGTCATGACTGACCGGACCACCGCGCGTGTTGTGGGCGTCCTGTTCATAGTCGCGACGGTTGCCTTCACACTGGCAGTCGTGATTCTGCAGCCGGTCCTCGGCGCTCCGGACTACCTCGCCAGCGCGTCCCTCAGTGGGACCCGCGTGGGGACGGGCGTCCTCTTTGAGCTCATCAATCACATCGCGGTCGTCGGGATTGCGGTGGCCATCTACCCCGTGCTGAAACGGTTCAGTAAACGCCTCGCTCTGGGGTATGTTGCCGCCAGGTCGATCGAGGCTACACTCTTCGCGGTCGGCACCATGTACTTGCTGGCGCTCGTGACCGTGAGTCGCGAATTCGTCGCCGCGGGTTCCCCGCCGGCTTCCCACTTCCAGGCCCTGGGCAGCATGCTGCTGTCGGGACATGACTGGGACAACGCCGCCATGGCCTTCATAGCGTTCGGCGCGGGCACCATCGTGCTGAACTACGCGCTCTACAGGACGAGGCTCGTGCCTCGGTGGTTGTCCGTCTGGGGTCTTGTGAGTGCCGCATTGATCGTGGCGGCGCGCGTGATGGTGATCTACGGCATCGAGCCCTCGTTGACCATCCAGACGGCGCTGGATGGCCCGATAGCCCTGCAGGAGATGGCGCTCGCCACATGGCTCATCGTGAAGGGGTTCAACCCGTCTGCATTCGCTCCCGAGCCTGAGGGACAGGCGTAGGCCGAGTGGAGCTCCGATTGGGGCGCCGGGGGCCTACAACCCCGCTGCGATGTGCAGCACGATCGGCGCCAGCGCCACCGCGGCCACGTTCGTGGTGAGCCACGCCGCGTTCGCAAGCTGCTCGTCGAGGTCGAAGAGCTGCGCGAGGATCAGGCCCATGATCGCGGCGGGCGTCGCGCTCTGGATGAACACCACCTGCAACAGCGAGCGATCCACCATCGCCCAGTAGCCCGCCAGCCACGCCATCCCCAGCCCCAGCAGCGGCACCACGAGGAATTTCGCCGCGCCGATGGCGGCACACTCGCGCCGGTAGGTCACCACCGAGGTCAGCCGCAGCGACAGGCCGATCGCGAACAGGTAGATGGCCGTCGAGAGCGGGACGCACGCATCCACGACCTCCGCCGCGAACGCCGGACGCGTCGGCCCGACCGCGTAGAGCAGCGCGCCGAGCGCCAGCCCGAGCAGCGGATTGCGGCTCTCGGGTTCGCGCATCGCGTCGAGGAGCATCTCGCGCACCGTCCGCTTCCCCTCCTGCCCGTAGCGCCGCGCCACGGCGAAGCCGAGCGTGTAGAACATCGGCATGAACGCCAGGCACCAGATCATCCCCAGCGCCGCCCCCTGCTCGCCGAGGAGGATGTAGCACACGAACGCCCCGTAGGTCAGGCCCATGTTGGAGTACATGCACGAGAGCGCGAACGAGCCCGCCTGCGGCTTCCGCAGGCCCAGCAGGCGCCCGCCCGCGGCGCCAAGCGGCCACATGAGGACCATGTTCGCGGCGGCGATCACCGGCAGCAGCGCGACGCGCCAGCCCGGCGCCTCCAGCCCCCAGATGAGCAGCACAAGCAGCGGCGGCTGCACCCAGCGCATCGCCGTGCGCGTGATCTTGGGCGAGAGCGAATCCGGCAACATGCGCAGCTTGCGCGCGGCGTAGCCGACCGCGAGCGCGCCCACAATGACCGACACCATCAGAAGCAGACGAGAATGCACGGGGGCGATGATAGCGCAATAGGCAGCACAGGGGAAGGGTGAAGAGTGAACAGTGAAAAGGGTACGGCAACGGCGGCTTCTGCAAACGATCATCCTTGCCGTTCGTGGGGCAGGCTTTCCAGCCTGCCGCCGTTGCCATGCGCTGGCAGGGCGAGGTCAGCCGATCTCCGGCGTCACCGCCACCGTCGCGATCTGCCAGGGCGCAAGCGTCAGCGCCACCGTCCGCCCGTCGATCTCCGGCGCGGGCAGTTCCAGCGGCTCACCATTGAGATCGACCAGCTCCGCATCCGCCACCTCGAAGGGCAGCGCGATCCGCGCCTGCGCCCCCGCGCCCACCGTGTCGAAGACGCGCACGAGTGTCCGCTCGCCATCGCGGTAGCAGGCCGACAGCGCTACCTGCGCGGGCGAGACCTCCAGCAGGCTGCCTGCCGCCGGCAGCTCGCCCCCTGCGCGCGCACCCGCGCCCGCATTCGCGGCCGGCAGCACCTCCAGCACCGGCGTGCGCAGGTGTTCCGAGAGCTGCCAGAGCCCCGCCTGCCGCCAGTTGTGCTCGTGCGGCACGATGCTGAACGTGAAGCGGTGGCGGCCGACCCCGCGCATCTGCCGGTTGACCGACTCCTCCCATTGCGCGTAGGGCTCGTCCACGGAGTTGATGAGGATGTGCGCGAGCGTGTTGCGTTCCCGGTCGAAGAGGAACCAGCGGTCGCCGTCGTGCGAGACGTAGGCCATCGAGCCGCCATCGCAGACGCAGTCCACGAAGCTGCGCGCGATGAACATGCCCTCGCGCGTGCGCTCGATGCCGACGTAGGGCTCGTCCGCCAGCGGCTTGTCCTCGACGCAGAAGGGCATGTCCGCGGAGATCTCGCCCGCACCCGGCCACGGGAGGTGCGCGGCGAGGAAGCCGCCGCGCCCGTCCCAGTCCACCTCGACCGCGAACTCCACGCGGCGTTCGCCCCGGTAGAGCCGCACGTCCATCGCCGCTTCGCACGCCCCGATCGCGCCCTCGCAGCGCATCGTCCAGCGCAGCGGCCCGGCCTCGGTCACGCGCCGGCGCTTCCAGACGGCGTCGGTGCGGCCGACGATCTCCCCGACGTGCAGCGGCGCGGTCGTGTCCACGTCGTAGATGCGCAGGTGGCCGAAGGGGGTGTCGTCGGGCGCGAGCCACGGCTCCCCCGCCGCGTCATCGTCGATGCGCACGAGCCGGCCGCTGTCGAAGTGCAGGGACAGCTCGTCGGTGGCAATGCTCGTGGCGCCCTCCGGCGGCGCAGGCCACGGGTGCTCCGTGGGCTCCTCTGGCTCCCAGCGCAGCGCGGTCCAGCCGCCCGCGGGCAACTCCACGCGCGCGAGCGCCTCCAGTTCCCACGTGACGCCCCCGTGGCTCAGCGGCTTGAGGAGTTGCCACGTGACCTCGCGGCCCTCGCCGTCGATGAGGCGCATGGGCTCGGGCGCGCCGCCGTCCTCGCCGCGCATGAAGGTCAGGCGCACGGGCATCGTCGCCTCGCGGGCTCGCGGCAGCGGGTTGACGAGCAAGCTCAGCGATCGCTCGGGGGCATCGACGCGCTGCGCGAGCGCCTCCAGCGACCGGAGCTGCGACTCGCGCGCCCGGGTGACGGTGCTCGTCGCGAGCGCGTGGAGGCGGTCGAAGTCGTCCTGGAAGAGCCACTGCGTGGCGTGTGCCGAGCACAACAGCGCGTCGCGCCACAGCTCCTCGAACGCGCCCTGTCCCGTGGTGCAGGCGGCCGCGAGAGCGTCGAGCATCTCCGCCCGCACGATCTCATCGCCGCACTCGGCGCGCAGTCGCCAGAGGCCCTGCGTGCCGCCCCACGCGGCGTTGAAGGCGACGTCACAGGGGTCGAGCGTGCCGGAGTGCACGGCAAGCTGCTCGCGGCGCTCGTCCAGCAGCGCAAAGGCCTCGACCGGCGTGGCGAAGCGCATCCGCGACTCCTCGCGCTCGTTCCACGCGGCGATCAGGCCCGGAAGGTCGAGAGGCTCGTCATGCACGAAGTGTGTGCGCAGCGGGCGCGCGTCGTCGGAGCCGCGATTGAGCCACAGCAGATCGGTGGCGGCGTGCTGGAGCTTGTACCGCAGCGGCTCGGCCCACGTCGCGACCACCTCGTCCCAGCGATCGGCGTAGTCCTCAGGCGCCAGGGCCGCCGCGTTCACGCCCCCGTAGCTGCCCCGCGCGGCGAGGATGCGCGTGCCGTCGAGGCCCTCCCAGACGAACTGGTGCGGGATGCCCTTCGCATTCAGCGCCTCCTCCGGCCGCCAGAACTGCAGCGCGCGGTAGCCCGCCAGCGTGAGCAGTTGCGGGGTCTGCGGGTGGCCGACCGCGACGTCCACGATGTCCGAGTGTACGGAGAGGTCGGCGTCGGGGACCAGCCCCCGCCACTCGCGCCGCCCCAGCACCATCCCGCGGATGAACAGCTCGCTCGGCACGTGGTTGATGCGCAGGTTCGCGTAGCCGCCGCAGATGGCGATGCGGCCCTCGGCGATGCGCCGGCACAGCTCCTCCGCGCGCTCGGGGCGCGCGTGCAGGAACGGCTCGATCTGCGTGCGGAAGCAGTCGGTGTACCAGCGGAACGCCTCCGCCGCGCCGGGGTCGATCCCGGCTTCGTCCTGCGAGGCGATGATGTCCAGCACTTCGTCGATGGCGAGGACGTAGCGCAGCTCGTGCCACCGGCGGGAGTGCGTCCACGCCCAGTCGGCGTGGCAGTAGGGTACGAGCAGGACCGTCCGGCCATTCATGGCCTCGCGGATGTCGGCGGGATCGGCGGACATCGGGTCACTTCCTCTCGGCGGCGATCGGTCTGAGCTGTTCGAGCAGCATCTCCGCCTCCAGCGCATGTCCGGCACTGTTCGGATGCATGCCGTCGAGCAGCAGGTCATCGACGGACTGCCCCTCGCCCTCGCCGAAGACCTCGAAGGCCGCGAAGGTGTCGATCAGCGTCGCCCCGGTGCGCTGCGCGACGCCGCGCATACGCTGTGCGTAGTCGCGGAGCGTCACGTTGAAGCCGTCCGGGTCGGCGGGGTCGTAGGGCGGCTTGCCGTAGAGCTCGCGCACCCTGTCCGTCCAGCGCAGCGGGTTGGGCGTCATGAGGATCACGCGCGCGCCGCGCTGCTGCAGCGTCTGCGTGAAGTACTGCAGGTTCGCTTCGTACTCGTCGATCGGCACGCGCGGCTCGGTGGCATCGCGCCAGACGTCCACCGCCGCGTCGTTGATGCCGAACTGGATGATCGCCACGTCCGGCTCGTGCGCGAGCACGTCCGCTTCGAAGCGCTCGCGGGCCATCGCGGTGTTGTTGCTGCCGATCCCGGCGTTGATGACGGCGGCGGGCGTGCCCTCGTCGGCCAGCGCCCAGTCGATCTGCGCCGAATACGTCGCGACGCTCGAGCGCGGGGCGGTGGTGGAGTCGCCAAAGCACACGATGGTCAGCACGGCCTCCTCGCGCTCGGGTGGCGGGCGCAGCAGGTCGTCCTCGCGCACCCGCACGAGGTTCTTCACCCAGTCGGGGCCTGCGACGAAGCTCACCCACAGTTCCCCCGGTCGGCGCTCAAGCACCTGCGGGTAGCACACGCGCGGCCCTTCGGCCAGCACGCGCGACTCGCCCCAGGTGAGGCCATCGTCGTCCGACAGCGCGATCAGCAGCGAATCGCGCCAGCCGTTCGCGCCGACCTCGGTGCCCTGGCTTGCGGGCGGGCCCTCGTGCGCGAGCGCCTCCAGGGGGCGCATCTCAACGCCGGGGCTGAGCGGGTTCCAGACGAGGGCCATGCGCCCACTCGCGAGGCGGAGCAGGAAGCCCGGGGCGTTGCTCGCGGGGATCTGCGATGGCTCGATCTGCCGCCAGGTGCGGCCGTCGTCCAAGGACCAGGCTCGCCAGAGGCGGTCGAGGGAGGTGCGCAGCAGCATCATGATGCGTCCGTCGGAGGTCTGCGCAAGCGTGGCCTCCATCGCGCCGTCGTGGTGGCCGCGGCCGCCGAGGTCGATGATGTTGCCCGGCTGCCAGGTCGCGCCGTCGTCGGTGGAGCGCCAGGTGCGGGTCGCGTGGCGGCCGGGGTCGCCGATGTAGAACTCCACGGGCAGCACGATCGCGCCCTTCGCGGTCACGATGATGTCCTGGAGCGCGCCGCAGTAGCCGTCGAGGATGCGCACGCGGTCCTGCCAGGTGTGCCCGCCGTCGAGGCTGCGGATCGACCAGACGTCGAGCTGCGCCTGAGTGGCCTCGCCGCGCTCGTCGTCCCACGACCAGTGCCAGTTCTCGAAGTCTCGGTAGACGTAGACGATGGCGCCCGATGGCGTGCGGATGGCGGTCCCGGCCTCCAGGTCGCGCGACGGCCGCCCCGGCCCCTCACCCTCATACATGGTCGCGACGGGCTCCCAGGTGCGGCCGTCGTCGCGGCTGACGCCGACGGTGCCGCGGTTCTCGCTCGTCAGGTGCAGCAGGGAGCCGTCGTCCATCGGGACGAGCGCGCCCGCCGCGATGCCGTGCGCGAGCCACTCCGCGGGTGCGTGCAGCCGGTAGCCCAGCTCGCTGAACGACGGCCGGACGGGGGCGTCGTCGGCCCCCGCAGGCTGGACGGTCAGACAGAGCGCTGCGACGCAGGTCACGATCAGCAGATCGGTCATCTCCGACACCTCGGCGCTCCGGGGTTGGCGGTGTGGAGGTATTCGCGCGAGGCGGCGCCGGGGCCTTCCTGAGCGCGGAGAGAGGACCGGGGCGGCGATTCAGAGAAGTTGCGCACTGAACGCCGCCCGCGGGGCCGCAGGGGCGGGCGTCTGCAACAGGAAAGGGATCGACCATGAACAGCGACGCAACACTCAAGATAGGGGTCATCGGCGCGTGCGGACGCGGCGGCGGCCTGGCGGAGAGCTTCGAGCACATCGACGGCGCGACCGTCCAGGCGGTCTGCGATATCAGTGACAAGCTGCCCGAAGCGCAGGAGAAACTCAATGCGGCCGAGGCGTGGACGGATGCCGAGGAGATGCTCGATGGCAGCGACCTCGACGCGGTGATCGTCGGCACGCCGGTGGCGCTGCACGTCCCGCAGGCGATCATGGCTCTCGATCGCGGCATTCATGTGCTCAGCGAAGTCCCGGCCGCGGTCAGCATCGAGCAGTGCCGGGAACTGGTGGAGGCCGTCGAACGCTCCGACGCGATCTACATGATGGGCGAGAACGCCTGCTGGATGAAACACGTGGCGATGGTCACGGAGATGGTGGATCGCGGCCTGTTCGGCGAGCTTTACTACGGTGAGGGCGAGTACCTCCACGACCTCAAGGCGCGCAGCGAGGATACCGTCTGGCGGCGCTCGGTCCTGAACGGCACCGACGGCATCACCTACGGCACGCACGCGCTCGGCCCGCTGCTGCGCTGGCTGGGCGGCGACCGGATCGTCAGCGTCTGCTGCGAGGGTAGCGGGCACCACATGAAGGACCCGCATGGCGAGTTCTACTGCCAGGACACGTCGGTGATGGTGGCCAAGACCGCGGGCGGGGCGCTGCTGAAGATCCGCGATGACATGATCTCCAACCGCCCGGGGTGCTCGAACAACTACCTGATCCAGGGCACCACCGGGACCTTCGACGGCGACCGCTACGGCTACTACAAGCTCGACCGGATGCGCGTGTGGGCGGAGGAGCTGTCGGAGCAGCATAGGTGGCTCACCCTCGAGGACCTCGGCGACGAGTACACCTCGGAGGGCTGGCTGAGGTGGCCCGATGCCGAGGAGAAGGGCCGGCACATCGGCGCGGACTACGTGATGCTCGGCGAGTGGGTCGAGATCCTCCGCGGTGAGCGTCCGAACCCGATCGATGTTCATCGCGCGCTGGACATGACGCTGCCGTGCCTGATCAGCCAGCAGTCGATCCAGCAGGGCGCGGTGTGGCTGGACGTGCCGGACTCGCGCGACTGGGTGTGAGAGGTGATCCGATGTTAAGGACAGCGCCCGCTCTGATAGCCGCGGCACTCGTGCTGTGCGTGGTCACGACATCAAACGCCCAGCCTGAGGCGCCGCTCCCACCGATCGCCATCCGCGCGCCGCTGATGGCGCAGGTCCCGACGATCGACGGTACGATTGGGGAAGCCGAGTGGGCGCATGCCTTCCGCGGCGTCGGGATGGTCGGCTACGAGACGCGTCTGGCCGTGGCGCGCGCGGTCACCTGGTGGATCGGCACCGACGGGCGGATGATCTTCGCCGCGGTGCGCTCGGAGCTGCCGCCGCAGGGCGAGCTGCTCGCACGCATCGAGCCGGGCGGCCGCGACCCGTTCGGCACGCACCTCGATGACAGCGTCGAGCTGTGGCTCGCGCCGAACTGGTCGGAGGACGCGAAGACACCATCCGTCCAGTTCTCCGGGAATCCGCTGGGTGCTTACTCGGACACGAAGTTTGACCCGCGCGACGCGGTCGCCGGGCAGCCGTGGGACGGCGACTGGCAGTTCGCCAACAGCTATCACGACGGCTGGTGGGACGCCGAGATCGCCATCCCGATCGCTGACCTCGGCGTCGAGGACGCGCTGGAGTCATTCCGCTTCAGGCTGACCCGCAACTGGAAGCAGCCGTGGGAGTTCAGCAGCACCGAGACCGCGCCGGGGGGCTTCGCCCAGGTCGCCTCGATGAGCCGGTTCGGGATAGACCCGGACGCGCCGCGCGTGCAGATGCTCGGCTTCGACCGGTGGCTCGAGGGCGAGTGGCGGCTGCTGCTGGCCGTCGCCCATCCCGGGGCCGCGCCCGAACAGGTGCGCGTGAAGATGCACGCGGAGGCCCCGATCACCGGCATGGCCGCGCAGGTTGGGCAGAAGCTGCTGAGCCTTGAGCCCGGCGCGGCCGAGGAAGTTCTCTTTGAACGGTCGCTGACCGCCCGCGACATCTGGACCGGCAGCGTGCAGGTCACGTCCGAAGATGAGCAGACCGTCTGGTTCTCGCGCCGGTGGCGCTTCCGCACCGAGCCGCCCGAGGAGCTGTGGAGCACCGTCGAGCGCGAGAAGAAGGCCATCGTCCTGTACTTCGGTTACAGCCCGTACCAGAGCCGCATGCAGGCGAAGGTCGACTTCAGCGGCGTGCGGCAGCCCGACGCAGTGCGGCAGGTGCAGGTCAGTGTGTGGTCGGCGGAGGGCGCAGAGGCGCTCGCGCAGGTGACGGTGGCGGAGTTCGCCGGGCACGTTGCCGAGGCGGTCTTCGATGTGCCGGAGCTGCCCGCGGGCGATTACGAGGTGCGCTGCACCGTGGTCGGCGACGAAGTGCTCAAGGATGCCGCGATCGGTGAGTTCTTCCGCGAGCCCTATGAGTGGGAGCACAACACGCTGGGGATGTCAGGCGAGGTCGTCGAACCGTTCACGCCGCTGACGGTCAACGACGGCACCGTGAGCGCGGTACTGCGCGACCACGAGATGAGCGACCTGGGCCTGTGGCGGCAGGTGACCGCAGAGGGTACGCCGCTGCTGAACGGGCCCATGGAACTGCGCGCGACGGTGGGCGGCGAGAGCGTGGCCCTGACCGGCGGCGGAACCCGGTTCGGCGAGACCGGGCCATCACTGGTCGCGGCGGCCGCCGATCTCTCCGGAAGCGGAATCGAGGCGCAGGTACGCAGCGTCTTCGACTACGACGGCCTGATGACCGTGACGCTTGAGCTGGCGGGCGGCGACGTCACCGTCGATGCGCTCGACCTGGTGATACCGCTCCGTGCCGAGGAAGCCTGGCTGATGCACGCATTGGGTTCGGGCTTTGGGAAGAACTACGCCGGGGCCATCCCCGACGGCGAGGGCGAGGTCTGGAACAACACGCGCGCGGTGACCTACGGTGTGCCCGGCCGGTTCGTGCCCTACGTCTGGATCGGTGGGCCGCGGCGCGGCGTGTGCTGGTACGCCGACTCGGACGAGGGCTGGGCCGTCGGCGAGGACGAGCGTTCGGTGTCGATCGTGCGCGAGGGGGACACGGTGTCGCTGGTCCTGCACCTGATCGGCCGGCCGGTGCGGCTGGCGGAGCAGCCGCGCACCATCACCTTCGGCCTGCAGGCGACGCCGGTCAAGCCGCGACCCGCGGATTGGCGCAGTTGGACCTTCGACCGCGGGGTAACGCGACCGTGGCTGACGTTCGTGCAGGTATTCGGCTGCTGCCCGTACTGGGGCTGCGTGACCACCTCGGGCGACCTCTACCCGCGCGATCGTGACTTCAGCTTCGTCGAGCGGCTTGTGGAGATCAACCGTCGCGGGGAGGTCGCCGATGACGACCGGCGGTTCCTCGAGGAGTGGAACGCCGGCTACCGGCAGGAGAAGTATCTCGATCTGTACACGCGCTCCACGCGCTACGGTTACCTGATCGCCGTGGGCCCGGACGTGATGGTGCCCTACACCGCGATCCGAGCCGCGCGCGAGAACCTGCCCGAGTTCCTGCAGTTCCAGGACGAGTGGGGCCTCGACACCTGGTCGTCGCGCCAGTGGCGCGATGATGACAACACCTTCGTGCGCATCGAGCCCGTGCGCAGCCACCAGGACTACGCCATGTGGTACTACAAGCGGCTGATGGATCTGGGCTTCGCCGGCGGTATCTACTGGGACGTGGGCTTCGCCATGCCCAGCTACAACCTGCTGGCGCCCGGCGCCGCGTATCGCGCCGAAGATGGGACGATCCATCCGGGCATGGGCATCACCTCGGTGCGCGAGCTGATGAAGCGCGCCACCACGATGTACCGGGAGAGCGGGCGGCTGCCCTATCACGTTGACCACATGAGCAACAACGCGATCGTCCCCAAGCTGGCGTTCAGCACGATCCAGCTCGACTGGGAGCTCAACTACGGGACGGACGACTTCCAGGACCGCTTTTCGCCCGAGTACATCCTGACCACCACCACCGGCGAGCAGGCCGGTACGGTGCCGACCGTGCTGACCGGCATCCGCGGCGCCGAAAGCTCGGAGCAAAAGACGTGGCTGACGCGCACGCTGCTGGGGACGACGCTGGTCCATGAGGCGAAGTGCTGGGTCACGTCCGATGTAGATCGCGACCTCGTCAACACGGTGATGGCGCTGTGCTTCGACTTCGGCTACGGCATGGATGACTGCGACGTCTACCGCTACTGGGAGGACCCGCCCTTCAGTGCCAATCGCGACGACCTGCTGTGCATCCTCTACCGCCGGGGCGACGCCTTGCTGCTGATCGCCACCGACTACGGCGAGGGCGGCCCGTGTCGGGTGACCCTCGACGCGGCGCGGCTGGGCCTGGAGGGCGCTACGCTGCGCGCCGCCAACGCTGAGACAGATGAGCCGCTGGCGATGGTGGACGGCGCGCTGACCTTCGACCTGGCGAAGCATGCCTTCATCATGGCGCGCGTCGACATCGAGAGGTGAGCGGGATGCGCAGAGCCGCGATGTGCGTGCTTGCCGTGGGGCTCACGGTGCTGCCGGCGCCGGCTCAGGAGCCCGTCCATCCCGCGGACGTCTACGCGCAGGACCCGGTTCTGCGCGAACTGCTCTCCGACGTCATCTTCTGGGCGAACTTCGAAGGCACAGCCGATCCGGTCTGGGGCGCGCGCTTCGGCGAGGAGACGGCGACGGTCGAGGGTGAGTTCGTGACAGAGCCCGGCCTCATCGGTCGGGCGTTCGTCAGCGAGCAGAGGAGCCGGTGCCACTATCCGGCGGCCGGAAATCTCGACCTGACGCGGCCGGGTGCGCTCTCGTGCTGGGTCTGCCCGATGGCCTGGGACCGATCGGAGCCGACGGGCATCCGCAACAACCTGCTCGGCACCAACTTCAACGAGCAGGGCTACTTCGGCGTCAACCGGATGGCGGCGGTTGCCCGCGACGGGCTGCAGGTCCAGAAGGACATGCTCTACATGTACGCGGAGAAGTTCCCCGGCGCCAACCGCACCTACGTCCAGCTTGGCGACACGCTGGGCCCCGAATGGGAGAACGGCATC
>JALGSW010000120.1 GCA_029821635.1 Candidatus Zipacnadia bacterium
CGATGACCGCCGAGAGCGCCGCGCGGGTGAACGCCGCGGTGTGCGAGAACATCCTCGCCGCGCTGGCCGGCGAGCGCCCGCCTTCGGTCGTGAACCCGGACGTGCTGGACGAAGCCGCCGACACGGGAGAGTGAGCACGATGATGGACCCGATGCTGCGCCGTCGACTGCCGCCGCGTATCACCACGCCGGAGTTCTGGCCGGCGACCTTCGACCGCTTCGATGAGATCCTGTCCACCTCCGCGCACTGCCAGGTCGAGCATGTCGGGACGTCCGCCGGTGGCCGCGCGATCCACGGTGTGACCTACCGCGGGCGCTCGGACGCGCCCACCCTCGGACTCGTCGGGGGCATGCACGGCCACGAGCCGCAGGGCCCGGTGACCTACCGCGGGCGCTCGGACGCGCCCACCCTCGGACTCGTCGGGGGCATGCACGGCCACGAGCCGCAGGGCCCGGCAACGTGCATGAACGTCATCTCCGTGCTCGGCTACGGCCGCGACCTCAAGGGCACTTCGTGGCCGGAGATCGTCGGCGACCTCAACTACGTGATCGTCCCGCTGCTCAACCCGGACGCCCGCTCGCGCATGCCCAACTCCTTCGTGGGTCTCGCGCGCCAGGACATCCTGCACTACGACGCGGGCATGACACTGCAGGGCGAGCGCTACGACCCGGCGCAGGGCGACTGCGACCCCGAGGAGATGATGATCCTCGGCGGGCTGTTCAACGATGCGGGCAATCACGTGAACCGTGAGGCCGACCCGGACAACATCCGCAGCCCGGAGATCCAGGCGACGATGGAGTTCATCGGGGACCACCGGCCGGACATCGTGCTGGAGTTCCACGCGCACGCCGCCCCGCCGCTTCTGATCCGCCCGACGAACCTGATCCCGCCGGACATGCAGCAGGCGCAGCAGCGGCTGTGTGAGGAGATCATCGACACCGCGAAGGCGCAGGGCATCCTCTTCGACGGGAAGATCCCGACCACGGAGAAGTGTTCGACGGCGCTCTACCACCACTTCGGTGGTGCGATGCCGATCCTGTACGAGAGCCCGCAGGGCGTGCTCGATTCCAAGGCCCCGTGGTCGCACGAGCAGATCATCGACACCTGCATGTTCGTGGTGTCGCAGCTTTGTTCGCACCTGATGGGCTGAGTAATTGCTGTCGGTTCACGCACTGACCTGACGGCCGGAGGGGAGACGTGCCGTTGCCGCAGGCCGAACGGCGCCTCCCCCGGCCGAGGGCTGCGCTTCGCGCTTGCCCTCGGCCACCCCCTCCGTTCCGGAGGGGGCAATGTGTGCGTTTCGGCTTCGAGACGGCCGGGGAGTGAGGCGCCGTGTGTCGTGAGGAGGCCCGATCGATCATGCCTCGTCTGCTCGATCCTGCGGAGAGCCTGACGCTTCTGCTGTGCATCGCGTGTCTGCTCGCATGTGCGCATCCGAGCCGCGCGGCGACGCTGCATGTCGCAAAGGATGGCGCCGCGGGCAACCCCGGCACTGAGGCGCAGCCCCTGCCCACCATCGCCGCGGCGGTCGAGCTTGCCGAGCCCGGCGATACGGTCCGCGTCCACGCGGGCACCTGGGCCGAGAACGTCGCGCCCACCGCGTCCGGTGAGGCCGACCGGCCGATCGTGCTTGAGGGCGAGCGCGGGCCCGATGGCGAGTGGCTGACGCTGCTCGACACCGGCGTGCCCATCACCGGCTGGGAGCCCGCGCCGGAGGTGGGGGAGGGCGTCTTCAAGACCTCCGAACTCGGCTTCGTCCCCTACTCGATGACCCTCGACGGCAAGCAGATCCTGCGCATGCACGACACGCGAGTGATGGGCACGGACGCCGGCTTCGAGTTCCTGGCCATGCCCGCTGATGCGCCCGTCGCGGAGCCCTACTCCGGTTACGTGGACGAGCAGGGCTTCTGGGATGGCATCGAGGTGATCTACGGCGCGCAGGACGGCGTGACCTACATCCGCTTCCGCAACGGCGACGACCCGACGGCGCTGGACCTGCGGGCCGCCCCCACGGGCGGAGGCATCCAGCTTCGCGACGTGAGCTACTGGACGATCCGCGACCTGCGCATCGGCAACGCCGAGGACTGCGTGGTGATCGAGGGCGAGGGCGCGCATCACAACACCGTCGAGCGCTGCTTCCTGAGCAACGGGCATAACCGCGTGGTCATCACCGGCGGCGCGGGCTACAACACCGTGCGCGCCAACGAGATGACGCTCAACTACTACGGCTTCGACGATCCCGGCGCGTGGGGCGCGGCACAGAAGACGATGCGGACGTCGATCCGCTGCCGGATATACCGGGCGTTCAAGCTCATCCAGGGCCCCGGCGGCTCCGACGATCACGGCGTGCTAATGCGCAGGACCGGCCCGGGCAACGAGGTCGCGGGCAACCACATCTACGCCGGCCTGATCGGCGTCTCGGTCGGCGACAGCCGCGACGTGGAAGTGCATCACAACATCATCCACGGCATGTCCAGCATCGGCATCCTGACCTCCGAGGACTCGCAGCGGGGGGCGGTGGACCTGCGCGTGCACGACAACCTGATCTACGACTGCAACCTCAACATCCGCCTGCACCACTACAACAACTGCCTGCCCGGCGCGCGCCGCGAGTACTTCTACCGCAACCTTTCGTGGGAGCCGCCCGGCCTCGGCGGGCACGTCTACGTGCACTGGACCTCCGAGCAGATGGAGCCCGGCTGCGAGCACCCCGAGCTCTACCTCTACCAGAACAGCTTCATCGGCGGCGGACGCGGCTTCACGGTCAGCGCCTGGGCCGACACGGGAGGCGGCCTGCAGGGCGTGTGGCTGCTAGGCAACATCATCGCCGCCAGCACGTCGCTCTACGGCGTCTCGACCTTCATGGGTGATGCGGGGATGATGGGGCCGGTCGATCACAACCTGCTGGCCGGGGGCATCGCGCACGGGGGAGCGGCGTGGCTCGGCGAGCACAACGTGATCCTCGACGCGGCGGAAGCGCTATGGCCCGCGGACGCGATGCCGAACTTCGAGCCAGCCGAAGACAGCCCTGCGCGCGGCATCGGCCTGGACCTCTCGCAGCACTTCGAGGTGATGGGCCGCCATCAGCACGAGGGCCTGCCGGGGATGGAGCCGGGCTACTTCGCGGGCGACGCGCCGGACGCGGGTGCGCTGCAGTTCGGTGAGAAGGCAGGGGTGGAGTTGGGGGAGTGATGAAACGCGAGCCGCGTCGTTTGCCGTTCACCCCCTCTCCCGCTTGCGCCATGCCGTCTATGGCGCCAGGGAGAGGGGGCCGGGGGGTGAGGTAGTCGTTGCCGCCGTCCCGCCTACCCGATCTCCTTCTCCCGCTGGTACTCGACGGTCCGGCGCACGCCCTCGCGGAACTCGACGGTCGGCTGCCAGCCGAGGATCGCGCGGGCCTTCGACGGGTCCACGCACGAGCGACGCACGTCGCCCGCGCGCTCCTCGCCGTAGTTCGCGGGCTGCTCGTAGCCGACCGCGGCCGCGACCGCGTCGTAGACCTCCTGGTCGGCGGTCTCGACGCCCGTGCCGATGTTGAAGATCTCCCCATCGCCGAGGGTCAGCGCCCGCCCGTTCGCCTCCACGACGTCGCCCACGAAGACGTAGTCGCGCGTCTTGTCGCCCTTGCCGAAGATCGTCGGCGTCTCGCCGCGCAGCATCATGTTCGCGAAGATCGCGTTCACGCCCGCCTCGCCATGCGGGTTCTGCCGCGGCCCGTAGACGTTCGCGTAGCGCAGGACCGTCCAGCCGAGGTCGTAGAGGCGCCCGTAGAGGCCGAGGTACAGCTCGCCCGCGCGCTTGGAGGTGCCGTAGTGCGACATCGGCTGCAGCGGCGCGTCCTCGGGCGTCGGGACCGTCTCGGCGTCACCGTAGATCGCGCCGCCCGATGAGGCGAAGATGAACTTGCGCGTGCCCGCCGCGCGCCCGGCCTCGATCACGTTGATCGTGCCGATGATGTTCGTCTCCGCGTCGGACTGCGGCTCGCGCACCGAGCGGCGCACGTCCATCTGCGCGGCGTGGTGGCTGACGGCCTCGGGCCGCTCCTGCGCGAAGACCGCGGCGACGGCCGCGGCATCGGTGATCGAGACCTCGTGGAAGCTCGCGCCGGGATTGATGTTCGAGCGGCGGCCGGTGACGAGGTTGTCGATGATAGCAACCTCATGCCCCTCGGCGATGAAGCGATCGGCGAGATTGGAGCCGATGAACCCGGCGCCGCCGGTGACGAGTATCTTCATGTGGTCCTCCAGTGATTCGGCTGTGTCGGTGACAGATGGCCGGCGGTTCGCCGGACCTCTCCCCCCCGGCCGCCGTCGTCTCATGCCGTACGGAGGGGCCGCCTGAGCCTGCAGCGTCGTTTGCTGCAGGCGAAGTCGGCCCGCGTACCACGTCAAAGCGTCGGGTTCGCGCGCATCGAACGGCAGACAGCCGGGCCGACTTCGCGCGTCTCCTCGCTACGCTCGTCGCCGGGCTCAGGCGGCCCCTCCGTACGGCAAACGACCCGCGAGCTGCGTTACTCGTCCGCCTGCCCCAGCAGGTCCGCGAAGTCCTGCGCGTTCTGGACCGCCTGCGCGTTGTAGTGATTGTTGAAGAAGACGTAGGTCTCCTCGGTCTGTTGCGCGAGAGATTGCACTTTCGGCGCCCAGTCCTGCAACTCCTCGCGCGAGTAGAGGTAATCGTAGCGCTCCCACGCGTGCTCGTGATTGCGCCACTTCTCCGCGTTGCGGCCGTGGAAGCGCACGTAGCCGATCCCGCTGGTCGCCTCCACGCGCGGCGGCAGCAGCCCGGCGATCTGCGGCTGATCCACGCAGCAGTACCCGAAGTTCGCCTCGCGCAGAAAGTCGAACATCTCGTCGCGCAGCCACGCGTCATTGCGGAACTCGACCACCACCGGCACGTCGTGCATCAGCCGCCGGAAGCGCTTGAGGTAGTCCACGTTGCGCTGGCTGAGCCCGAAGCCGTGCGGGAACTGCGCGAGCACACAGCCGAACTTGCGCTCCTCGCGCAGTGGGTTGAGCGCGGCGATGAACTCCTCGAAGACCGCGTCCTCGACCTGATCGCCCTCGTGCGTCATCGCCTGGTTGGCCTTGATGACGAAGCGGAAGTCCGGCGGCGTCTTCGCCGACATCGCCTGCAGCGTCGAGGCGTTGGGCATGCGGTAGTAGGTGTAGTTGACCTCGTTGCAGTCGAACTGCTCGGCGTAGAACTCGAGGAAATCGCCCTTGGGCGTGCCCTCCGGGTAGAACGGCCCGACCCAGTCCTCGTAGGAGAAGCCCGACGTGCCGATGTGGATCATGGGCGGTCACCTTCCCCGTCGTCGCCGTCCCCGTGCCTTCGCCGTTTCCTGTTCGGCGCGAAGCGCCGATCCTGTCGGGCGCAGCCCGAATCCTGTTCCAACGCCGTCGGCCCGCCGTTACACCCTCAGCGCCGCTCCGTACCGCTCCGAATTCTGCCGCCCCTGCTCAACCGCGATCTTGCCACCGACGATCACGAACTCGATCCCGCGCGGGAACTGGTGCGGCTGGTCCCACGTCGCGTGGTCGGTGATGCGCCGCTGATCGAAGATCACGAGGTCCGCGCGCATCTCCCGCGCGATCCGCCCGCGATCGGTCAGCCCCATGCGCTCGGCAGGCCATGCCGTGCACTTGCGCACGGCCTCCTCGATCGGCATGAGGCCTTCGTCGCGCACGTAGTGCCCGAGCAGCCGCGGGTAGGTCCCGTAGGAGCGCGGGTGCGGGTTGCCGATGTGCGCGGGCCCCGACGGCGCGTAGGCCAGCCCGTCGGTGGCGATCGCGCCCAGCGGATGCACGAGCCCTTCGCGCATGTCCTCCTCGCTCATCGAGAAGAAGACGGCGTTCACACGCGCGTCCTCCTCGATCAGCAGGTTGAGGTAGGCGTCTGCGGGCTCCTCGCCACGCTCGGCCGCGACCTCATCGAGCCGCCGCCCGACCGCCGAAGCGTTCGCCTCCGAGCCCACGTCAGTGATGAGGATGCGGTCGAAGTCGAGCTCGAACGGGTTACTGTCGCGCTCGCCCGCCTGGTACTCGGCAAGCTCTTTGCGCAGGCGCTCGCGCGTGTCCGGCTGCGCGATGCGCTCGAGCATCGCCGCCGAACCGCCGTCATGCACCCAGCGCGGGAGTGAGCCCGCGAGGTGCTTGCTGCCGGCGGTGTAGGGGTAGATGTCATACGCGATGTCGAGGCCCCCCTCGCGCAGGTCCTCGATGAGCCCCAGCAACTCGGCCATCGTGCCCCACGACCGCTGCCCCGAGCGCTTGAGGTGGTCGATCTGCAGTCGCAGCGTGCCGCCGGAGTTGTCCTGCGCGTGCACGCACAGGGCCGCCATCTCGCGGATTGCGTCGGTGAACTCCTCGCGCTGCGAGCGCGTGTGGACCGAGACGAGCTTGCCGCGCTGGGCCACGACCTCCAGCAGCGCCAGCACCTCGCGGTCGTCGGCGAAGAAGCCCGGCGCGTACTCGAAGCCGAAGCTCAGGCCGAAGCAGCCCGCGTCGAGCGATGCGCGCAGGGCGTCCTGCATGCGGGCGAGTTCGTCGTCGGATGCCGCGCGGCCCTCGAAGCCCATCACGTAGGACCGCAGGGAGCCGTGGCCGACCATCACGCCCGCGGAGTAGGCCGGGCGGACGCGGTCGAGGGCGGTCAGGTAGTCATAGGCGCTCTCCCACGTCCACTCGACGCCCGCGGTGATGAACGAGACGGCGCTCTTGAGCTCCTCGCGGTCCTCGGGGCGCACGGGGAAGACGCCCAGTCCGCACTGGCCGTTGAGCTCGGTGGTGACGCCCATCTGTATCTTCGACTGCCCGCGCGGGTCGGCGAGCAGCGTGAGGTCCGAGTGCGCGTGGCAGTCGACGATGCCGGGCATGACGCTCAGGCCGTTGCAGTCGATCATCTCGTCGGCGGTCGAGCGCTCGAAGTTCCCGGTGGCGATGGTGGTGCCATCGGCGACGGCCAGGTCAGCCTTGTAGGCCGGCCGCCCGCTGCCGTCGATGATGATCGCGTCGGTGAGGACCAGGTCGAAGTCGTTGTCTCCGCTCACGAGTGTGCCTGCTTTCGGGTATCGCTGGTTAGGTCGTTTCGTCGTGAGTAGGACAGGCTTTCCAGCCTGTCAGTCGCTGTCGTTCGGTCGTTGCGTCGCACATAGAAGATACGTCTCTGACAGGCTGGAAAGCCTGTCCTACGTACGACATGCGGCAGGCCTCAGCTCGTCTCCAGCAGCCTCCGGAAGGCCGCCGCCTGTCGCTCGAACTCTTCCGGGCCGCGGCGGTCGCCCATCTTCAGCGTCACGGAGCCGTCGAAGCTGCGGCAGCGGAAGATGGAGATGACCTCCTTGACCTCCGCGTTGCCCTCCAGCGGCAACGTGTAATGTGGGCGGCCGGGGAAGCAGCCGTCGGTTGCGTAGATGATCCGCGTGTGGCGCTTGAGCTTGGTCGCGCGATACGTCCCGAGGAACGGCCTCTCGCCCACGTTCGCGAAATGCGCCGGGTTGAGCGCGAAGCCCACGTTCTGCTCACCCGCCAGCGCGTGCAGCGGCCGGTCGCACGCCTCGCCGCTGTCCCACGCCGAGCCGGGCGTGTTCTCAAAGACCACCGTCAGCGCGTCGCCGACCGCCTCGCAGACCGTGCGCAGTTGCGCGGTCGCCTCGTCGGCGCCGACCTCCATCGGCGGTGCGGCGACCTTCAGCAGCTCGCAGTCGAACGAGCGCGCCAGCTCACCCGCGCGCGCCACGCACTCGCGCACGGCGTCGTCACCCGCGAAGAGCTCCTCGCCCGTCAGGCCGCAGTGCAGGCAGCTCACAGTCATCTCCATCTCCGCGAGGTCCGCGGCGAAGCCCGCCACCGCCTGCGGGTCGTCGAGCAATTGCCGCGAGAGCGCGGGGCCGAGCTCCACCGCGCGGATGCCCTCGTTCCAGATGGCCCGCAGGCCGCCTGCGTGTTCACCGCCGGTCGCGGCTTCGCGCAGATCATCGATCAGTTCATCGAGCAGCGCCGAGGTGGTGAAGTCGTGCTGCGCGAGGTTGTGCGCCTTGATCTTCGCGCGCTGCATGACGCAGTCGTCGCAGTTCGGGTTGTCGCACAGCACCGACGCCGGGTCCTTGCGCAGCGCGTCGGTCACGGCCTCGACGGTGGTCGTCGCGTGCATGAGCCGCGACAACGCGTTGCCGACCTTGCCGACGCGCATCGCGCCGCTCGCGAGGATGATCGGCTCGAGGCCGATGAAGTCGCGATGCGGGCCGGGGAAGAGCTCCAGCGTCTTCGTCTGCACGCTGCCGTCCTCGGCGCGGTAGTTGCGCTCGATGGTGCTCAGGTAGGGCGCGCGCACGAGCTCCTCGGGGTGGTGCAGGAGCGTGCTGCGGTCCTGATCGACGCCGAGCAGCAGCACATGCGCCTCAGGCAGCCGCGAGAGCCGCCCCCACGGGCTCTCCGCGCCGATCGCGGTCGGGTGGTCGAGCGTGTCCTCGAGCAGATACTGCGCGCGCGGGCCGATGGCACAGGCGGAGTGGCTCGGGTGGAAGCTGCGCATCACGCCGGGCCACTTGCGGAAGACGTTCGTGACCGTGCCGACGGTGGAGGCGGAGGTCTCCGGATCGAAGGGCTCGCTGCCTCCGGGCATGGCGGGCATGGCGACGGTGCCCTCCGGCCCGACGGCCTCGATGAGCGCCTCGATGAGCGTCTCGGCGCCGCCCTCAACGCGCCCGAGGGCGGAGAGGGCGGAGTGGACCATGATGGTCATACCCGGCCCGACGCCGAGCCTGCGGAGGTCGTTGACGATGTCCTGCTTCGTGAGCGTGCTCTCAGCCACGATGGAGATGCTCCTTGTGTGCGTGGTCGATCATCGAGGGTAGATTAGCCACAGGGAAGGGCGATTCCTTTCGGAGTGTGCCGTAGTCGTTCGGAGCGACGCATCCCGTCGTGTGGATGCGTCGGCCGTTGGGGTCGCGTTGCACCGGGCGCCCCCCGGGGGACGAGAGAGAACGGGAGCGCGGAACAACCGACGCATCTAAACGGCAGATGCGTCGCTCCAAACGGCAACGACTGGCGTCGAGACAGCTACCCACACGCCTCCACGAAGTCCTTCGACCACGCCGTATACGCCAGCGCGTGCATCTCGAACCAGTCGAGGAAGGCGTTGGTCTGGCCGAGGTCGGCGATGCTGTCGGCGTTCTCGACCGCGGTCGTGCAGTCGCGCAGCACCACGCAGCGGTAGCCCGCCCGCGACATCTCCTCCAGCGCCCCGGGCTTGCACAGCAGGCACATGTTCGTCGCGAAGCCCACGTAGACGAGGTTGAGCAGCCCACGCTCGCGGCAGATCGTGTGCATGTCCTCGCTGCTGAAGATCAGCCAGTCGCTCTCGATCGGCGCCGCTTCGGGGATGATGCGCATGCAGTCGTGCATGACCTTGCGCAGGTCCGCGCCGTAGTCGCCGTAGCGCGCCTCCCACATCTCCTGCGACCACGCCGCCCGCGCCTCGGCAGGCGGCCAGTCGCGCGCGGCGGGCGGCGCCGCCACCGGCGCGTTCGGCACGCGGCAGGTGTCGCGGTAGTGCTCGCTCACGTTCGCGGTCGGCGCGTGGATGACCGTCAGCCCGGCCTCGCGCGCGGCCTTGAGCGCCGGCACGGTGGTCGTGCGCGTGATCTCGCCGGCGCGCTCGCAGAAGCTGATGCCGCCCGGCTTGATCTCATCGGGCAAGTCCGACGCGTCCCACATGTCCACGAGCACGAAGCCCGTCTGCGCCGGGTCAAGCTCGATCATGACCTCATCGGTGTGGAAGTTGCCCTCGACGTTGGGCACGCTGACGTACATCATGCGGCGGCGGCGGACGGTCAGTTCGAGCATTGGTGGTCTCCTCCGGGTTGGGCCTGCGCAACGGCGGGCCGGCACAGCGGCTCAGGTCCCTACTCGCGCCGACGCTGGCGCGTCGGGCGCTCGCAGGGACCTGACCGCGCTTCGCGCGGCGACCCCTCCACGGCAACGACAACGACTGACGGCCCACGGGCGAGGCGCCCGTGGCACGGAACGACTGACCGCTACTCCCTCGCGTGCTTCGCCGACGTCTCCAGGTGCGTGCGGATCGCGGAGGTCGGGAAGTAGCCCGCGCCGGTCATGCCCTCCTCGCGCGCCGCCAGCAGGTGCCGGTCTATCACCGCATCCGCCGGCTCATGGCTCGGGAACGCGCCCTGGATATAGCTCGGGCCCAGCAGCGGGAAGATGCGCGAGGTGTCGCCTCCGAGGTCGCGCTCGGCGATCGCCTTCAGCGCATGGCACTGCGCGCGGAACATCGGCGTGCTCGGCGTGTACTGGCCGACGCAGACCCAGTCCATCAGGTCCTCGTTCAGCCATCGCGGCCAGTCCTGTCCGCCGCGATCGGCATCGGGCGCGAGGCGCCCCCAGACGTAGCCGGCAAGCTGCTTCTCCGGATCGGCCTCGCGCAGCGCCGCGCGCAGCTCGCGGATATACGAGGTGATGCTGTCGCGGCGGAACTCCAGCCAGTCTCGGTCGTAGGCATCGACGTCCGCCAGCGACCGCTCGTAGCGGTCCTGGAAGAGCCGCGCGCACAGGTCGCAGTGGCAGCCGGATCCGGGCCGCACCGCGTCGAGCGCGATCCCGGCGATGTCGTACTTGCGGCCGATCTCCGCCACCAGCGAGGCGTGGAAAGCGCGCACCTCCGGATTGTTGTAGCAGTACCACGTGTCGGGCGAGCCGTCGGCTTTGCGCTGCGCCCAGTCGGGGTGCGCCTCGATGTCGGCCTTCTGCACCCAACCGAGGGCGTAGCCCGCGTAGATGTCCACGCCCTGGCGCTTCCCCTCCTCGGCCGCGGCCGCAAGCTCGTCGAACTCCGGCGGCTCGGAGTTCGAGATCTCGCTCACATAGTGATCGCCTCTGGTTCCACGCCCGTCCACGATGAGCCGCGAGACCCCTGCAGTTTTCATGTCGGCCACGAGGCGCTCCATGCTCGCCGGGCACTCGGTGGGCGTGGGGGAGACCGCGTAGGGCCCCGAACCCCACGAGATGAGTTCGAGGCGGTCGAGCTCCTTCCGGGCGGGCATCGCGCCGATGGCGACCTGCTGATCGATGGCCTCCTCGACGATCCCGTCGGGCTTCGCGAGGCGCACGTTCGCGCTGACGCGAACAGTCTCCGGCGCAGCGGCGGCGACGCGGTAGTCCCCGGTCGGGACGCCGTCGGCGGAGATGACTTCGCTGGCCGGCAGCTTCTCGCCGCCGACCTCAACGGTCAGCGCGAGCCCGTGCAGCGGCACCCCGTTGCCCTGCGCGTCGCGCAGCATCGGCCTAACAGTGATCGCGCCCTCGCCCGCATGGCCGGTCGCGGTGAACTCGTAGGAGCTGAGGTCCGCCAGCGAGAACGCCGCCAGCGTCCCCGACGCTCCCAGTGCCCGGCTGAGCGGGTCGAGCTTCACCGAATCCCAGTAGCTGAAGGTCTTCCCGGTCGCCGGGTCGAGGTAGTCCTCGCCCTCGGGCTGCTCGGTCCCGTAGATGAGCCAGCTCTTGAAGCGATCGGTGACGAACGCCCAGCCGCCGGGCGCAAGTTCGCCCGCGTACTCATGATGCGCGCCGGACATGGTGAGGTCGAGGTCCTGGGGGCCTTCGCTGGACAGGTCGAGGCGCTCATCGGTGTAGATCTCGGCAAGTTCGCCCCGGTCCGGCGAGTAGAGCGTCCAGTACTGGCTGCCCCATGCGGAGTTGAGGTAGGCGGGGGCGGGGCGCAGGACGTTGATGCTCGCGTCGAGAGCGAGGTCCGTGGTGTCGGCATCGGTGAAGTGGAAGACGTGGGCGGTCGGGGCGAACTGCGTGAACTCGAAGCGCGGCCAGTCGGTGAAGCGGCCGTTCTTGCCGGTGACGGAGACGGGCACCGTCTCGCGCGGGACGCTCGGCAGCTCGGTCACCGGCCCGAGGTAGAGGTCGTCGAGGTAGACGGCGCCCTCGATGCCCTGCACGAAGAGCATCGGGCGGATCCGCTCGATCGGCGCGATGGCCTTGATGCGCGCCTCGTGGTAGACCCAGCTTCCGGCAAGCGCCGGGCTGATCTCGAAGGGCCCGTACCAGGCGAGGCCGGTGCCGCCGCGCCACTCGATGTGGAAGCTCACGCCCGCGCGGAACGGCCCGGTCTGCTTCGTGGCGTCGAGCCGGAGCCACATCTTCGCGAGGATCGTCTCGGGCTCATCCTGGTTCAGCTCGACCACGGTGCAGCGCGAGACCACGCGCTCGGTGCCGCCCGGGCAGTCGAGGCGCATCGCGCCTGCGCCGGAGTGCGTGACCTCGCGGTCGATGGCGCCGATGTCCCAGGGAAGCTCTTCGGCCTCGAAGTCACCGTTCGCGATCCAGGGCGCGGGCGCGCGTGCGTCCTGCGCCTGCGCAAATCCGAGCGTGGCGACCAGCAGCACGACCGTCCCGAGCGTCCGCATGGCGTCCACCTCCGTGAATGACAGGCGGGTTCGCCTGCAGGGAGGGCGGGACCTGCAGGTCAGTCGGCCATCCCTCCGCGACCGCGAGAGGGGAAGGAGCCTACGCGCGTCGAAGGGAATACCTGACTCCTGCCTCCCATCACGTTCGAACTCATCGGAGTGTCATGCTCAAGTATTCGAGACTCGCGGGGGTTCTCCCCCGAATCAGGCCGCATCTGCTGGCGGTCGCGCTCCTGTGCGGCGCGTGGCCCGCGTGTGCGCAGTGGCAGCGCGTGCAGGTCGCGAGCCCAGCGTTCTCTGTGGATATCCCCGACGGCTGGAGCCTGCGCGAGGTCGAAGGCCGGGGCGCGCGCATCCTGCCGCCGAACAACGGCCCGGTGGTCGAAGTCGTCGCGTGGGACGCGCTGTGGCCGCCTGCCACGCCGGAGAAGGCCGCCGTCGAGCACGAGGGCGTCCTCTCCCGCGCGGTGGACTACCGGCGCGACGCGGTCGATGAGATTCAGACCGACGATGGCGCGTCCGCGCTCGTGGTCACGGGCCGCGTTCGCGCGCGTGGCATCACGGAGGCCAGCATCTTCTGCGCCTACGCGGTCGGCGCCGCGCACTACGTCATGGGCACCTTCGCCTCCGAAGAGGAGATGCCCGGGCTGCGTGCGGAGATCTTCGACCACATGATGCGCAGCTTCCGCGTGGCGGCGGGTGCGGCGCCCATCGCGGTGCCGCCGCCGCTCCCTCAGCCGCCGACGGTCGAGCCGGAGCCGGCGCCTGAGATCCAGCCTGAGCCCGCGCAGCCCACTGAGGCCCAGCCCGGTCCGGCGCCGCCAACCCTCGAGGTTGGCGGGCAGACCGAACCGGTGGGGCCGGAGGCTCCCGAGCCGGGGACGCCGTGGGTGCAGCACCTCAGCTCCGCGGGCTTCTCCGTCTGGATGCCGATGGACTGGGAGGTTGGCACGCAGGACGGGCTCATCACGCTACGCCCCGCCGTGGCGACAGCCGGCAGCGGCATCGCGCTCGTCTGGCCGGTCACAGGCTCGGACCCGGGCGCCGAGGCCGCGCTGCGCCTCGCGCTCACGCGCCTGCCCGACCTGCGCCTGCTGCGCGTGACCTCGGTGCAGGAACTCGGCGGTGTGACGCTGATCGAGGCGCGCGCCACCGGGGCGATGCGCATCGCCGCCACCTGGGCGTACGATCAGGGCTTCGGCCTGCTGCGCGCCGCGGCGGCGCCGGAGGGCTCGTGGCAGGACGAGCTGCCCGCGCTCGCGCGCATGGTCGCTGGCTTCCGGCCGGGACAGTGGCCGGTGGCGCATCGGCCTGAGACGGAGGTCGCGGGCGACCAGGGCCTGATGCGCTGGACGCTCCCCGCGGGCTGGCAGGTGCGCGGAGGCGCGCGCGATGAGGCCGGTGACGTGAACATCGATATCGAGGCGCTCGGCTCCACCGATGAGGCGCTGCGCGTCGGCTGGCAGCAGCCGGTGCAGCCACGCTTCCGGGCGCTTACGCCGCTGCTGGAGAGTCTCGGCTGGCGGGAGGGGGAGCGCTACTCGGTGCCCGAGGGCGGTGGGGGCCTGCTGATCTACGGCCGCCGCGACCCCGAGCAGCTCGTACGCGACCTGCTGCTCCCGCGCCATCCGCGCGAGATGCGGCTAACGGCCATCCAGGCCGCGCCGCCCGAGGCCGCGGTCGCCGGACTGCTCGCCCAGCCGGACGCGGTCGGCCAGGTCGTAACGGTGAAGGGCGGCAGCTCCATCGGCCCGCGCGAACGGCTCTACCTCGCCGCCAGCGCGCGCTCCGACGGCGCGCTCGCGCCCACCTGCTGGGACGCCGCCTCGCTGCGCGCGGACGCCCCGGAGGGGCGGCTGCCCGCGTCCGTCGGGGCGCTGGCGATGATGGTGCGCAGCGCGCGCGTGAGCGACCGCGCATCGGCCACGCAGGCCGGGCGTCTGCGCAAGCTGATCGAGCGCGCGCAGAGAGCGATCGGCGCGATCCCCGCCGAGCTGCTGCCTGAGAGCGACACGGGCCTCACAAGCGTGCTCGACGGCGAGCCCGCGGTGACCGGTGCGGGCACGTGGACGATGCCGGGCGATGCGGCCGGCTGGTGGTCGGAGCAGGCGGGGCAGGAGGGCGCAGCGGGCGCGAGCGCAGTTCCGCTCGGGACGCGTCCCGGGGGGTAGCGCCGCACTATGGCGCAGGCGTCAGGCCTGCGGTCTTTCATCAATGTCGCGCGGGTGTCGTCCTCATGCGGCGGCCCCCGCGAAGAGCGTATTGTCAAGGGAGGTTCGAGCGATGAAGAAGATGGTCAAGTGCGAGCATTGCGGCGGACAGAAGACCTGCACGATAAGCGGCGGTCGGAGCTGCGTTGACTGCCTGCGCGCATCCGGACAGGGCCGGCGCACCCACGCGGCGGTGCGCTGTTCGTTCTGCGGCGGCCGCGGGTTTGTGATGGTCGAGGCCGAGGACGACGACGACGACACCGAGGACGCATCGGAGCCCGACGCCGAGTAGCGCGGGGGCTCTTCAGGGAGGCGACCTCAAGAGGAGGTTACACCGGCCTTACAGGGCGTCTTTCGGGGGGGTTTCGGGCAATTGACCGAGGATTCCCGAGGCCTCAGAAACCTCTCTGCGGCTTGACTGTCAGAAGGCAGGTGTGATATATTCACGCACGGTCGGGCAGCACCTGTTGCGGCTCGATCACCAAAACCTTACGTGCGCCCCCGGCTAACTCCAGGCAGAGAAGGGAGGCTCCTCCTAAGCCGCAGCCGGATGGATGACGCGCGTTGGGTCAGGCTGAAGCTCGTTGCACTATGCTGGGTCGCAGAGCACGGCGAGGAAACCTTGGAGACTCCCGTGTGGCGATCCTTCTCACAGGACCATGCTC
>JALGSW010000121.1 GCA_029821635.1 Candidatus Zipacnadia bacterium
TGGCTGGGGTCGACGATGTCCGAGATCTCGAAGCTGAGCGAGGTCTCGATGATGAGGTGGCTGGGTGATCCGCCGGGTACCGTGAGCGTGTACTCGTAGTACCAACGGCTCCCCGTCACGTCATAGTCGACTGCCCAGTCGAGGCAGGTCGTCGTGCTTGCCCACTGGTTCGCGGTGTGATCAGCGGCGACAAGCTGGGCCTCCGTGCTATCCCAGGCAAGCGAGCCCGTGAATGGCACGGCCCCGACCTGCGACACAGCGAACAACAGGAGGATAACAACGGCGAACTTGATGTATCCCGGTCGCATTAGAGAGTCACCTCCCTTCAATCAGCGCATGACCCACTCGGCCTCGTCGCGGTGCCCGGCGTTCCCGCACACTGCAGGAGAGCCTCAGACGCCGTTCCGGCCATCCGGCTCTCTCATACGCGGCAGAGTCACAGACGTTGGTTGCTCCCTCCACGTCCGCGACACAGGCCAGGTCCCATGAGGAGCCACCATCTCCTCTTCCGACGTTGCGCCCTGATCGACCGCGGCCTCGCGGGTGTTCGTGACATCCCGCGTCCTTCTGCGGGCCGCCGGGGCCGACGCGCGCCGCGAGTCCTCGGTGCAGCGCGGATGGACCTCCGGTAAAGAGCACTATACACCATGGCGCGCGCCAGTCCCTCTCAATTACTTCTCAGAATGGTCTGCTCCCCAATACTTCCGTCACCTGCTTGCGGGGCGCAGGCGAGAGCAATGCCGACTCACAGGTCGGCTTCGGTCACGCGCTATCAGGCGGGGGGGCCGCCCGGCATTGCCTCACAAGATGCCCATGATGCAGTTCTGAGGGAGGTGTATCCCCGGCGAGCGCCAACTTTCCGCGTGAGGATGTATAGGGCAGCACTGCGAATATCGTGACCAGGGCGCTTCGGAGGGGGATGTGAGCGATGCGCGCCGCTCTGTTGACGCTCGTGATTGCCGGCCTCGCGGCGCCGGGCTGGTGCGAACTCGACTGGGTGCAGGACCCCGGCAGCGCGCACTGTTACGCTCGTTGGGATCAGGCCGGGACGTGGTGGGGCGCTCAGGACGCCATCGACTCGTACAACGCGGCCGCCGGCACGGACGCCCACCTCGTGACCTTCTGCTCCGCAGCCGAGGAGAACTGGGTCAAGTCGCAGTTCGGCACAGCGTCGACCCGATGGATCGGCTTCACCGACTGCGACCAGCTCGCCGATGAAGGCTGCTGGGTGTGGGTGACCGGGGAGCCGGTCGCGTACACGAACTGGTACGTCGGCGAGCCGAACAATGCGGGTGACGAGGACTTCGCCGCGATGAACTGGTACGGTGGCTGGAATGACGCGAAGGGCTCCAGCGCGCTGAGCGCGATATTCGAGCTGGACGCGGCGCCGGGAGGCACGGCGGACGAGTCGCCGGAGCTCTGCACGTGGGTGCTGCTGGGCTGCGCGGCGGGGCTCGGCGGGATCGCGGAACGGAGACGGCGTCAGCGCGACTCGTACGCGCCGATGTCCGGTCGGGCGTCGCGGGCTGCCCCAACGAAGTCCGTGGTCACGAAGTCGAGCGGCGCGCCGGCGTTGATGGCCGGACTGCCGGGCGCGGGGCGTAGATTGCGCCCGCCCGCATCGACGAACTCGGGCGCGACGAAGAGGCTGTGCTCACCCAGCGGTAGCACCCCCGCTGCGAGCTCCTCCAGCAGGTAGCGCCGCTCCTCGTTGTCCATCGTCTTCCAGAGCAGCTCCCCCGGCGCTGTATAGAAGAGGTTGTAGTCCCCCGCGAAGACGCCGGTTCCCGACGCCTGGCTGTAGACGCGGATGAGACCGTCGAGGATCGTGTTGCGCACGGTGATCTGCGTGATGTCATCGCCGCCGGGGCGGAATGCCGCGCGGCGGTTGAGCGCGACGGTACAGTTGTACATGCCGGCGCCGCCCGCGAAGGTGACACCCGTGTCATCATTGTCGCGAGCGATGCAGTTGACCAGGCGGGCGTCGTTGCCCCAGAGCTTGAAGCCGTTGTCCCAGTTGTGGTGCGCGAGACAGGCCTCGAGGAGAGCGCCGGCGGGTTTGATGTCGAAGCCCGAGTCGTCGAACCCCGCCGCCTCGCAGCCTGAGAGGCGGACGTTGGTGCAGAGGCCCTCGATGCGGAAGCCGTCGGTGTTGGCCGCGCCCTCTTCCTCGGAGTCGTAGACGGTCGAGCAGTCCACGATCTCGACGCCGTCGATGCCGGAGTTTCCCTTGACGCCGAGGCCGATGCCATCGGCGCAAGCGGTGGTGCGGACGCCGTCGAGGCGGAGCGAACTGCCGCGCGCGCACAGGAACGCGTGCTCGCAGCTCTGGATCGAGCAGTTGCGGACGGTGAGGCCGGTGACGTCGCCGGTGAGGTCGAAGCCGCGCTCGGCGCCGCTGATGAGGAGGCCGTCGAGCACGACGTGCGCGAGGCCGCGGTCGGCGTCGCTCACTGCGCGCTTCGCGCCTGCGGCGTTGATGACGGCGAGGCCGGCGTTGCGCGCCCTGATGGTGATCGGCCGGCCCGGCGTGCCGGTGGCGTTGAGCGTGATGGGAGCGTACGCGCCATCCTCCACGACGAGGACGTTGCCTGGCGCGAGGCGGTCGATGGCGGCCTGGAGCGTGCGCCACGGGCGGTCCTCGGAGCCGGGAGCGGCGTCGTCGCCGTCGGGTGCGACGAAGTGCGTGCCGAGAGGCGGGGGAGGGCCGCCGCCGTCCCGGGGGGCGCCGGAGGTGCAGGAGGCCAGGGAACTCGCGAGCGCCAGCGCGATGGCCAGCCCTCTGAGTGACCACGTCCGGGTTACGCCGTCTGCGCGCGGGTCAGCCGTGGCGCCGATCATGCCCCGTCACCTCTCGAGAAGCCAGCTCGTATCGGAAGATGGTGTGCCCGATGGCGTCAAGTGCTTGACACTGATCCGGGCAAGGCGATATACTGCGTTCACGATTGATGGTCGATGATCGGCATTGCGATGGCTCGGGAAGCCATCCTGCGTATCCACAGGGCGCCTGGGCTCTGGCTGGTCGATGACCGCCGGTGGACGAAGCTACAGGAACGCGGACTACACATCGCACCAGAGGTGTAGCACATGCCATTCCGGTGGCAGGACTGGACCCGGTTCTGTGTGCTCTTGTTCCTCGCGTCCGGGCTAACGTGGGGAGCTTCATGGTGTACGCCCCAGGTCAGCGCCGACGACCTGTCCCGCCCTCACCTGGACGGGCTGCTGCTGGCGCAACTGCCGGCGGGCCAGGGCGCGGAGGCCCCGCGTGAGACGCTCTCGGTGGGCGCTCCCCTCGGCCCCGACGCGAACCCGCGTCTTCGCCCCCTGGCGGGCGGGATGATCCTGCGCCCCGAAGACGTCCTCTCCATCAGCGTGCAGGGCGAGCCGCAACTCTCCGGTCAGGTACAGGTTCGCCCCGACGGGCTGATCGTCCTGCCTCTGCTGGGTGAGGTCGAGGCGTCCGGACTGACCGTCACCGAGCTGGCGGATTTCCTGCGCGAAGAGCTGCGCCGCTATGTCGTGAACCCCATTGTGTCAGTGATCCAGGTCGGCGGCGTGCCGCGAGTGGTGTCGGTGCTGGGCGCGGTGGCAGCGCCGGGCACGTACGACGTGCGACAGTATGAGAGCCTACTTGCGGTGCTGGCGGCCTGCGGCGGGCCGACCCAGGAAGCCGACCTGGCGCGCGCGGTACTGGTGCGTGATGGCGAGCCGGCGCGCGTGGTCAAGGACGTCGTTCCCGGCGAGCCGATCATCCCGATGGACATTCAATTGCAGGCCGGCGACGCGCTCATCGTGCCCTCGCTGGTGCAGCGCGCGGTGCGCGTGGCGGGTGCGGTGGTGCGGCCGGGCCTGGTGATGCTCGAGGAGGGCCTGACGGCCTCGCGCGCGTTGCTGTGGGCGGGCGGCGCGGACGAGAGCGCCGACCTGACCGCGGTGCAGGTGCTGCGTGGCGCGGAGCGGATCAACCTGAACCTGCGCCCGATCCTGCGCGCAGAGCGGGCGGCCGAGGGCGAAGTCGCGCGTGACGAGGAGCTGCAGTTGGATGACATCGTGCTGGTTCCGCGCGCGAGCGGCCAGGCGATCTTCGTCATAGGTGCGGTGAACGCGCCCGGACCGCAGCCTCCCGGCGAGGCGCAGAAGGCCTCGAAGGCGGTTGTGATGGCGGGCGGGCCCGGGCCGAGCGCCGATCTGTCCGCGGCCTACGTGCTGCGCGACGGGGAGATGATCGCGCTCGAGCTCACGCCGCTGCTGCAGCCCGCGCAGGCTGCACCGGATGCGGTGGCCGCGGATGCGGAGATCGAGGCGGGCGACGTGGTGGTCGTGCCGGAGCTGCAGCCGATCTTCGCGATCGGTGGCGTCAACTCGCCCGGAGCGGTGTCGCCGGCGCAGGCCGGTTCGGTGAGCGACCTGGTAGTGTTGGCCGGCGGGCTCGCGGATGACGCCGACGGCGCCGGCGCGTACGTGCTGCGCGACGGTGAGCAGATCCCGGTGGACCTGAAGCTACTCTTTGACGAGGGCGACTCGTCCGTGGACATGGCGCTGCTGCCGCGCGACGCGCTCGTAGTGCCTCGGCAGCCGCAGGTCTTCCACGTGGTCGGGCAGGTCATGTCGCCGGGGACGTATCCGCTCGAGCAGGCGCCGACGGTGCTCGATGCCTGGGCCCTCAGCGGCGGGCCGCTGCTGATGTCGGATAGCGCCCACGCGCTCCTGCTGCGCGGCGGAGAGACGGAGGAGCTCAACCTCGAAGCTCTCGTCCACCGTGGGGACATGTCGCAGAATCGGGAGTTGCGCGCCGGCGACACGCTGCTGGTGCCGAAGATTGAGGACGAAGTGTATGTGTTCGGCGTGGTCGCGCGGCCGGGCGTGCACCCGATCCGCGAGGGCGATACGGTGATAGACATCCTCGCGGACGCGGGTGGGCCGGGGAGTGGCGCGAACATCAAGAAGATCGCGCTGATCCGGCGACGGGTCATCGAGGCGGAGCGGCGCGAGGAGCTGTATGAGAGGCCGGGGGAGGGCGCGCGTGCGCCCTCGCGACCGACCGTTGAGCGCGCTCCGCGGGCCACGCGGCCGGGCGTTGGGTCGCGCTACGAGCGTCCCGGGCGGGACGAGCCTGCACGTGATTCGGGGGCTCAGCAGGCCGATCGAGTGGAGCAGGTGGCACAGAAGCTCGCGGAGGGCACGCAGGCCGTGGCGCTGTTCGACCTGGCGAAGGTGCCTGACGGTGACCCGCGCTTCCTGGTGCAGCCGGGCGATGTGATCTACGTTCCCGCCAAGCAGGTGGAGGCCAACGAGTTCCGCCAGATCATCCTGCAGATCGTGACAAGTCTCATAGCCGGTGCGCTGCTGTAACGACGCTTCTGTACGCGGGTGGGCCGAGACGGATGGAGTTCCTCGAATACTACCGGATAGTCAGAGGCCGCATCTGGATCGTCATCGCCACGGCGCTGGTGGCGGCGATCGTCGTCGGCGTGTACCTGGTCATCCCGCCCTCGTCGTACACCGCTCGGGGCCGGATTCTGGTGCACACCGAGGCGTCCACGATGACAGTGCGTGTCGGGAACAACGTGCAGACCACGCAGGACCAGGGCTTCTGGTACACTCTCTTCCAGGTGCTGGAGACGGACACGGTTCGCTTCCGTGCCGCGCAGGAGGCGGGGATCACCGATCCGAGGGTTGTGGACAAGCTCGAGCCCATCGAGGGCAGGCAACTCTCCCGCAGCAGCGTTGCGCAGATCAGCGCCGAGGCGCCCGGCTCGGAGATGGCAGTGAAGCTCACCGAGGCCGGAATGGAAGTGCTGCGGCAGGCGTGGGATGAGTTCCGGCTGGCGCACATCAAGCAGATCAGCACCGAGCTGAACGGCGTACTCGCGGGGGTGCAGGACGAGCTGAAGCCCCTGGAACTGCGGATGGACTCATACAAGAGTGCGGAAGAGGCCGGCACTCCGAGTGATCGGCTGATGGCGCTGGAGGCGCGGATCAACTCGCTGGAAGGGCAGGTCCAGGGGGGCGAGATTGAGCTCAAGCTCGCCGAGGATCGGGTGGTGTCGCTGCGCGAGCTCGGCCGAATCTCCGGGACAGGCTCCATGGCGAGCGCCTACGCGGGCCCGGTGACCGAAGAGTTGCGGACGATGCGCAAGCAGCTCGAGGAACTGCAGGATACGCTGACCGCGATGCTCGCGTCCCGGACCGAGGAGCACCCGGCGGTCATCGCCCTGCAGGACCAGATTGCCGACCTGCAGGCCGACATCGAGGCGGTGCGCACCGGGCAGGTCGAGCTCCCCGGACCGCCGTCGCCGATCGAGGCGCAAGTGGTTGACGCGCAGCTCGCGGTGGCAGATGCGCGCCATCGGATCGAGGTGCTGACCAGCCTCTCGATTGAACTCAAGGCGCAGTTGCCCGTCTACAGGACTCGCGCGGAGGAGTTCGACGAGTTCGCGCGGGAGTACGACAAGCTGAAGACGCAGGAACGGACCGTCCTCGCGCAGTTCGACCAGCTCGACGCTGAGAAGCGGCGGCTGGAGCAGACCGAGGACATCGAGATCCTGGATGAAGCGGTGCTGCTGCCCTCAGGGCGCACGCCGGTGAAGTCGGTCTTCCTGACCGTTGCTGGGATCCTCGGCGGCGCGATCGTCGGGATTCTTGCAGTGCTGCTCCTGCATTACGTTGACGCGACCTTCAAGAATGCGTACGAGGCGCGGCGGCTGAGCGGGAGGCGAGTCCTCGGCGCGATCCCCCGGACGGACATCGTGATGGCGCCGCTCTCGCTCGCGGACGCCCCGGAGTTCACTGAGGACGCCATGGACGCCTCGGAGTCCACTGAGGATGACGCGGACGCGCCGGAGCCCACCGACGGCGAGGTAGCCGACGGAAACGGGGAGGAGGGGAGCTGATGCTGCTTGGGTCCGACGTGCTGCTTGGTCCCGCTCCCCCGGACTCGGAGTATCTCGAGGCCTACCGGCAGTTGCGCACCTCGCTGCTGGCCTTGAGGCAGGAGTCGGAGTTCCGCTCGATTTTGGTCACGAGCGCGGCGGGCGGTGAGGGCAAGAGCACAGTGGCGCTCAACCTCGGCACCGTGTTGGCGCTGGCATCGCGACGGAGTGTGTGCATCGACCTCGACCTGCACAGGCCGAGCCTGCACGAGTTGGTCGGGGTGCCGATCGAGCCGGGGATCACAGATGTGATGGCGGGTCGCGCGGAGTTGGGTGCGGCCATCTACGAGACCGGCGTGCCGGGGCTGCGCATCATCCCGGCGGGCGGGCTCTACCATGAGCGCGCGGACATCCTCGGGGTAGGGCCGACCGAGGCTATCCTCAACGGTATCGGCGAGCAGGCGGACTTCGTCATCGTTGACACTGCCCCGGTCGTTGACTTCGCGGTGTCGCAGGAGTTGGCGCGGATGGTGGACATGTGCATGGTGGTTGCGCGTGCCCGACGGGGCATCGCCGCCGTTGTGAACGCCTGCGAGATGCTCGAGGAGGTCGGCGGCGTCGTCGCCGGGATCGTGGTGAATGACATTCTGCCGGAGGACGCTGGGGCGGCGACGTACAGCTACTACGACGGCTCGCCATAGAGGGCGCGTCCACCTCACAGAATCCTCACATTGCTATGGAGAGGAGGTGTGGCGCTCCCGCGGGAGAAGACGGTAAGTGAGACTGCTTGCGCGAGGATCGCAGGCTCGGTCTCCGCGCCATGTCGGGGAGGCTTGATACACGGTAGACGCGGGGGTCTCACACGCTCGTATCCCAGGCCCCTTGAACGGAGGGCCTACCATGAGGCTGGGACGACGGCAACAGGGCTTCCGCGCACTGGACCGATTCGTCGGCTTCGCAATGGTAGCGACGTTGATCCTCTCGACACACTGTTCCGCGGGTGCGGATGTCTTACTCGATGGCATGCCGCGCTATATGTGGTGGGGCGGTTGCGCCCCGACCTCCGGCGGCATGATCATGGGTTACTGGAACTCCTCTCTCTATCCTCTCTATGACGGTGACGCTTCAGTCTGGAACCCATCCGACGCTGCGTATTCCAGCAACCCGGCCAACGGCCTTCCCGGTGGCGTCGCGGCCATGGTGGCGAGCTGGGAGCACGTCCACGAGGGTGACCTCGCGGGCTACAATACGAGCATCGGGGAGGGGAAACTCACACCCCTGTCACGCGAGGCCGACTGCATCGCGGACTTCATGTATACCAACAAGGGGTACGTCTCGAGTCCGGCAACGGTCGCGGAGGGCCTCGTGAACTTCGCCGCGTGGGACAATCCTGAGACCGAGTTGAACGAGTCCGTCAACGCGAGTTCCAGCATCTACTGGACCTTCGCGAGCCCCGACCCGTGGGCGGTATACGTGTCAGAGATCGACGGTGGGCATCCTTCTGTTCTCATGCTGCGGGAGTCGACCTCGGGCCACGCGATTGCAGGCTACGGCTACCGGATTGTCAGCGAAACCAGGTACATGGCGGTGCAGGACACGTGGAACGACGGCCTGACCTGGGCGCCGACGGGCTCGTTCATCGAGAACGGCGTCGAGTGGTGGCCGTGGCTGCCGACATGGCCGCCGCCCGGGTCGGCAGGCTCAAGCCTTGATCTTGCGGAGTTCGCCGCGTATGACATCCCATACGGGGCGCGCGGCTGGACGGTCGATGCGCTCGTGACCTTCGACGCCGAGGCGGTGCCGGAGCCGGGGACGCTCGCGATGGTCCTGCTGGGCATCGGGGCGGTCGCGGCGCGCCGGGCGCGGCGGCGGAATGCCTCTGGCGCCGCCGATTGACCGCGCCGTCTCGCCCTCGGTCAGCGCCTCCGCGCCTTCGGCAGCATCACCATGAAGGTCGTGCCTCCGGGCGATGCGCTGACGAAGCTCACCTCGCCGCCGAGGTAACGCTCGGTGAGCAGCTTCACGCTGTGCGTGCCGATCCCCCGGCCCGACCCGCCCTTCGTCGAGAACGAGCGCTGGAAGATCTGCTTCTGTATCTCCTCCGGCATGACCGTCGGGTTGTTCACGCGCAGGGCTACGTGGTCGCCGAGGTCCTCGGCGTCGATCCGCACCGTCTCGCCCTCTGCCGTCGCCTCAAGCGCGTTCTTCACGAGGTTCCCCAGCACCCGGCGCAGCAGCGTGGGGTCGGTCTCGATCTCAATGTCCGCGACGTCGCCCGCCACGAGCGTGCGGCCGCGCGCCACCGAGTGGTTGCGGTAGAGCTCCGCGACCGCCTCGATGACATCGGCCACGGACGTGCGGATCAGCGTGAGGTCGAGCTGTCCCTGCTCGGCGGCCAGCAGTTGGCGCTGCGCCTGGATCTCGTCCGCGATCTGCTCGGACATGCGCAGCAGATCGCGCTTGTATTCCTCCTCGACCTCCGGGTCCTCGGCGTCGTACGTGAGCAGCATCGCGATGGCCTGCAGGCCCGAGGCGACGTTGAGCACGTCGTGGAAGAAGACACGCTCGAGCACACTCCGGCGCTTCTCGGCACTGATGTCGCGCATGGCGACGATGACGAGGTCGGAGCCGCCAAGCGCGAGGAACGAGCCCTGCACCTCAAGGTCGAGCGCGCCGCCGTCGGCCTCCGCCTGGGTGCGGATGCGGCACTCGCTGACCGCGTTGCCCCGCGTGTCGAGGGCCTCGAGGACCGTGTTGACCGCGCCGCAGAGGCTGCAGGAGGAGCTTGTGCCGCAGCCGCCGGGCATCTCCTGCGAATGAACGCACTTCACGATCTCACCCGGACGCTGGCCCAGCAGACCCTCCGGGTCAGCAATGCCCAGCGCCTGTAGCACGCGTGCGTTGTAGGCGACGACCTGCCGCTGACGGTTCAGGACCAGCGCGAGGTCCGGGATCGACTCGAGCAGAGCGACCGCGAGCGGGTTAGCGAGGAACTCCTGACGTGTGATCAGCACCTGCTCGTCGCTGGCGCGCTCGGCGGAAGCGAAGTACGTTTCCGGCCTGCCATCCTGCGTCATCGGACCGACCTCCTCACCAGTGCTGAGGGGAGATTCGGCGTGCGAGTGCGAGCCGCCTGCACGAGAAGTCCGGACACACGAGGCTACTCCTCGGGATCGGCCTCCGGCGCCACGCGCACCTCGATGCGATGGAGCCACACGCGGTCGGCGTCGATGCTGCCCATCACGTTCAGCCCGACGTGCTGCGCGCGGTCCACTCCTGGCGTGAGCAGCACCTCACGCGGGACACGCACCGTCACCTCGCTCCAGCCATCCGCCGCCGGCAACGCGCCGAGGACGTGGTAGCTCTCGCCATCGTAGATCTGCACCGAGCCCTCGCCGACCGACTCGTAGGTCAGACGCAGCTCGAGGTCGCGCGGGGGCGGGTCGTTGATGAGGAAGTTCGGCGCGCCCAGGCGCGGAAGGCGCTCGGCGTAGCGCGCGGGCCGCCCGTCATGCTCGGCGACCGCGTCCCACTCGGGGCCGGGCAGCAGGCAGACGCCGGGAGTGTGCGCCGCCGGGTTGTCCGCGCGAGCGTCGTCCGCGACCAGCGCGAGCCACTCCGCACCGATGGTCGCGCGCGGCTGGGGCGCGGGGAGGATCGGGCGGCTGCGTTGGACCTCCGCGAGCTCCGCCTGCGCGCGGTCGCTGAAGCGCTGGGGCGGGCCTCCCTCGGGGAAGAGCACCACGCGCTGCACGAGGCCCCCAAGCTCGATGCGCACGAAGTGCGGGGCCTGCTGCGCGTCCGCGGGGACGGTGAGGGTGCAGGCGAGCGACGCGGCGCTGTCGGGCTGCAGGTCCACGGGGATCGAGGCCGGCTCGGCCGCCCCCCAGCCGGCGGGCGCCGCGATCTCCAGCGTGCCCTGAAGCGGGCCTGCGAGGGCGTTGAGCAGGCCGAAGCGCACCTCGACCTGCTCGCCTGGCCGGCAGCGGAGCAGGCGCGCCTCGGGCATCAGGATGGGCAGCGTGCCATCGGCCACGATCAGCGCGTTGAACTCATCGCTCACACTCGGCAGCAGCGCCTCGACGCGCCCGTCCATCGCGCGCACGGGCAGCGGCTGGACGGTGTCGGGCTTGAGCAGCCAGGCCCGCGGCTGCTCGAACTCCGCCGGCATGTCCACCACGATGCGCTCCTCCTTGGCGCCCGCATCCGCGCCGAGGATCATCGCCACCAGCGCCCCGCCCGCCTGCTCCGACGCCTGCCAGGTGTCGAGCACGAAGTACTCGCTCAGGCCCGCGGCGAGCGTGCGGTCGGGGGCGTGCGCGGCCAGCCACTGCACCGGCAGCGCCACCGGCTCTTCGGCGGCGTCGACGACCAGCGGCGCGAGTGACAGGACGCCCTCGCCCCACGGCACCTCGCGCGCGCTCAGGTCAGCGGTCGCGCCGGACGTCGCGATTGCGCCGGTCGCGTCGTCGAGGCCGATTGCCTGCGCGAAGGCCGGACTGACGCCGGACGGCTGCCACGGGCGCTCGGCCGTCTCGCCGATGGCCCCGATCGTGCGTGCGGTCGTCTCCGGAGCCTGCGGCGGCTCGGGCGTGAACCACGCGAACGCGGCGCCGCCCTCCGAGACGAAGCGCTCGACGAGGCGCAGTTGCTCGGGCGAGCACCACTGCAGCGTGGGGATGACGATCGCGCGGGCGCGGTCGCCCAGGTTGCGCTCATCCACGAAGAAATGCGCGCCGATGTGCGCCTCCGCGAGCGGCATCCACGCGCGCTCGATCGTCTCCGGGCCGCCCTCGCGGGTGTTGCGCGGGATCATCACCGCGACGGCGTTGGCCGGGCGGGCGTTCTGCAGCCACGGGAGCATCCGTTGGACCGCGAGGATGCCTTCGTACCAGGCGAGCCTGCGCGGCATCGGGTCGTCGAGGTTGCCGGACGAGGTGCGGCCGTACATGGCGTTGCCGAAGAGGAAGATTGAGGTGCCGTCCGGGGTGGCGGTGAGCGTCGCGGCCTGGTGGACGCGGTAGAGGTCGTCAGGCTGGATCCAGCGCAGGCCGCCCCCGTACTTGTAATGCGTGTGCACGATCGAGCGGATGCCCGGCGCCAGGCCCATGACGAAGTGCGTGAGGCCGCGGGCGAAGACGAAGCTGCTGTCCCAGCGGCGGTCGGACGGGTGGAACTGCACGTTCTGCACGTCGATCGCGCTGGAGAGTGAGCGCTCCATGATCGTCTGAACGATGCCCGGCGGGAAGGGGCCGTTGGGGTAGTCCATCACGCGCAGGTCTGGGCGGAGCTGCTTGAAGGTCCGCGACAGGTCGATGAAGTCCTGCGAGGTGATCGCGTACGTAGCGTTCGCCTCGACGCTCGGGACGATCCCAGCGAACGCCGGGTGGTCGCCGTAGAGCTCGATCAACTCGCGCATCACGCGCTCGGCAAGCTCGGGACTGGCGTCGCGGAAGAGCCAGACCGCCGGATAGACCTCGATCCCGTTCTCCGCGGCCACATCGAGGAGTGTGCGCAGCGGGTCCATGCCGAGTTCGGCCCAGCCGGCGTCCTGCTGCAGCTCGGGAAGACGCGTGGGGTAGATCGCGCGCAGGCCGTAGGTGACGAGCGGGGCGGTGTGATTGATCCCGAGCGCGCCCATCTCGCCGTAGAGCTGCCGCCACCACTTGATGTCGGAGAGGTCATGCGAGAGGAACTCCCCGTAGGTCCGTGAGGGGCTGGGCGACGCAGCATTGTAGATCGAGTGCGTGTAGCGCGACTCGAAGAGCGGCTGGGCTGCGGCGGGCAGCACGGTGAATGTGACTGCCGCGAGGAGGGCCAGCCGTGCGAGGGACACTGCGCGCATCGCGATCACTCCCGGGCGATCAGTACACGAAGATCATGTTGCCGGTGCTGCCGGTGATGGCGTCGGCGATCAGGAAGCCCGCGCAGGCCAGCGCCTGGCCAAGGATCAGGCCGAGCATCACGCGGATACCGCGGTCGTAGACGCGGAAGCCGCCGTAGCGGAGCACGGTGGCCTTGGTGATCCAGCCGATCAGGATCGAGAACCAGAGGTCCTGCACGGGCTGCGTGGGCGCGATGGCGAAGCCCAGCGGGTGCAGCGGCCAGCCGATGAAACGCATGTGCACCGCGGTGAGCCCCCACATGATGACGCCGCCGGCGAGCATCCACAGCCACCAGCTCAGGCTCGGGGTGACGGGGTTCTGCAGCGAGGCCGAGGCGTAGGTGAATGCCGCCCGCGGGCAGCCCCCGAAGAGCCACGAGCTGAGTGAGACGCCGCCGCGCGCGTAGGCGAGCGTGAGCGTGGTGACGGTCGAGACGACCAGCGCCACCGCGAGCGTGATGGCGGCCAGCGGTATGAAGCCTCGGCGGCGCACGCCCGCGTCCGTCCAGACTTTGAGCCCGTGCGCTGCGAAGGGCATCAGGAAGACGCGGATGTCCGCGCTCCATGCGAAGCTGTACGCGAGCGAGGCGATGCCTGCCGGGCCGACGGCGGCGCTGCCCAGCGCGTGTAGCACGAAGGATTGCGGGATCAGCGCCGCGCGTGACACCGGCACGCCGCCCTGCACCGCGGCGCGGGTCAGGGCGATGAAGGTCACGAAGGCCGCCACGATCAGCAGCACCGAGGCGATGACCGAGAGGCCGCTGGCCGTCAGCCACCAGACCAGGCCGATCATCCCCAGCGCCAGGCAGGCCGCGCCCGCCGCGCCGATGGAGTCGGGCTCCCCGGACGACGCGCTGCGTCCGCCGAGCAGCGCGCGGAAGCCGCGTGCGATGTCCTCGCGGGCGGCCCAGAGGCTCGCGCCGACGAGGAAGAACATCGCGCCCATCGCCTGGTTGGACACCGCAAGTGAGCCCGAGGAGTAGATCTCCTTCGCGCCGACGCTCACGCCCATGAGCCGGAAGACGGGCGTCTGGAATGCGCTCAGCAGCGCGAAGAACCACAGGCTGAAGCCGAGATCGGCGTTGATGAGGTAGGAGAAGGCGACGACCGCGAAGTTCGTCCAGAGGCGTATGAGGACGCGCTCGCGCTGGAGTTGGATGAGCGTGTCGAAGCGCAGGTCCAACTGCGGGATCACCGGGAAGTAATGCCGCAGACCGATGGCGACCGACGGCACGATCGCGATGAGCGCGCCGATCCAGAAGAGGCGGTTGCGCAACAGCGACGGCCAGAGTGCCCCGCGCTCCTCGCCCGCGACCATCTCCACCGGCAGCCACATGAGCGGGTAGACGAGGCGCTCGTGATCGATCCACTGTCGGCGTACGAGGATCATCAGCCCGACGCTGGCCGCGGCCAGCGCGGCGGTGAAGACCGCCCACATCCCAAGCGACGGCAGCCACGGCCCCCACGGGACCCCCAGCCCCGCGCGCGTGGCCTCGTAGAACTGCCGGGCGGTCGGCTCATCCTGCACCGCCAGCCACCCTACCGTGTGCTCGCCGATGAGGTCGCCCCAGTGATTCTCCGGGCTCGCGTAGTACGTCGCGCCGGTCATGATCGGGAGGAGCTGGCCTACGAGGCCCCACGTCACCACCGACGAGGCCAGCAGGGCCGCCACGAAGACCACCAGCAGGTCCGAGCGCGTCAGGCCGAAGCGGCGGTTGATGAGCTTGAGCAGCGGGTTAACGATCGCGACGAGGATGAAGAAGATCGCGACGATGCCGAAGGGCAGGGAGGTGTTGGCGGGGCGGCTGCCGCGCAGCACGAGGTTGGCCCACGGGAACGCGAAGCCGATGATGGCCGCGACGAGCACGCTCAACCCGACCGCGCGGCCGCTCAGGCGCGCGGCCTCAGGGCGGGGCGTGGGTTCCTGCTCGGACACGGCGCGTTGCTCGGCCATCGCTCGCCTCAGCTTCGTGCGTTAGGATCCGGCTGCATGCGCGTGGACGGGCCGACGGGGGGCTTCGTCAAGGGGGGGCCGGGGACCTTCGGGGGCCGCGACGCAGGTGTGGCGGCGACGGGGCCCGAACTGGCGCCCAGTTCCGTACATTGTGGCCGGGCGCACGGGAGAGATCGCCATGCTGACGGTCGGGGCTGCAACGAGGGTCATCAACAACGAGATCGGCACGCCGATCCAGGGCGCGAGCGTCACCGTCAGCCGCATCCGGGATGATCTGGAGGCTAACGCGCTGCTGCTGCGCTGCGATGAAGAGGCGGTGCTGCTGGCGAGTTGCGATCTGGGCGTGCTCCTTCCGAAGTACGTGTGCGGTTTCCGGAAGACCATGGCGGCTGCCGCGGACGTGCCGGAGCGCAACGTCATCATCACCTGCACACACACGCACTCCGGCCCATCGGTGCTCCCGACGAGCTACTTCAAAGACGTCGATGACGCCTATCACCAGCGCCTCGATGGCTGGCTCGGCCAGCTTGCGGCCGATGCGGCGGCGGACGCTCGTCCCGCGCGTCTCGCCTGGGGCGCCGGCCGGGCGCAGATCGGGTACAATCGACGCGTCTGCTGGGCGGACGGCACACACACGATGCACCGCAAGCGCGGCAGCGACGAGTTCATCGGCCTCGAAGGCCCCGAGGATCCCGAGCACATCGCGCTCTTCGCGGTTGACGCAGAGGGCAACCTGATCGCGATCCTGCACAGCAACACCGCGCATCCGACGACATTCTACGGCGCCGACTTCCTGTCCGCCGACTACCCGGGCGCCGCCCGGAAGCACCTGCGCGACGTGCTCGGTCCGCTACCAGTGATCTACCTCAACGGCGCATTCGGCGACATCGCCAACACTTCCCAGGCGCTGGACGAGCCGCGCCGGGAGACCGCCGAGCAGCGAATGGAGCGCCAGGCCCACCTGATCGCCGGCGAGACGCTTCGCCTGCTCCATGAGGCGGTCTTCCACGATGACGTCGTCCTGGCCCATCGCTACGAGGACCTCCAACTCGCGGTCCGCCTCCCCGATCCGGAGAAGGTTGCGCAGTCGCGCGAGCTGCTGCAGCGTGTGGATGCGGGGGAGGAGCTGCCTGCGTGGGACGTCATGTTCGCGCACGGGCGGGTCCTGCTGCAGGATGACTTCGGCGATGTCCCCGTGGACACCAACCCGGTGCATGCGCTGCGCATCGGCGACCTCGGCATCGCGCTCCAGCCGACGGAGCTCTACTGCCAGTTCGGCCTCGACATCAAGCGCCGCAGCCCGGCGCCGTTAACCGCTGTTGTCAGCGTCGCGGACGGGCACACGAGCTACTGCCCGACGATGGCCGGGTCCATCGGCGGCGGCTACTCCGGCGAGCCGCTGTGGTGGACGCGCCTGGCGCCCGGCGCCGGCGAGCGCATCGTTGACAGCGCCTGTGGGCTGCTGTGGGGATTGTGGGAGAACCGCTGAGGGGCCGGGGACAGTCAGATACGGACGCCGAGAGGCATCACCCGTGCCCTGGGACGAACGGCCGACGCATCTACACGACGAGATGCGTCGCTCCAAACGGCTTCACAGCCTCACAAAGCGCCCGAAGCCGTGCGGGTGCATCGGCGGGAGCGGGCCGTCCATCGGCGTTTCCGGGCGCACGATCGTCTGGCGCGCGGGCGCCTCCCAGCCGGTGATCCACGGTTCGCAGCGCACGCGTCCGGCGCTCTCGCCGAGCACGCTCAGCATCAGCGCGCACCAGCCGCCGTCGGGGATGCTGAACGCGTAGTCATCGCGCTCGCGCGGGCCCAGCGGCGGTAGGAAGAAGCTTGTCCCGTAGCCGCGCTGGTCGTTGCGGAAAATGCGCTCGGCGGCGATGCGATGGCCCTTGCCGCCGGTACGGTAGCGGCTCACATCGAGGCAGACGGTGAGCGCGTCCAGATCGGCCTCCGAGCCGCGCACGGTCACGTAAAGCTCGCCGCCCGCGAAGCGGTGCGGGATGCCGCAGTACCACCCGAGCTGGATGCCAAGCTCCCGGCGGGAGCTTCCGTCGATGGCCTTCTCACCGAGCGGCTCGGCGACGATCTGCGGAATCTGCATGTCCGGATGCACGGTCGGGCCGATCTCGTCCGTCAGCGGCGCGGCGCCGGGGAAGAGGTATTCCGTGCCGCCCTCGACCGTCCGCGCCATGAAGGGCGCGCCGGGGATGGGTGATGCGTCGGGAAGCTCCGCGCGTTCGAGGCGGAGCAGCCGCACTTCGTGGCCGAGCATCGTGATGCCCCGGAGCGGGTGCAGGTCCTGCCAGCACGGGTAGACCTGCCGCCACGTGCCGGGCGCCCAGCCAAGGTCGTAGGGAATGCGCTGCTGCCCGCCCCAGACCTGCGGCTGAGGTGAGGGGTTGCGCAGCACGAGCCAGGCGCTGTCGGCTGATGGGTGCAGGTAGCCGTAGACTTCGCCCGCCGCCGGGCTGCCGCCGACCATGCGCGTGCCCTTCGTGCCGAGTTCGCCCGCGTGGTGGTGCAGCCAGTCGATCACCTGCTGGAGCTGATCGGCCTCCCATTGCGTGAGGCTCTCGGGGCAGATCGGCATGTGCAGGTAGGTGGTGCCGCGGGTGAACTGCAGGATCGCGTTGTCCACCCACGTGTGCGGCTGCTCGCGCATGGGGTTGGCGAGTGCGTGCGCGAAGCCGTGGTTGTCATACGCGTCGAGCGGGAAGGGCGTCTCCGCGCGCACCATGTGCTGGTGGTACATCTCATCGCGATGCGTGTTGTCGCTATCGCGCATCGTGCGTGAGGGCAGGGCGGCGTATTCGCCGTCGCCGGAGGTCGCCAGCCATACGTGATCGGCGTGCTGCAGCCACCACGGGCTCGGCCACCAGCCGTTGCGCACGATCAGGTCGGGGTTCGCGCGGCGCATCGCGCGGTCTATGCGGTTGAAGGCCAGGATCGACGCCTCGCGCACATGATCGAAGGTCGGATAGCGCTCTGTGAAGTGCCCGTTGGTCGCGCACTCGTTGTCCCAGTCGATCTTCAGATGCGCGGCGCCGACGCGGCCGACGATCTCGCTGAAGCGCTCGGCGAGCGCCTGCTCGAACCCCGGCTGCATCATCACCACGTACTCGCCGTGCGCGTAGCTGCCCGGCCCCGAGCCCGTCTCCCAGCCCTGCTGCTGAATCCACTCCATGTCCATCCCGGTGCGGCCGTTGTGGCTCACCCAGACGGACAGCTCCAGCCCCTCCGCGCGCACCTGTTCGGCGAAGCGGACGAAGAGCGTGTCCTCGTCATCATCGCCCTTCATGCGGAAGAGCGAGTCGCGGTCGAAGTAGCCCGCGTCGATCCCCATCGCGTCGGGGCGCAGGCCCAGCTCGACGATCCCTCGCAGGAAGGCCACGTCGGCGTCGTAGCCGGCGATGTAGTCGCCGCCGCCGAGGGGGAGGGTGGACCAGCCGCTGGTGAAGCTGATGAAGGGTCGCTCCAGGCGCGGATTGCGGATGCGCCAGAGGTAGTCCATGAACGCCTCAGCGACCTCCGCGTGCGACTCTGCCACGCCGAAGACCGCCGGGAAGGTCGTGATGACGCCGTCCTCATCCCAGGTGGGGTGGTGGTAGAGTTCGAGGCGCTCGCGCGGCACCGCGAAGGCCGCCGGGTGTTCGAGGCCCATGAACCAGTCGCCCGCCCAGACGGGGTAGCCGCAGCCGGGCTGGGGCGCGTAGGTGTCGAGGTCCTCGATCTCCTCGCGATCTCGACCGCCTCGGACGGCGTAGCCCACGCGGCGGATCGGCGAGGGCGGGGTGTCCTGCACATCCACCAGCACGCGGTCGGGCGTGGGCATCGGGGCGCGCGCGCTCGGCGCTCGCAGCGTCACCTGCTTGCGGAACCACGGTTCGCCCTCGGCGAGCGTGTACGCGACCTCCACCGCCATCCCGCTCTGCTCGCAGGTTCCGTGCAGCGTGACGCGGCGGGCGGCGGTTTGCGGCTCCTCCCACACGAGTCCCGCGCCGGAGAACTCGGTGCCGCCGATGACCACCGCAAAGCCCGGCAGCGCGAACTGCGTCACGCTGCCTGACCGGTGATTGGTGGCGCGCAGGGCGTCGGGCAGGAACTCCAGCGTGATTGCGTCATTGGCAAGCGTTGCGCGGACATCGCTCATCGCAGGTCACCCTCGGGGTAATCGTCTGTGGGCCGAGACCCAGGCATATTGGGTGCGTCTTCTTCGCAGAGGACGAAACACCTGCCGCGAGGTGCCTGCCGCGCCCGAGGCGAATGCTGGCGCAACGCGACCGGTGCCGCGCCCGCCCTCGGGAGGTGTTCGACGTGCGCTGGACCGCCATGCTTGTGATGCTGCTCGGCACACTGCCGCTCCTCGCACTCGCGCAGGAAGACGATGCCTTCGAGCGGATGCGGGCGGAGATGCTCGGGCGGCAGCGGCGCGTGATCCTCAACAACGATGGCGGCGACGCGACCGTCACCGCAAAGGAGCCGACTGCGGAGGCGATGCTGGCCGCGCGCACCGTCGGCCTTGAGGACACGCACGTGGACACGATCTTCTACTGCACCAACCGCGGCACGTTCTCCCGGCACAGCCACCGCTCGGAGGTCTCGGAGGAATTCCTGCGCACCGACGGTCGCTTCGCGAAGAACATGGTCCCCGCGCTGATCGAGCAGGGCACCGATCCGCTACAGGTGATGGTCGAGTGGTGCCGCGAGCACGACCGCGAGATCTTCTGGTCGGAGCGCATGAACGATCGCCACGACGCCGGCGCCGCGGACCTGGTCTCGGCCTGGAAGCAGGCGCATCCGGAGTGCCTCGTGGGCAGCGCGGACAACAAGCCCCCGTATGGCGCGTGGTCACAGGTGGACTACGCGCAGGAGGCCGTGCGCGATCAGATGTTCGCGATCATCGAGGAGGTCTGCCGCAACTACGACGTGGATGGCATCGAGATGGACTTCTTCCGCCACCCGTGCTTCTTCCGCAGCACCGCCTTGGGCGAGCGCGCGTCGGACGAAGAGACCGCGATCATGACCGATTTCGTGCGGCGCGTGCGCGCGATGACTGAGCGCGTGGGCCACGAGCGCGGGCGGCCGATCCTCGTCGCGATCCGCGTGGTCGACTCGGTGCCGCTGGCGAAGGCGATGGGCCTCGACCTGGACGCGTGGCTGAGCGAGGGCCTCGTGGACATCATGACCGGCAGCGGCTACTTCCGCATGAATCCGTGGAGCCATCTTGTTGAGCTTGGGCGCCGCTATGACGTGAAGACCTACGCGTGCCTGAGCGACTCACGCGTCACCGCGGACAGCGCGCCCTTCAGTCGGCGCTCGCAGGACAGCTATCGGGCGCGGGCGGCCCGTGCGTGGCAGGCGGGCGTGGATGGGATCTATCTCTTCAACATGTTCAACCCGCGGATGGGTTTTCTGAAAGAGATCGGCGACCCGGAGGTGCTTGCCGGTCTGAGCAAAACGTACTTCGCCACCGTCCGGGGCGCCACCAGCCGCTCCTACGGCAACCCGGACTACTGGCTCGCGGATGGCAGCCAGTGGCGCAACGTCCCGGTGCTCACGCCCGAGAAGCCGCTGTCGCTCGCGCCGGGCGAGAGCCGCACGGTCCCGCTCTTCGTCGGCGATGGCCTCGACGCAGAGGCGACCTGCTATGTGATGGCGCGCACGGGCGAGGGGCTGCGTGTTGGGCTGAACGGGCAGGAGCTGGCCGAGAGGCGCACCGAGGGCACCTGGCTGGCGTTCCCGCTGCCCGAGGGCGCGCTGCAGGTGGGGGAGAACATGTTCGAGTTCGCCGCGGCCGATCGCGGCGATGACCCGGACCCGCAGGCACAGACGGTCGAGTGGACTGGCGGCGAGATGCCCCGCGCGCCGTGGCGGCACGGGCGCTTCCGGTCGAAAGTGGCCTTCGGCGAGATGCAGGACGGCGCGCTGCTCATTGCCGATCGAGGCGACAGCGCCGGCGACTACATCTACTTCAGCTACTCATGGGAGGCTCGGCCCGACGCCCCCGCCGAAGTGCAGGCTGAGGTGAAGGTCATCGATGGCTGGAACAACATCACCGTCAGCAACGGCGTCGCGACCGAGCGCGTGACGCTCTATCCCGATCACATCGGCACGTACTACACGCACCTGCGCTACGACATGGACACCACGGACGACTTCCACGCGTACCGCGTCGTCGTGCAGGGGGATGACATCCGCGTCTACGTGGACGGTGAGCTGCGGATCGATGGCGAGGGGATGTTCACCCAGCCTGCGGATGGCCGCAATGACGCGGCCATCGGGGCGGCCAACTCACCGTCGCTTGGCGAGGCGCTCTGGCGCTCGGTGAGGCTCAGCAGTCCGGGGATCGCGGGCGCGCAGATCTACGACCTCGTGGTGGGGGTGGGCCCTCCGGAGGCGCCCTGAGGCGCGCGCATGAAGCCCACCATCGCATGCACGTCGCTCGCCAGGTCCGTGAAGGCCGCTGGCGTGAGCTGTTGGTCGCCGTCGCAGAGCGCATTTGGCGGGTCGGGGTGCACCTCGATCATCAGCCCGTCGGCGCCCGCCGCCACCGCCGCGAGGCTCATCGGCGCGACCATCGACGCTCGCCCGGTCCCGTGTGAGGGATCGATGATGATCGGCAGGTCGCTCAGCTCGCGGACCGCCGCGATGGCGCTTAAGTCCAGCGTGTTGCGCGTGTAGGTCTCGAAGGTGCGGATCCCCCGCTCGCAGAGGATCACGTCGGGGTTGCCGCCGGTGAGCAGGTAGTCGGCGGCGCCGAGCCACTCCTCGATCGTGGCGTTCATCCCGCGCTTGAGCAGCACCGGTCTCCCGGCCTGCGCGAGTTCCTTGAGCAGCGCGAAGTTCTGCATATTGCGCGAGCCGACCTGGAGCACGTCGGCGCACTCGCAGACGATCTCGAGGTGACGCGTGTCCATGATCTCGGTGACGACGGGGAGGCCGGTGAGGCGGCCCGCCTCGCGCAGGATCGCCAGCCCTTCCTCCTCGAGGCCCTGGAAGCAGTGCGGTGAGGTGCGCGGCTTGAATTCCCCACCGCGCAGCATCCGCGCGCCGGCATCTCTGACGGCCCGGGCGGCGGCGAACGCCTGCTCCTCACTCTCGACTGCGCAGGGGCCGGCGATCACGACGAAGTCTCGGCCCACCGTCACGTCGCGGACCACGACTGCTCTGCGATCTCCGGACGCCGACTGCCCTCGATCGAGCCCCGCATGGCTCACGCCCGTCGCCGCCTCACGCTGCGCTTGCGCCGAGATGCGCTCTCTGTGCGTGCTGACGAAGGGATCTTCGGCTTGTTCAGCGGATTCAAAACTTCTGTTACGGCGAACTGCATGTGGCGTGCCGTTGTTGATTGAAAAGAAGGAGAAAGCCTCGCGCCTTAGAATAGCTACTTGCCTGACTGCTTCTGGAGGCCCTCCACCGCCCCGCCCTCCACCGAACGCGTCATGAGCGATCCAGGTTCGCAGATCATGTTCGGAACCGGCGGGGGCAGCCCGGCGCATCTGATCCTGTGCCACGGAGTTGATTGCATGACCGTCCCGAAGCGCTCGCTGCTGATCTCATCCATGCTGGCGGCGCTCATCGCCACCAGCGTCGTCAACGCGGCTGAGAGCGATGCGAAATCATCGGTCTCCATCACCGCTACTGACGGCGTCGTGTCCGTCTTCGCTGTCAACGCGGACGCGCACGATCTTCTCAGTCAGCTCGCCCGCGAGAGCGGCCTGCCGATCATCGTTGATGATACCGTTGATCGCAAGATCACGCTGAATCTCGTGAACAAGCCGCCTCGGGAGATCCTCACCACGATCGTCGATACCTACGGGCTGTCATTCGCCGAAGTGGACGGTATCTTCATCTTCTCCGAGGGCATTCCGAACTCGCCGTCGTCATACCTGCTCTCGGAGATCGGCTCCTACACCACCAAGTACGTCTCCGCGGCGCAGGCCCGAGACCTGATGCCCGCGTTCCTGACGCGGTACGTCAAGGTCAACGCGTCGCAGAACGCGGTGGTGCTGTCTGCACCCGAGCCGGTACTCCGGCGCTTCCGGGAGGATATAGAGCAGTTCGACAAGCCCGCGGCTCAGATCATGCTCGACGTCCTGGTCGTGGAGTTCACGGACGTCAATACCGACACTTTCATGGCTCAGCTCGGCTGGGACAACTCCACGCTCGGCCTGCGCAGCGATTCGGTCACCGGCGACCTGAATTTCACCGCGCTGGCTCAGCTTCCGACGAACTTCTTCGCATACGTGGACGCGTTGGTCACCGCACGCAAGGCACGCGTGCGTGCCTGCCCGTCCATCGCGACGGTCAGCGGCTCGCGTGCGCGGATATTCATCGGCACCCAGCAGTTCCTCGAGATCCCCGTCTACCTGCCGGGCCAGGGCCGGAGCAACTCGATCGACGCGGGAGTCTCCCTGGAGATGCGCCCGCTCACCGGCGGCGAGGGAGAGATCATCCTCGCGATAGAGGAGGAGATCTCTACGCTCGGCGCCATCTCGCCCGCGACGGGCCTGCCGGAGAAG
>JALGSW010000122.1 GCA_029821635.1 Candidatus Zipacnadia bacterium
GGCTGGAAGCCTGCCCCACAGTTTGGGCTGGAAGCCTGCCCCACAATCCAAGCTGGAAGCCGCCCATCGATCACGATGCAGTAAGGTCCGAGCCCACCCCGCATCTCTCCGCGGGGCGGGCCTCGTTTGCGTCTCAGCGACCGCTCCTGCTTACTTCCGCGTATCCACCGGGATGATCGACGGCAGGATCAGCGGTCGGCGGCCGGTCATCCGCTCGATGAAACCGCCCAGGCGGCTGCGCACCTGCTCGTAGAGCTTCTCCGGATCGCTGATCCCGCGCTTGCAGACATCCTCCGCCGTCTGCTTCGCCTCGTTCCGGATCGCCTCCAGAATCGCCTCGGACTCCTGCACGTAGACGAAGCCGCGCGAGTAGATCTCCGGCTCGGCGACCAGCTCGCAGCTATCCTTGCGCACCGCCAGCACCGGCAGCACGATCCCGTCCTGCGCCAGCAGCCGCCGGTCTTCGAGCACCACGTCGCCGACGTCGCCGACGCCAAGCCCGTCCACGTTCATCGAACCGCCGGGCACGGACTCGCCGCGGCGTGCGCGGCCGTCCTTGAACTCCACCACAGCGCCGGGCTCGAGGATGAACACGTCCTGCTCGCGCATCCCAAGGTCAACCGCCAGGTCCTGGAAGGCCAGCAGGTGCCGGTACTCGCCGTGGAACGGGATCGCGAACTTCGGCCGCGTGAGGTTGATCATCAGCTTGACCTCTTCGGCCTTCGCGTGGCCGGTCACGTGCACGTAGCCCTCACCGTAGAGCACGTGCGCGCCCTGCTTGGCGAGGCCGTTGATGGTCTTCCAGATCAGCGCCTCGTTGCCGGGGATCGCCGAGGAGGCCATGACAACGGTGTCCTCCTTGTGCACGTTGATGTCGCGGTGCGTGCCCCGCGCGATGCGCGACAGCGCCGAAAGCGGCTCGCCCTGGCTGCCGGTCACGAGGATCGTCAGCCTCCGGTCGGGAACCGACTCGATCTGCGAGAGGTCCACGCGCACTCCGTCGGGGATCTCGAGGCGATCGAGCTCCCTCGCCACGCGCACGTTCTGCTCCATGCTCCGACCGATGATCACGACCTTGCGGCCCATGTCCACGGACGCGTCGATCGCGTGCTGGATGCGACCGATGTTCGATGCGAAGGTGGTCATGAGCACGCGGCCGGGGGCCTCCTCGATGATCTCCCGCAGCGCCTCCTGAACGACGCGCTCGGAGACCGAGTAGCCCTCCTCGTTGCAGTTCGTGGTGTCCACTATCAGCGCCACTACGCCCTCCGCGCCATAGCGCGCGAATGCATGGAAGTCGGTGGGCAGCCCGTCGGTCGGGGTCTGGTCGATCTTGTAGTCGCCGGAGTGGATGATGATGCCCTGCTTCGTCCGGATCGCGAAGCCCACGGCGTCGGGGATCGAGTGGTTCACGCGAATTGGCTCGAGTTCGAAGGAGCCGATCTTGAGCTTGTCGTGCTGCTCGATCTCGTGGAACTCGGAGCCCTCCTCGATATCGAACTCGTCGAACTTCGCCCGTACGAGTCCGAGGGTCAGGCGGGTGCCATAGACGTGCAGGGGCATGCGCTCGAGCAGGTACGGGAGGCCGCCGATGTGGTCCTCGTGGCCGTGCGTGAGGATCACGCCGACAATGCGCTCGTGGTTCTCGTAGATATAGGTCATGTCGGGCAGGATGACGTCGATGCCTGGCTGCTCCTCGTCGGGAAACATGATGCCGCAGTCGAGGATCAGGATCTCGCCGTTCTGCTCGAAGGCGGTCATGTTCTTGCCGATGTGTCCGATGCCGCCCAGTGAGATGATGCGAAGCGTGTCGTCTCGTGCCATGTGCAGTCCTCTATCCTATCAGGGTGGTAATGCGCTCGGTTGATTGAAATACGACAACTCCACGCACGCGAAAACGCGCGTCCGGAAGATACTTCGACGCGAAGCCGCGGATGGCCTGCTTTGCACCCCCAGCCGGCGCCTTCAGGCGCGCTCCCGCAGCAGCTCCCCCAGCCGCCGGAAGCCGTCCTCGATCGGCTGCTGCATGTTCTCGTTGTGCAGCCCCGCCGCCGGGTGGATCAGCGGCACGAACGTCAGGCCCTGGCGCTCGATCACCGTGCCGTTGAGCTTCATCACCGACAGCGTCTCGTCCTCAAGCATCGTGTGCATCGCCCAGCGCCCCAGCGTGCAGATCAGCGTCGGGCGGATGCACGCGATCTGCCCGTCGAGATGCTCGCGGCAGGCGCGCACTTCGTCGGCGTGCGGATCGCGGTTGCTCGGAGGGCGGCACTTGCACGTGTTCGTGATGAAGACGTCCGTGCGATCAAGCTCCGCCCCTCGGAGGAGCCGGTTCAGCATCTGACCGGCCTTCCCCACGAACGGCTCGCCCTGCGCGTCCTCTTCTGCGCCGGGGGCCTCGCCGATGAACATGATCGAGGCATCCGGCGGCCCCGCGCCCGGAACCGCCTGCGTCCGGCCCTCAGCCAGAGGGCAGCGGGTGCAGACGCGGACCTGATCGGCGATGGCGTCGAGGAGGGACATCAGATCGCTCCTCCCACGAGCTAACGGCGACAGGCTGGAAGCCTGTCCTACAAACGACACGTCACGCGTAGCCCAGGCGCTCGCAGACCTCGCGGATCGTGGCGGTGTCCTTCTCCGAGGCCGGGACGACCGGCAGGCGCGTTCCGCCGACCGGGAAGCCGCAGACCTCCAGCGCACGCTTCACGCACGGCGGATTGCCCGAGGGCAGAAAGCACGCGTCGTAGAGCGGCATCAGCCGGCCATGGATCTGCGCCGCGCGCACCACGTCGCCGTTGTGGTGGCAGTCGATCATCTCGCCGATCTCCTCGGCGGCGATCTGCGACGCGACCGAGATCACGCCCACGCCGCCCACCGAGAGGATCGGCAGCGTCATCCCATCATCGCCCGACCAGAGGCGGAAGCCCTCGGGCGCCCCGGCGCAGATCTCGGCGATCTGGCCGATGTCCCCGCTGGCCTCCTTCATGCCGACGATGCTCGCCACGTCCTCAGCGAGCCGCAATACCGTTGACGTCTCGATGTTCTTACCGGTCCGGCCGGGGACGTTGTAGAGCACCACCGGCAGGTCGGTGCACTCGGCGATCGCGCGGAAGTGCTGGTAGAAGCCCTCCTGCGACGGCTTGTTGTAGTAGGGCCCGACCAGCAGGATCGCGTCGATGGCGAGCTCGGAAGCCTGCGCCGTTAGCGCGATCGACTTCGCGGTATCGTTGCCGCCGGTACCGGCCAGGATCCCGACGTCGTTGCCGACGGCGTCGCGCACGACGCGGAACAGCTCCAGCTTCTCCTCGGCCGAAATCGTGGGCGACTCGCCGGTAGTCCCGGAGACGAGGATGTCCGAGCCGGCATCACCCAGCCGCACGGCCAGTTCGGCCGCGCGGTCGTAATCAACCTTGAGGTCGGCATCGAACGGCGTCACCATCGCGGTGATCAGGTTTCCGGGCTCAGGCATCTTGCGTTCACCTCGCGCGTCAGATGTGGAGCACAGGGCGGGCGATCGGCCGACCTTCCCCCGCTGCGGCTCGCGCTTGCGTTACCCTAGAGCAACCCGCGCTCGATCAGCTCCTGGGCGATCTGCACGGTGTTGGTCGCTGCGCCCTTGCGCAGGTTGTCGGAGACGCACCACAGGTTCAGCCCGTTCTCGACGCTCGCGTCCTCGCGCACGCGACCGACCAGCACGTCGTCCTTGTACGCCTCCAGCACGCAGTCTGCCTGCGTCGGGTACTGCAGGTTCTCCGGATCGTCGACCACCGTCACGCCGGGCGACTGCTTCGGGTCGCGCAGGATCTCCAGCGCCTCCTCGCGAGACAGCGGCGCCTCCAGCTCGAGGTTGATCGACTCGGAGTGGCCGATGACCACCGGCACGCGCACCGCGGTCGCGGTGATCGGCATGCCCGGCGCACTCATGATCTTGCGCGTCTCATCGACCATCTTCATCTCTTCCTTGGTGTAGCCCGTGTCAAGGAAGCGGTCGATGCGCGGGAGGCAGTCGAAGACGATCGGCTTGTCGAAGATGCCCGGGTCCCACTGGACCTGTTCGCCCGCAGCATACTGCCCGACCTGCACCTCGAACTCCTCCATCGCCGCCTGCCCCCAGCCGGAGGTGGCCTGGTAGGTGGAGACGACGACGCGCTTGATGCCGACCGCGCGGTGGATCGGCGCGATCGACACAACCATCTGGATCGTCGAGCAGTTCGGGCTGCAGATGTGCTTGTTCTCGACGCTCACGGCGTCCATGTTGACCTCGGGAACGATCAACGAGTAGCCCTCGGTCATGCGGAAGTCGCTACCATTGTCAATCGCCCACGCGCCCGCCTCGGTGGCGACGCTGCCCCACTGTACGCTCGCGCCCTTGGCGCCTTCGCGCCCGGCGAAAAAGACCACGTCAAGGCCCTCGAAGAGCTCCTCGGAGACTTCGCGCACGAGCACCTCCTCGTCGGCGAGCACCTCCATGCGCTCGCGCGTGGCCATGAACACCGGCGCGCCTTCTACGGGGAAGTTCCGCTCCTTGAGCACCCGGAAGATCCTGTCCCCAACCGGCCCTACTCCTACAACTCCGACACGGTATACCATCCTGATTGCACCTGTCTCACGTGTGTTGATGTGCGGATATGTCGCATCCCACGCCGCCCGCGGGCGCGGAGTCAGCTGTTCATCAGCAGGTTGTCGAGGCCCATGACGAGGCCGTCGAGGTTGCGCACCTCGCGGATCGCGAGCAGCACGCCCGGCATGAAGCACTCGCGCCCGGTGGTGACATGCTCGATATTGAGCGTCTCGCCGGGGCCTCCGAGAGTGACCGTCTGGTTCGCGACCACCCCTGCCATGCGGATCGACTGCACACTGATGCCTCCGTGCTCGCCGCCGCGCACCCCGTCGAGGGTGAAGTGCTGTGTCGTCTGATGCACGAAATCCTCCCCGCGGGCCTCGCGCATCCGCTTTGCGGTGGCCAGAGCGGTGCCGGACGGGGCATCGACTTTGCGCTCGTGATGCGCCTCCACGATGGCTGCGTAGTCCATCAGCCGCGCCGCCTCGACCGCGAACTTCATCATCAGGTTGGCGCCGATGCTGAAGTTGGGTGCAACGACCGCGGGGGTGTTGAACTGCGAGCACAGCTCACAGGCGTTCTTGAGCGTCTCTTCGCTTACCCCGGTCGTGCCAATTACGCACGCGGTCTGCTTGCACAATGCTGTCGGAAGGTTGTGCGTCAGCGCGTCAGGCGCGGTGAAGTCCACCATCACGTCCGGCTGGCAGCGCTCAATGCCTGCCTCGACCGTCGGTGCGACCTCCTCACGCGGGGCACCCGCCACAAGTTCGGACAGGAGCGTGTCCGGGTATCCCGGATCGACCCCGCCCACGAGAACCATGTCCGTCGCATCGATGACCGCCTGCATGACCGTGCGCCCCATGCGTCCTCCGGCGCCCGATACCAGGACCCTGATCTCACTCATCTGCAACCCACACCTCGCCGCAATAGAAGCTCATGTCCGGGGGACGCCCTCCGGACGGCGTGAACTGAAATATTCGACGCGCCCGATCGTATCCCTTCAAGCGTACACACAAAGGCCGGGGCGGAATGTGCGCCGCCCCGGCCGAGTTGTTGGCTGAAGCCGGGCTTAGCGCTTCTTCTCGCGGAAGTAGGCGCCGGCGGCCGGGCCCTTGTCGGCCTCGGGCTCGGGTTCGGGCTCCGGCTCGACTACGGGCGCCTCCGGCTCGGGAGCCTTCTGCTGCTCCTGCGGGCGCCGCTCTTCGCGCGGCTTCTCCTCGCGCGGGCGCCGCTCCTCACGGGGCTTGCGCTCCTCACGCGGGGCCTGCTGCTCCTGCTTCTCAGGCTCGCGCTTCGGCTCCTCCTGCGGCTTCGGCTCCTCCTGCGAGCGCTGCCGGCTGGGCTGCACGCTCTCGTTCGGCGTGCCGTCCTTGTTGAGCAGGGCCTTGCGGGAGAGCTTGATCTTCCCGTTGCCCTCGACCTCGGTGACCTTCACAGTCACCTCGTCGCCGAGCTTGACGACATCCTCGACCTTGTTGGTACGGGCGTTCTCGAGGTCGGAGATGTGCAACAGGCCGTCGCGGCCGGGCGTGACCTCGACGAAGGCGCCGAAGTCGGTGATCGTGACCACCTTGCCCTTGAAGATCTCACCCACCTCAATGTCGCGGGTAAGGTCGCTGAGCGACATGCGGACCTGCTCGACGTTCTCGGCGTTCTCGCCGAAGATCTTGACCAGACCGTCGTCCTCGACGTCGATCTTGACCTCCATCTCCTGCTCGAAGCCGCGGATGGTCTTGCCGCCGGGGCCAATCACGAGGCCGATCTTATCAACCGGTACCTGAATCGCGATCATGCGCGGGGCGAACTGCGAGAGCGTCTCGCGGGCCGCGGGCAGCACGGCGTTCATCACGTCGAGGATCTGCAGCCGCGCTTCGCGCGCCTGCTGCAGGCCCTCGGCGAGCACGCGCTCGGGTAGGCCCTTGACCTTGATGTCGAGGTGCAGGCCGTTGACGCCGTTGGCGGTCCCGGTGACCTTGAAGTCCATGTCGCCGGAGGCGTCCTCGAGGCCCTGGATGTCGGTCAGCAGCATGTAGCTGTCGGGGTTCTCGTAGAGCAGGCCGACGGAGATGCCGGCGACCGGCGCCTTCATCGGCACGCCGCCGTCCATCAGCGCGAGGGAGGCCGCGCAGACCGACGCCATCGAGCTCGAACCGTTGCTGTCGAGGACCTCGGAGACTACGCGCGTGGTGTAGGGCCAGTCCTCGTCGCTCGGCAGCATCCGCTCGAGCGAGCGCTCGACGAGCGCACCGTGGCCGATCTCTCGGCGCCCGGCGCCTCGCAGCGCCCGCGCCTCGCCGACGCAGAAGGGCGGGAAGTTGTAGTGGTGCATGAACCGGTGGTACTCTTCCTCTTCCAGCGTTCGGATCAGCTTCTGATCGCGGGTCGCGCCGAGGGTGAGCGTCGCCAGCACCTGCGTCTCGCCGCGCGTGAACAGCCCCGAGCCGTGGGTGCGGGGCAGGAGCCCGGCCTGTGCGTCGAGCGCCCGGAGGTCCTTCGGGCCGCGACCGTCCGCGCGGCGCCGCTCCTCGAGGATGATCTTGCGCATCGCCTTCTTCTGCACCTGATACATTGCTTCCCGAACCTGCGCGGAGGCGTCGGACTCGTCCTCGAACTTCGCGGTAATCTCCTCGGCAATGCGCGCCAGGTCGTCCTGCCGGCCCTTCTTGTCCACAGACTGGATGGCCTGGCGGATGTCCTCGGAGCGGGCCTCGACGGCCTCGCGCATCGCATCGGTGGGGCCCCAGAGCGGATAGTCACGCTTGGGCTTGCCGGCCTTGTCGCGCAGCTCCTCGATGGCGCCGCAGACCACGATGCAGGCGGCCTGGGCCATCCGGATGCCCTCAAGCACGATCTCCTCGGGGACCTCTTCGCCGCCGAGCTCGACCTGCAGCACACCCATCTCGCCGGCGGCGACCGTCAGGTCCATGCGGGCGGCCTCGCGCTGCTCGAACGAGGGGTTGAGGATCAGCTCGTCATCGAGCCACGCCACCTGGGCGCATGCGAACGGACCCTCGAACGGTGCGGGCGAGAGGTGCATCGCGGCCGCGCCGCCGATCATCGCGACGACCTCAGCGGAACTGTCGTTCTCGGCCGAGAGCGGGGTGCAGATGACCTGGACCTCGTTCCGCAGGCCGCTGGGAAGCAGCGGGCGGATCGGGCGGTCGATCGCGCGCGAGATCTGGATGGCCTCGGGCGAGGGGCGTCCCTCACGCTTGAAGAAGCCGCCGGGGATCTGACCCACGGCATACATCTTCTCTTCGAAGTCAATGCGCAGGGGGAGGAACGTCGCGGTGCCGGGCTCGTCCTCGATCACAGCGGTACAGAGGATGACCGTGTCGCCGTAGGTGACCTTCACGGAGCCACTGGCCTGACGCGCCATCACACCGGTCTCAAGGATTAGCTCCCGGCCGGCGAACTGCGTGGTTACAACCTGTCTTTCAAACACGAAAAGAACCTCCTGTGGGCGCACCGCCCTGTACAGGAGGTCCGAGGTAGCCGTCAGGAAACCAGGGAAAACGGGCGCGGGGGGGCGCTCCTCCCGCCTGCTTTCGCTGATTCCCTTTCGCTCCTCACCCTCGCGTGGGTGGCTCGCCCGCATGTTGAATGTGCCGCCTGCCCCCCCGACCGTCCCTTGCGTGCGCCGGTCGGCGAGTGGCAGCGTATGCGGGATTATTGTACACGAATGGTGGCGCAATTGCAAGCGACCTGCGGCGAGCCCGGCGAACGGCCGTTCTGCAGAACGCGCGGCAGCGCCCGCCAAGGACACCGCACGCCGGCGACCCGTGCCGGTGCAGTTCGGCGTGGTTCGGGGTACACGGAAGCCCCCGGCTCCGAAGGAGCCGGGGGCACGGGTGGTCGGATCGACGAAGCCCTCAGGCGCGCAGGCCGAGTGTCTTGACGAGCTCGCGGTAGCGGGTGATGTCCTCGCCGCGCAGGTAGCGCAGGAGGCGGCGCCGCTGCCCGACGAGCTTGAGCAGCCCGCGGCGGCTGTGGTGGTCCTTGCGGTGCTGCTGCAGGTGCCCGGTCAGCATCTGGATGCGGCCGGTGATCAGCGAGACCTGCACCTCAGGGGAGCCGGTGTCGCTCTCATGCCGGCGGAACTGCGCGACGATCTCGTCTTTGCTGAAGCCACTCAGATCTGTTGCCATCGGTATGTCGTCTCCTCTCTCACGGCGACACCTCGGGGGCGCCACCGTAAGCCCGGCGGGCTGGTATTCCTCAGGCCGAGCGCACCGCTGGAGAGGCGGCATGCCCAGCGGGAGGTCCCGCGGGAGCGCGAGTATAGCACACCGGCGTCGATTGTGCAAAACTCGTTGGGGCGTCGCGAGGAGGAATCCGGCGGCGAGGGCGGAACTGGCGAACTAACGTGGATGCGAGGCGCCAACTCCCTCGCATTCCTGATCGAGGTGGACGCGGTGACAGCGTCCGCAGGAAAGGGCTGACTGAAGATGAGAATGTGGCAGGCCGTGGCAGCAGTGATCGTGGTATCGCTCATCGCGTGCGGCGTGGCAGTGGCGGAGCCGACGCTGTACGGCTTCAGCGGGCTGTTCACGATCCCCACCGCGGGCACCCTCGACAAGGGGACCTACAACGTCGGCGTCAACAGCGGCGAAGTCGAGGATTGGGACGACTTCAGCTACTACGCGAACTTTGGCCTGGGCAGCGCGACCGAGGCCGGCGTGCTGATGTTCAGGAGCGACGCGGGAAGCACAAGTGAGGTCGACAGCGCGTCTGAGACCGGGCGGCGCTTCAATGCCGACGAGACCTTCCTGAGCATCAAGCGCACCCTCAGTGAGCCGGACGAGGGCGGCCCGACCATCGCCGGAGGGATCTTCGATCTCACCGACGAGGTCGAGACCACCGTGTACATGGTCGCAAGCTGGGAGCAGGGCCGCAAGGTCGGCGAGGTCGAGGGCCGCGACGTCCACTTCCTTGACCTGCACGCGGGCTTCGCCGCGGGCATGTTCGAGGACTTCTTCGCCGGCGTGGACCTGCGCTTCGGCACCGACCTGGAGGTCATGGCCGAGTGGATCATGGATGACATCAACCTCGGCGCCCGCTTCTCCCCGTTCGACAACTTCACCGTTGACGCCGGTTTCCTCGATGCCGAGGACCTCGCGATCAATGTGAGCTACACCAGCGAGCTGTAGGCCGCGCGCGAAGACGCTACCTGGCGGGGCTTCCCGAACCGGGAAGCCCCGCGCTCATGTACAAGGCCCACGCCTCCCTCACGTCGAACACTCCCCTCGCAAGGCACAGTGCCACTCCCGGAGGCCGCAGGTGCGCGCCAGACAGATCGCAATCGCGCTGATCATCATCGCCCTGCCCGTGGGCTTCATGCACCGCACGCTCATCGAAGGCAGGCCGCTCGCGCGCGATGACGCCTCCACGATGGTCTACCCGTTCTTCCACGCGCTCGACGTGCGACTGGCCCGGGGCGGGCCCTACCTCTGGGATAACCAGCAGTGGTGCGGCTTGCCCGCGATGGCTCGCGGCGAGGTCGGCGCGCTCTACCCGCCGCACCTGCTGCTCGCGCTCGCGCTGCCGTGGCTGACCGCGTTGCACGCGAGCTACTGGCTGCACCTCACCCTCGGCGCGGCGGGCGCCTACTTCGTCGCGCGTAACCTGGGCGCATCACGCGGCGGGGCGCTCGTCGGCGGCGCGGCCTACGCCTTCAGCGGCTACCAGGCCGCACACCTCATCCACTACGCGCACATCATCGGCGTCGCGTACGTCCCGCTGATGCTGGCGACGCTGCAGACTGCCCTCGTGCGCAACACCGGCCGCTGGTGGGCGCTCTTCGCGGTCATCTCCGCGCTCGGCTTCCTCGGCAGCCACCCGCAGGTCTTCCTGATGGCCGCCACGGTCTCTCTGCTGTGGGTCATCTTCGGCCACGACTGGCGCCGCGCGCCCGACGAGGCCCCCGCGCACACGCGGATCGTGCCGCTGCTGCTCGCGACGGTCGTGGCGGGGCTGCTGGTCGCGCCGCAACTGCTCCCGACGATGGCGCTGGCCGCCGCGCAGGGCAAGGTCGCCGCCGCCGACGCTGGTTCGGCGATGCAGCAGATCGCCGCCTATCCCTTCCGCGCCGCCGACCTGGTGCGCGTGCTGCTGCCGAGCTTCTACGGGACGGTGCACTCAGGCTCGGTCACGGGCCCCGAGTGGCATGAGACGAACCCCTTCACTGGCGCGGTCCCGCTGCTGCTGGGGATCGCCGGAGCCATCGCGGCCTTCCGCAAGCGCGGCTGGGGCTTCTGCATCGCAGTCTTCGTCGTCGGCGCGGCGCTCATGCCCGCCGAGGGCAACCCGATCCACGCCGCGCTCGCCCGGCTGCCCTTTTGGGCGGGCTTCCGCGCGACCGGCCGCTGGATGGTCCTGCCGATCCTCTCGCTCTCACTCCTCAGCGCGCTGGCGATCACGCATCTGCCAAACGCCGCGCGCCGAACGCGCGCCGGTACAGGACGCACGGTCGCGATCCTCGCGGTGCTGATCGTGGCGCTCACGCTGATGCTCTGGCTGGTCTTCGGCGTGGATGACGACGGCCGCCTGTGGCTGCCGGGGCAGGGCGGCAGCTTCCCGGTCCAGGCGCCCGCCGACGCGATGCTCAACTGCCTCACGAGCTGGGAGCCCGTGCTGCTGGTCGGTGCGGCGATCGTCGCGTGGATCGTGGCCGCGCGCCTCGCTGCGGGGAAGCGCGCCGGAGCCCTGATGCTCCTCCTGCTGCTGGTGGCGGTGACCTGGCCGCAGTGGTTCCTGTGGCAGCAGACGAACCTGACCGCGCCGCGCGGCTTCTACACGGAGCTACCCGCGACTGCGAAGGCCATGCGTGATGTGCCCGGGCGCATCACGACCCTCCCGCCGGAGATCGTCACTCCGGGCTGGCAGCCGCCGGGCGCGACTCGCGATCAGCGGCTCATGGCCGAGCGCGACCTCCTGAGGCCGGCGCTGGGCACGATCTGGGGGGTGTCCTACGCCGATGGCTACCTGCAGGGCCTCGACACACCCGCCACGCGCGACCTCTGGGCTGCCTACTACGCCTACGGCGCGCAGGCTTTCACTGGCGAGGCGGAGCTGAGCCCGGAGGCCGTGCGCCTCTACGGCACGCCGGTCCAGCGCATGAAGCGCATGCACCGACTCGCGGGCGTGGGGGCAATCGTCACCACGGGCACGATCGACGACCCGGACCTCGAACTGACGCACGCTGGCGTGGCGAACGTCTACTCGTACGCCGAACGGCACCCGCGCTGGTGGCTCGCGCGCGAGGCGATCGTGGTCACTGACCCGGCCGCGCAGCTTCAGGCGATCAAGCGTCTCGACTTCGACCCCGAGGAGCAGGTGATCGTCGATCGGCGGGTCGATCTCGGCGGCGAGCGCGATCCCGCGAGCGAGATGGGCCTTGTCGAGCCGGTGCTCGACGCCTCCTCACGCTTCACGCTGTCCACGCAGTGCCCGGAGCCACGCGTGCTCGTCATCGCGGAGGCGTGGTATCCCGGCTGGGCCGCGATGGTTGATGGGCAGCCCGCGGAGCTGCTGCGGGCGAACTACGCCTTCCGCGGTGTGGTCGTCCCGGCGGGCGCGCACGAGGTCTCCTTCAGCTTCCGCCCGGCGGCATGGGGAACCGCGCTGCCGATGTTCGGCGTGGGAGTGCTCGTGGTGATCGCGCTGGCCGTCTGGCCGAAGCGCAAGCCGCCGCGTAGAAAGGGACTGACCCCGCGATGACCCGTCGCGAGCGCGTGCTGGCGGCGATCCGCCACGAGCGGACCGATCCGCCGCCGTGGAACTTCATGTGGGTGCCCGCGATCGGCGCAAAGCTCGCGGCACACTTCGGCACCGAGGACGTGGCCTCCGCGGTGGGCAACCACATCCACATGATCGCGCCAATGGCGCGCAAGCCGCTCTACGCCGACCCCGGGAAGTTCGGCCCCACCATCACCGATGACTACGGCGTGGTCTGGGAGACCTCCACCCGCGACCGCGGCCACGTGCTGGAGTACCCGCTGACCGAGCCCACGCTCGCGGGCTACCAGTTCCCGGACCCGGCCGAGGAGTGGCGCTTCGAGCGGCTGGAGGCGATGTCCGCGGCGCGCTCGGACATGTTCGTGGCGGCGGTCGCCGGAGACCTGTGGGAGCGCGCGAGCTTCATGCGGCCGCTGGGTGAGCTGCTCGTGGACCTCTACGAGCACCCGGGCTTCGTGCACGAGCTGATCGACCGCATCTGCGAGGTGGACCTCGCGCTGCTGGAGCGACAGGTGGAGTTCGCGGTCGATGGCGTCTTCATCAGCGATGACTACGGGAACCAGCGGCAGCTCATGATGTCGCCCGCGCAGTGGCGGGAGTTCGTGGCGCCGCGCCTCGGGCGCATCCTGCGATTCGCGCAGGAGCGCGGCCTGCGGACGCTGCTGCACTCGTGCGGGAATGTGCGGGAGATCGTGCCGGACCTGGTGGCGCTGGGGCTGGACGTGCTGCACCCGATCCAGCCGGAGGCGATGGACGTGTACGAGCTGAAGCGCGAGTTCGGCCGCGACCTGACGCTCTGGGGCGGGATCAGCACGCAGCACACCCTCCCGCACGGCACGCCGGACGAGGTGCGTGCGGAGGCGCGCGAGAAGCGCGCGCGCCTGGGCGCCGGCGGCGGCTACATCCTCGAACCGGGCATCACTATCCAGGAGGACGTGCCGCTCGCGAATGTGCTGGCGCTGATTGAGGCCGCACGGGAGGTCGCACCATGACAGTCACTGCCATCACCAACGCTCGTCTGATCGACGGCACCGGCGCTGAGCCGGTCGCCGACGCCACGCTCATCATCCGTGAGAAGTGCATCGAGGCCGTTGGGCCGTCGGGCGAGGTCGCGGTGCCCGATGACGCCCGGGTCATCGACGCTTCCGGCATGACGCTGCTGCCGGGGCTGATCGACGCCCACATGCACGTCGGCACGGGCTTCGGCCCGATCCGCCGCCTGCAGGATTGCCTCGCGCGCGGCACCACCACCGTCGCGGACGTCACCGGCGGGCCGAGTGCGGTCAAGCTGCGCGAGGCCATCGAGGCCGGCACCATCCGCGGCTGCGCGCGCTACCACGTCGGCTGCGTCGTCGGCTGCACCTTCGGGCACCTGCGTCGCGAGGACGCGCATGTCGCGGGTGTGGAGGCCGACGGGCCGTGGGAGGTGCGGCGCGGCGTGCGGCAGATGGTGCAGGCGGGCGCGGACTTCATCAAGACCGCCGCCTCGGGCGGCTTCCAGTGGGCCGATGAGAGCGTCACGCACCGCAACTACACGCAGGAGGAGCTTGACGCGCTCACCGACGAGGCCCACGCGTGGCACCGGCGCGTCGCGGTGCATGCGCACACCCAGCCGGGGATCGGCATGGCGATCCGCGCGGGCATCGACATGGTCACGCACTGCTCATACCTCGATGACGAGGGCCTGCGCGACCTGCACGCCTCGGGGCTCTGGTTCGTGCCGACGCTCTACATCACGAGCGAACGGTCATACTCGCGCACGACGTGGGCCGCGCACATCACCGAGCGGATGCGCGACGCGCACGGGCCGCACCGCGAGGGCGTGGCGCGCGCGATCGAGCTGGGCATCCCCATCGCGGTCGGCACCGACGGCGGGCCGGGCTCGGCGCAGTTCGAGTTGCAGGAGCTTGTTGCGTGCGGGATGACGGCGATGCAGGCGATTGAAGCGGGCACGCGCGTGGCGGCGGAGGCACTGGGGATCGAGGCGCTGACGGGGACGCTGGAGCCGGGCAAGCGCGCGGACCTGCAGATCGTCCGCGGCGACCCGCTGAGCGACATCGCGCTCCTCGAGGACGCGGATGCCATTGCGCTGGTGCTGCGGGACGGGAAGGGGCCGGTGGTGGAAGTCACGTACTGACCCGTCGCCACTCCGAGTCCGGGTTCCCGGGCGTGATTGCGGAACGGTGTACAGAAGGGCCGTCCTGAGGAGCGCATGCCGTTTATGCGCGACGAAGTCGGCCCGCGCACTGCGATACCCCGTCGGACACGCGTGGCCCCCGCCGCCAACGACCGGGCCGACTTCGCCACCGCAAACGACGCCGTGGCTCAGGACGGCCCCTCCGTACGGCGAACGCCTCCCGGATCCGTCAGTGAAAGCCCGTCCGCTATAGGACGGAGAGTCAAGGGCTTGGTGTGAAGAATTGTTGGCCGCTGGTGTGGGCGGCCGGTTCTCGATCGCGCCGGGCCCGACAGTCCGCTATTCGCCTCTCCGCTATTCGCCTCTCGATGCGCGCGAGGCACGATGTGTTCCGTCTGCGCCAGCCCTCAATCCTACATCGAGCTCAACATCCTCAGACGGGCTTTCGAGGGTCTGGCGGAAAAGTGGGTCCCGGCGGCGCATCCTCCAGCATGCTTACAGCAGGCTGGAGTCAAACGGCCTGCGATCTCGCAGCATCGCGAAAACGATGCCGGTCAACTTGTTGGCCAGAGCTACCTTGGCCACGTTCCGATGCTTGCGCATCGCCAGGCGCTGGAACCGCTT
>JALGSW010000008.1 GCA_029821635.1 Candidatus Zipacnadia bacterium
ACTGGGACGGGCAGCAACTGGTCAGCCCGGAGACGGTGGACCTGCTCACCGCCGACGCGGGTGTGCCACCCCAGGAGGTGACCGGCTCGAGCCGCCGCCCCGGCCTGTGCTGGTGGCTGAACTCAAATGGCGGGACGCCCGACGTCCCTACGGATGCGTTCTTTGGGTCGGGAGCGGGGAACCAGCTTCTGGCGGTCATCCCGAGCCTTGACCTGATAGTGGTGCGCAACGGCTCCCAGATCAGCCCGCAGGGAAGCTGGGACGGCGTCGAGGGCTATCTGCTGGCGCCGCTGATGGCGGCCGTGGTGGATTGAGGGAACGCGCCGCGGGGCAGACGGGGGCCGGTGAGCCGCTCGGTCCCCTCGAGCGGCTTTCCCTCCGGTACCGGGAGACCACCCCTGACACAATGGCGTGCGTACTCTGGGAGGCGTGCTAAATGCGACTGGTGCTGGTCTGTGCCGTGGCGATCGCGTGCGGATGGTCGGCGGCGGCGCAGCTCCGGCCTTTGGACAACCCGGGCGCCGGCGCGTCGCTGCCTCCGGTGACGATCGCCAGCTTCGCCGCAGAAGGCGCCACGCCGGACTGGGGCGGCACCTGGGGGGTATGGCCGCAGGTCGAAGGCTGTGGCGGCGAGGCCACCTGGGTCGCCGAGGACGCCGAGGGCGGCCCGGGCGGCTCGATGCGCATCGCGTACGAGATCGGGGCCGATCCGCGCAGCTTCTCGCTGTGGTTCGCGCCTGCCCGCAAGGTTGACCTGGCCGCCTGTGACCGCGTCACTGTCTGCGCGCGCGGCGACGTGCCATCGTTTACGCTTGTGGTGAAGGATGACAGTGCCGATCCCGCTGGAACGACCGATGCGGGCATCGCCGACCTGCTGGTCACCGGCGTTACCGATCAGTGGCAGCGCCTGGAGCTGCGCTTTGCCGACTTCGTCCCGCGCGTGGCGGGCGCGACCATTGACTGGCACTCCATCAACCACGTCGGCGTGGCTGCGATGGCCGACCGCAACGCGGTGTCGGGCACGCTGCAGGTTGACAACCTGCGCGCGCTGCCCGTACCGGGACGCGGCCCGGCTGACCAGCGGACGGAGCTGGGCCGTCTGATCCCCGATGCGCGATTGCTCTGGGTGCGCGATGACCGGATCTACTGCACACGCCTCGGCGAATGGGATCCACAGCCTGCCACGCGGCAGCCGGGCAAGGAGGGGCGCCCGCGCTGGTCGCCCGATGGCACGCAGGTGGTCTACTGGGCCGAGCATCCCGACGGGACCGGCGTGTGGCTGATGAGCGCCGACTTCTCCGACCGCCGGCTGATCCTCCCCGGCGCCGGCGTGGCCGACTGGACGGCCGACGGGAACGCCATCACCGCCATCGCCGCCATCGCCGCCGATCGCCAGCAGGTGCTCATGCACGACCTCGCCACCGGTGAGACGTCGGTCATCTACGACTCACGTGAGCTGCCCTACAGGGACACAGCCATCCGGCTCGAACAGATCGCGGAGCTGCACGCGAGTGGCCGCTACCTGCTCATCTGGACCGAGAATTTCGGGCACGCCACGCTCGTTGTTGACCTGGTCAATCGGCGCTACCTGGCCAACGGGCGCATGCTCGGTGGCGACTGCAGCCCCGCCTGGGCGCCGGATGGCAGCTTCCTCATCGGCACCGCGCGAGACTGGGCCCATCGAAGAGCTGTGGTACGGGCGGCATTTGACGCAGAGACGGGCACTATCGCGCCGTCGGAGTACTTCTGCGGCGACGGAACGTGTCACTTCCAGCGGGTCTCCAGTGACGGCAACTGGGTCGTCTACGCGCCGCAGTTGGACAGCCGCGAGCTGTTCTGCTGGCGCGTGGGAGATCCGCAGGGGGCGACGGTGCGCCTCACCTTCGACCCGGCCCAGGACGTATCGCCCAGCCTGTTCTTACCCGGTGACGTGGCCTCGGCCGCCGGCCCATCGGGCGCCCGGCAGGGCCAGCCCGCCGTGGGATCTGAGGCAGGCGCCACGCTGGCGGTCGAGCTGGACGGCCTGCACGAACTGCTCGCGCAACTGCGGCCCGCAGAGGGCGTTCCGGCGCGCTTCGGCGAGCCCGCCTACTTCGAGCGCAATCGGTCAACGCTGGTGCAACTCGTTCAGCTTGTGGCGCGCCTCCGTGAGCAGTACCCGGGGAGCGCCGTGGCCGGTGAGGCGGCCGCCGTCGCCGCGCGCTACGGTTTGCCGGAGGAGACCGCTGAGGAGGGCAACCAGCAGATCACCGTGGTTGCGGTGATCGAGCGGTCGTCCCGCGTGCCGTCCGCCGCACAGATCGCGCCCTACCGCGAGGCCCTCACCTACGTACGCTACCGGGTCGAGCGCGTCATCTCCGGCGACTACGCAGGCGATCGCCTGTTGGTAGTCCACTGGGGCATGCGCGATGCCAGACCCGTGCCGGCGGCTCAGTGGCAGGCGGGCCTGCGGCAGCGACTCACCGTGGATCTGTTCGGCGCTCATCCCGAACTGCAACGGGTGACCGCGGCCGACGACGCGGATGACCTGACGTTGACGCCTTACTGGGCACTGAGCGTGGAGCCGTCGGAGTAGGGCCGCGTGCGGCCGCGGGAAGACAGCGGCTCGTGCAGCAGGCGAGGTGAGCCGGTCGCGACTGCTGCGGGCGCGCGCTCAGGGCGCAGGCGGCCCCCACGGCCAGTAGCAGACCTTGATGGCCTGGCGGGACTCCAGCAGCGCCGTGCCCTCATCGTAGCGCTCGAGGGGCAGGTTGTGCGTCACCAGCGGGGCGAGATCGAGCTTCCCCTGCTCGATGAGCCCGACCGCGTACTCGGCGGACTCGCGGGAGTACCCCTTGTAGCCGCACAGGCGCAGGCGACCGTGACGTGGGGCATACGTGTAGTCCTCGCGCTGCACCCCGAAGAGCGCCACGACGTCCTCGGTGGCATCCATGGCGAACTCCACGCTCTGCTTCGCACCGACGCAGTCCACGAAGGTCTCCAGACGGGGTCGGGTCGGGCGCAGCGGAACACTCTCATCCAGCTCGAGCGGGTCATGGCAGGCATCGACGCCAAGCTGCAGCGCCAGTTCGCGGCGCGCCGCCCCCCTCGGGGGGCGCAGGGCAACAGCTACGACAACGGCAACGGCAACGGCAACGGCAACGGCAACGGCAACGACTACCAACGACACACGACCAACGACCTACCAACGACCACTACAACCGGACATTTCTACTTTGCTCAGAACCGGACGCTTCTACTTTGCCTTGACAGACCCCACGTTCTCTGGTCGCGGGGGCCTCCTGAGCAGGTCCGCACGCGGCCTGTGGCGAAGCGTGCCGCGCACTCATCACCGACGGAGGTGCTCGCCATGATCGTCCGCATCATCCTGTCGCTGGCACTCATCTCGCTCGTCCCGAGCGCATCCTGAGCGAGGGCGTTGCCGAAGTGGTGGGCGACGCTCCGTACGGCGGCTCACCCGCCGGCGCCGGGGCGGCCGATCGGCTGCGCGTCGCGATCCTCCAGTGCCTGGTCGATCTGCAGGAGTGAGCTTCATTCCAGTCGGTTGAGAGAACTCAAGGGAGGCGCGGGCCCGTGCCTGCTGTGAACGCGTTGGATATTCCCGAGGTACGCGGCGACGGCGTGCACGATGACACGTCCGGACTGCAGGCGGCGCTGGACAGCGGCGCGGACGTTGTCCGGCTGCCGATGCCGCCGGCGCACTACGCTATCAGTCGGACGCTCGTCATGCACTCAGGGCAGACGCTGCTGGTGGATCGCCGCGCCGTCATCCGCCTGGCCGATCATGCACATGCTCACATGCTGACCAATGCCGACCACGACACGCTCAGCCGGGGCATCACGGTGCGCGGCGGTATCTGGGACGGGAACAACGCGCACCAGACGTGCGAGTACCATCAGAAGGGCCGCGATCGGCGAGTGCCCTACGACCCGGCGCGCTACCTCGGCGTGCTGCTGCAGTTCAACAATGTCGAGGACCTGCACCTCTCGGGGCTGACGCTGAAGGACCCCGAGACCTTCGGCATTCAGATCGCCAACATCCGGCGCTTCACCGTCGAGGACATCACCTTCGACTACAATATGCTGCGCGGCAACATGGATGGCGTGCACCTGCAAGGCAACTGCCACCAGGGGCGCATCGCCAACCTCAAGGGCGCGACCAATGACGATCAGGTGGCACTCAACGCCGACGACGGCTCGATGTACGAGATCAGCCGGGGGCCCATCACCGATATCCAGATTGATGGCCTGTGGGCCGAGAACGGCTACACGGCGGTGCGGCTGCTCTCGGCCGGTTCACCTATCCGGCGTGTGCGCATCTCGAACCTCTTCGGCAGCTTCAGATACTACCTGACCTCATTCGGCCACCACAACGCCCATCCCGGCGAGCCCAGTGAGATCAGCGACGTTGTGATCGATGGAGTCTTCTGCGCCAAGCCGACGCAGCCAACGGACAGCTCGCAGCCGTGGAACGAGGCGGCCGTGCGTCGTCACCCGTTCTTCTGGGTCGAGCCGGGGACCCACGTCCGCAATCTGCTCGTGTCCAACGTCGTGCGCACAGAGCGCCTGGAGCATGCGCCTCCGTGCATTCACGTCAGTGAGGGAGCGCACGTCGAGCACCTGGGCGTCAGCCAGGCCAGTGTCGTCAACCTCGCGCCCACACCGTTGGACTTTCTGCACAATGAGGGTAGTATCGAGAGCCTGAGCATGGCGAACGTGCATTGCCGCGCCGAGGGCGGCTCGCCATGCGGGAGCCTTGTGCGCAACGATGGCAGCATCGCCCGTCGGCACCTGAGCAATCTCACGTCGCACAACGTGGCCGGCGCGGGCGACGAGGACGCGCAATAGCGGCCCGCAACCAGCCGGTTGCGTCCGGGAACATCGGCATGATCGTGGAGCATCAGACCGGGCTGGTGTCGCTGCCGGGCGGAACCGTCCGCGAACTGACATTGCCCTGACACCCACCGGAGGTGCGTCTGTGAAGACGCTGCTGATCTTTGCTCTTGTCATGTTGCCATCGGTGCTGCTCGCCGCCTCGCTGAAGGTGGACGTGCGCAGCATGCCGCGCGTGGTGTTCACCGGGGATTCGCAGACCTGCGGTCGCGTCGGCGCCTGGGACTACGCGCAGATGCTCTCGTGGGAGCAGCCGGTGCATGTGATCAACACCGCGGTCGGCGGCACCAACACCACGCACCTGCTCAACGAGCAGACGGGCGGCACCGCCGAGGCGAAGGCCGGGGAGTACGAGGTGCGAGGCCAGAAAGTCGGCTGGGGGGCGGGCCCATACCCGGGGCAGACGATCCGCCTGGGCGCGCAGAGCTACACGATCGACCGCATCGAGGTCCGTAACTACAGGGCGCGCGAGGTGTCGGTGTGGCTCACCGAGCCTGCACGCGAGGACTTCAGCGGCACCGACCACGCCGTCGAGCCGGGCTGGCGGGTGCGCATCGCAGAGCGCCGCCCGGACTTCGCCTGCTTCATGTACTCGGTCAACGACACCGGTCACACCTCCGAGCAGTTCACCGCCAACATCCGCGAGCTGGTCGAGGGCACCCGCGCGCTGGGGGCCGAGCCGGTCCTGCTCAGCGGCATCCCCCTGATGGTGGCCGAGCTGGGCGGCTCACACCCGGGTGACAACGTCAAGGTAGACGTCCGCGCCGACGACCTGCTGGCCTGCTCCGTGCAGTTCGGCGTGCCATACGCCGACATCTTCCACTCGCTGATGCTGCTCGACGAGCCCTGCACCGCCACCTGGGTGGACACCGTGCACCCCACCAGCGACGGCTCGACGCTCATGCTGGTGGCGCTGCGGCGCATCTTCGACCGCCTCGACCTGGCCGACAACCCCTACTTCGTCCGCGGCTACCGCGCGGGCGAACTGTGCGCGCCCGATGAGCAGGACGCGCTGACCCCCATCTCCACCAGCCAGCCCGACTACAACATCGCGGGCCAGCTCGACGACGACCACTTCGACCTCGCCTCGATCCACGCCCGCGACGAGTATGAACTCATCGCGGAGGCCGACGGCGATGCGCTGGTGAGTGACCGCCCGCTGCTCCTGCGCTTCGGCGTGGGCCATCCGTCTCGGCTGCAGTCCATCGACGTCAAGCTCGTCACGACCGCGCCTGCCACGGCGTCCGCATTCGACTGGCGGACGCGCGAGTGGCGCAAGTTGACCAGGGGACAGGGCGAACTCAGCGCGACTGTGGCGGCCGAGGACCTCCGTGCGCTCATCCACCGGCGCTGCCTGTGGCTGGCCGTGCATGGGGCGGAGAGCATCGAACTCGACTATGCCGGGCTGACGCTTGAGGGCGACCCGAAGCCGTGGGCGCCGCGCCGCGCCGCGGGGGCGATGCTCTGGCCCGAGCCGGGCGCACTGATTTGGACCGAGGACGCGGGCAACCTGGTCGCCAACGGCAACGTGGCGGCGGCCGACGAGGGCGTGCCCACGGGCTGGCAGATTCTCGGCGACGATGCCACCTACATCCGTGGCGGGGTGCTGGCCGAGGGGCTGGGCGAACTGAAGGTGGAGGGTCGCTGGGGCGCCTTCACTTGCCCGACCGGCGATCTGGCGCTGGCCCGGCCGCTGGACGTGCTGGAGGTCATGGATGGCTCCGAAGAAGAGCCCGGGCGCTACCTGATCCGCTCGATCACCGAGGATGGCACGGCGCTCCTGCGCCGCAGGCCCGCGGAGCCTGCGGCGGGACTGCGCTTCGAGCTGCTACGCTCCTCGGGGTGCCTGGCGGTGCCGGGCGGCTGCGCCATCGGCTGCCGGGGAGAGAGCTACTGGCAGAGCGCGGTGCGTGGCCTGCAGCCGGGCGAGTACCGCCTCGGCTTCTACTTCCGCGCCTACGATCCGCCCGCGATGAAGGCCAAGGGCGGGCCCGGACGGGCCGCTCGGGTGGACGTGGCGCTGAACGCCGCGGACACGCTGGCCTCGACGGGCCCGCTCGTGACCGCCTACCACTGGCAGCGGGCGTGGCTGAAGTTCACCGTGTTGGAGGCCGGCGACCTGCTGCTGCAGCCGCGCGCCGAGGGCGACACCACCGTCGAGTTCACGGGCTTCAGCCTGCAGCGGCGCGAGCGCTGACGCGCGGGCGGACCGCGAGGCGAACGACGCGACTACGGATCACCCGATCGTCGCAGGGGATGGTGCCAATGCGAGCCCATTCGCACCGCGTGATCATGGCGCTGGGCGCCGCTCTTGTGGTCGTCTGGCTGAGCGCGCTTGCGGCCGGCGCCCAGGAGGCCGCTCCGCCGGACGCCCACCCGCTCAGCAGCACGGACGAGGCCACGCTGCAGCGTAACTGGGACGCGATCAGGGAGCGGGGCCTGCGCCTGCTGCCCGTGCCCAAGCGCATCCGGTTCGAGGATGAGCCGGTGGTGCTGGCCGGGCCGGGACAGCGCCCGGCGATGATTGTGCTGGCCAACGAGACCCAGCGCGGGCAGATCGCCGCCGAGGAGATCGTCTCGCGTCTGGCAGATTTCGGGCCACGGGCGGAGGTCCCGATCGTGACCGCGCCGCAGCCGGGCGCCTACAACATCGTCATCGAGAGCACGTGGCCGGGCAGCTTCAGCGGGGACGAGAGCCGGCCGCCCGAGGCGCGCCGGACCGACCAGGCCTACGGGCTCTACCCGAGCGCCGATGGCATCGTGCTGGCCGGTCAGGGCGAGATGGGGATGCTCTACGCAGCGGTGACCCTGCGCTGGTTGATCGAGGAGCAGGACGGCCGGGTGCTGCTGCATCCCGCGGCTGTGGTGGACTGGCCCGACTACCAGCACCGCCAGATCGGCACGCTGCTCGCGCCGTATCACACGCGAGGGCTCTCCGGCGGCCCGCAGGCGCATCTGGAGAGCCTGCGCCCGCATCTGGACTGGCTCTTCCGGCTGAAAGCCACGGGGACGTTCCGCCACAGCATCGGCTCGCGCCGGCACTCATCGCTCCCCGACCAGGTAGCGGCCTCGGACGGGGAGCTGGCCGCGGCGGGGATGGTGAGCGACTACGCGGCGGCCCGGGGCGTCGTCGGCGTGCACAACGGTAGCGTGGCGCTGGGCACCGAGCCCGCGGACGGCGACCGCCCGGGCTTCGACCAGATGATGGTCGGGCGTGGGCGCTACCACTCGTGGGCGCGCCACGACCTGCACCGCAACCTGGCGCGCAACATGGCGAGCTTCTGCCAACAGGCGGGCTTCGGCCAGGCCTTCATCCACGCCGTTGACTCGGGTGGGATCCTCGACCCGGAGATGTGGTCGCAGCGTGACGCGCTCACCCGCGAGCGCTACGGTGACGACCGTGTCTCCGCCGACGCCGACATGTTCAACATCTACGCCGAGGAGTTCACCCGCGCCGGTGCCGAGATCATCTTCGTCGCCTACCCCTACTCCCCGCAGTACCTCTCGCGCGAATTCGTGATGAGGTCGCTCGGGCTTTCCGATAACGAGCAGGGCCGCGCGCGCGCCGATGAGTTGGTGGCGGGCACGAGGAGCTGGATGCTCGGGATCAACGAGAAGCTCGCCCCGGGGGTGCGCATGTGCATCCGGGAGGCCGCGCGCGAGGACATGTTCCGCTTCTTCGACTGCTACCCCGACCGGCCGATGTGGATCTACTGGGAGCTGACGCACTACCGCAACAGCATCTACCCGCTGCTGACCACCAACATCCGCTGCATCGGCAGCGGCTACAGCCCCGAGCGCCCGGCTGAGGACGCGCTGTGGGCCAATGACATCGACTACTCGTGGTTCAGCGAGCCGAACCGCGCGGCCGCGTGCGAGTATGCCTGGAACACGCGCTTCCCCGGCAGCAAGCCCTACGATCCGGCCTACATGGCGGGCGGCGAGCCGGAGGTGGACGATCAGGCGGCCCTGGAGATCGTGGCTGAGCGCGCGGCGGTCGGACTGTGGGGCGTGCAGGCGGCGCCGCTGATGCAGCGCGTCCTGGCAACTCACCTGAGCTGGCGCGCGGCGGTGGACCCGCACAAGGCGACCGAGCGCCTGCCGGCAAGTACTTTCGCGCCGCTGGTGCGCAAGAACCGGCAGGCCTCGCACGATGCCTGCGACGCCATGGACGAGCTGTGGCGGCAGGTGCAGGAGGCGCGCGCCGAGGACCGCACGCTGATGGACGACTTCGCCCACGCGTTCTTTGTGCAGTTCTACGCCATGACCACCGCCGCCCGGGCCTACGCCGACGTGCACCTGTGCGAGCTTCAGGCCACCGAGGCCATCCGCGCGAGCGACATGGAGCAGGCCATGGCGGAGCTGGCTCGGGGGCGCGAGGAGCTGGCCCTGAACGTCGCCGCGTACGAGCTGAAGCTGGCGGAGCTGCGCGACGAGCCCTGGGTCATCAGCCCGGACGAGCTGTCGGACTCGTGGGCGGCGCGCCCCGAGGGCCAGCTCATCCGGCCCGACTTCGCAGCGCTGGGGACGCGTCTCGACGATCTGGAGGCCAACGCCGATCGGCTCTATCAGGAGTACAACATCCCCGAGTGGTTCCGCGACTGGTTCGCGGGGCGCTCGCTCTCGGCGGTTCGGGCGCGCGGGGAGGTCACGCTCGACGGCATGCTGACGGAGGCCGACTGGCAGGCGGCGCCCCCGGTGGACCAGTTCGTGGGCCACAAACAGTACAGACTCATGGCAGTGCCTGCCGAGGTGCGTCTGCTCTTCACCGACAGCTTCCTCTACCTGGGAGCGCGCCTGCAGCAGCCGCTCATCGGGCAGATCGACGAGCCGCCGCGGCCGCTGAGCGACTACCGCTTCACCGAGCAGGTGGAGCTGCTGCTGGTGCCCGGCGACGCCGGTGCGGAGAGCCTCTACCAGTTCGCGGTAGACAGCGCGGGGAACCTGTTCACCATGCGCAAAGAGATGGGGGCCGACGGCCCCGAGCCGGCCGTCGAGGGCTGGGAGTGTGGGGCGCAGGCGGCGGTGGCCCGCGGGCCCGAGGGCTGGTCGCTGGAGTTGGCGGTGCCGCTGGAGGCCCTGGGCCGGGCCGCCCGAGGCACCTGGCATGCGGTCCTCGCTCGCGACCTCGTGACCTCCGTTGAGCCGCGGGAGGTCGCGACCTACGCCTCCGCGTTCTTCGACGGCAGCAGCTATCACACGGCGGAGCTGTACTCACCGCTGTACTTCGTGTCCGATCCGCCCGCGCAGGCGCCGATCGAGCTGCCCGGGCTGCATCTGACCGACGCGAGCCTGCAGACCCGCACGACCCAGCGCGGAGCGGGCACGGAGGTGCGCTTCGGGGTGACGGTGGAGACGCGCCATCCGCTGCTGAACGCAGTCGTCGGCGCGGAAGTGCTCGACGGTGAGGGGCGCGTGCTGGGCGAGGTGGAGGTGGCGCGGCGCGAGGTGGTGAGCGTGCACCATGCGACGGTGCAGCCCGCGTCGATCCAGCTCGACACCGAGGAGCCGGGGGTGACCGTGCTCCTGCGCCTGACCTGGTCCACGCTGGAGGGCGAGCAGCGCGAGCTGGTGCGGCGCTTCATTGTGGGCGAGGTGGCGGCGGCGGTGGCCGAGCCGGATCGCTTTGCCGACGGCGTCAGCCCCGGGACCCGGGCGCTGACCGTGCCGGTGAGGGTGCCGCTGGAGTCCGAGGGCGAGCCGCTGCTGAGCCTCGAGCGCGGCACCGTGGAGTTCTGGCTGCGGCCGCGGTCCGACATGGCGCTGCCGCCCGAGCAATGGGGGGAGCGCTTCGTCTACCTCTTCCACTACGGCCCGCAGCAGGCCGCCGGACGCACCTCGCCGGGCCGCAACAGCATCACGATCTGCCACGAGCGCAAGGGCTGGATCAGCCTGACCGCCTACTCGCCGGACGGTGATCGGCGCCTGGTGCACGCTCGGCTCCCCAACTGGCGGGCGGGGGAGTGGCATCACGTGGCCTGCACCTGGGACCTGAGTACGGACGATCAGTCGCGCATGGGTCTCTACCTCGACGGCAAGCAGAGCGCCCAGAACCTGTGGGGGCGCACCGGCGGCGTCGAGGATCACAGCCCCATGCGCATGACGGAGGGGGCGTGGCAGGGGCAGCTCGGCAGCCTCAACTGCGGCGAACGAGTTGCTGACGCGGACTACGATGAGCTGCGCATCTGGAGCACCGTCCGCTATCAGGAGGACTTCGCGCCCGAGGAGGCGACGGGCGCCGAGCCCGCGGAGGGGTCGCTGCACTTCGGCTTCGAGGGCGACCTGAACGGGCGCTTCCGCACCGCCGAGCGGGAGGGCACGGTGCTCGCGCGGCCGGGAAGCTCCGAGCGCTGAACTACGCGCGCCGGTAGACCAACAGCCTCGTGCCGGGCTGGTCGTTGATCGTCACCGGCCAGCCCCGGGCCAACTCCGCGCCGCTGCTTTGCCCGATCGCGCCATCGTCGAGGTCTTCGAGCTCGTAGCTCGCATCCGCGGTCAGGCCCTGGAGGCGTGCGGTGATCGCGATGATCGGACTGTGCGGTCGGCGGAAGGCGATGACGCAGCCCTCGTCGAGGTCGGGCCGATGGAACTGCCATGCCGCCCAGGCCTCATTGTCCAGGCTGTAGCTTTGCAGCGGGTAGAAGTCGCCGCTGAAGTACGGTCGCAGGCGCAGGTGCTGGTCCATCATCGCGCGCAGCCACTGTGGTGGGGCAAAGTCACCGGCGGTGGGCGTGAAAATGTTCTCGGTGTGCACCATCGCCGGGCTGAGAGCGCTGCGGAACGCGTACGTGTCGGCGCGGTCGCAGCAGCCCGCCGAGAGCGGCACCCAGAGCCCGAGACCGTGCGTCTGGGCCTGCATGCCCGCCGGGTCGAAGCCGGGGAAGCACTGGTAGTCGCTGCGCCACAGCGCGATGCTGCGGGAGATCATCTCCAGGTCGATGCGCCGGCCTCCGCTCGAGCAGTTGTCGATCAGCAGGCCCGGATGGCGCTCGCGCAGCTCATCCCACATCGCGTAGAGGCCCTCGATGTGGCGGATCTCGCTGCTGCCCACGCGGTCGGGCGCGTCGGCCGCCTCCCAGAAGGGCGCCGGGTTGGTGTTGAAGTCCTGGCGGTAGCAGGTCACTCCGGCCTCCGTGATGATGCCGGAGATCAAGTCGGTCATGGCCTGTCGGGCCTCGGGGATGCCCAGGTTGAAGAGGTAGTTCGCGCCCACCGGCCCCAGCAGCCACTCCGGGCGAGTGCGCGTGAAGTGCGTGCCCTGGAAGACGCGCTCTGGTTCGATCCAGAGCACGAAGCCGAGGCCCATCTCCGCGAGAGCCTGCCCCACCGGGGCGAGGCCGTCGGGATACGGTCCCCGGTTGGGCCACCAGTTGCCGACGTGCTTCCCCCACTCGCTGTTGAAGACCGTGGAGTCCTCCCTGAACGCGCCGTCCCCATACCAGCCGGCATCGATCCAGAAGTACTCCAGCGGCAGGTCGTGCTCCACCCACCAGCGGGCCTTCGCGATCTGGTTCTCGGTGTGGTTCTCGCCCCAGACGGCATTGCAGACCGGCGCGCGGACCGGCTCTCCGTCGGCGCACGGCGTGTAGTGCTGCAGGATGAGCCGGCGCAGCATGTTGTGGCCGTGCAGGCGCTCTCCCTGCCAGAACAGCAGCAGCATCCGTGGGGTGCGGATCGTCTCACCAGGCAGCAGGCGCAGGTGTGTCCGCAACATCCCGGCGCGCATGCGCACGCCGTCCTCACGGACGAACTCTGCGCGCCACGAACCGGTCCAGCCGATGGCGCCGATGACGCCATGATCCTCGGACTGCAGGTTGAAGAAGGGCAGCGCTTCATGCGAGGAGCGCCCGCCCGCTGACTGGATGCTCAGCGTGGGATGGTTGTAGAAGGTCGCCTGCTGCGGCGCGAAGTCGTCGATCTGGCAGTCGCTGCCCTTCGCCCAGTGCAGGACGGTGTTCGGCCCGAACTCCGGGAAGAGCCAGTCGAGGGGGCGCAGGTCGGCGATGATCGGTGTGGGCTCGCCGCCGGTGTTGGTGAGGTGCACGATCCACTCCACCGCCGGAATGTCCGCGAAGCAGCGGGCCTCAAGCCGCGCCTGCAGGCCGCTGTCGGGATCGGTCCAGGTGAGTGTGCGACCGAGCGCCTCGCCGTCAGGCGCTTCGGACTGCTCTGCCGGCCACTCCGCCAGCAATTCGCCGATGGGCCGGCCATCGTACGTGAATGACAGCGGCGGCGGCGCGTCGGTGCTCATCGCGCTCTCGAACCATCGGCGGCACTGCGACATCTCGGCCGGACCGGCGACGCTGGACATGGATGGCCTCCAGGGTACGTGATGGATCGGGACCGGCAGGCGCGCTACTCCTCACACGGCGGCTCGGGCTCCATCCCGGGCTCCATCCCGGGCATCCCCTCCATCCCGGGGGGCATCCGCTCCGGGCGCTTGAGCTGGTATGCCTCCGGCTCGACCATGCAGCTCCAGGGGGCGTCAAGTCGCACATGCCCGTCCGCATAGGCGTAGTTGTTGGCGTCCTCGTGACGTCCCGGATCGGGCAGCGAAGTGCCCGGGTAGTCGGGCCAGTCGAAAGCGTCGCCCTTGCCGATCTCCGACTCGTACAGCATGATCGTCATTGACAGATCGTCGATCGCCGAGAGCGGCTGGCGGCTGAGTTTGTAGTTGAAGGCGTAGCTGAAGGGCGCGTCGTCGGCGGGGCAGTGGTGAATCGCGCGATTCCTGGTGTACGGGTAGGTTGCTGCGCACCAGCGGTCGGCAGGCGGGAAGCGCTCGTCGTAGTCCTGGCAGTACATGAGCATGGCCAGCGAGAGTTGCTTGAGGTTCGACTGGCAGATCCGCGTCGTCTCTTCCTCGCGGAGCTTGCCGGCCATGGCCTCTTCGAAGGTCATGCCCGGGTCGAGCAGCACCGGCTCCCGGCACCACGCCATGCTCCAGCCGCGGTCGCCATTGGCCAGCGGCATGGCGAGGCGCAGCAGCGACAGGCCGGTGACGCGCACTGTCGCCTCGTCGCCCGCCACCCGCACCTCGTCCACGCGGAACTCCGCGTCCATCCTCGGCGAAAGCACGAGATCGATGAGGGAGTAGTCGTTCAGGCCGTCCCCCTCGGCCATCATCATGCTGCGCATGAACTGGTACGGATCGTTCTCGCTGCTCCCGAACGCCTCGAGCTGGCGGGTCACCGCCTCGCGCGCCTCAGCCTGGCGCGTGGCCTCCAGGTCGAGCGCCCAGCCGTCCCCGAGGCGTCGCAGGATGAGCGTGCCGGGGAACTGCGCGTGCACCGTCAGCTCCGCCCAGCCGCTCATCTCCTGCGTAACGATCCTGCCGAGTTCGATGTCCGCGCCCATCATCAGCGTGGGGAGCGCGTAGCTGAGTTCGTAGCGCCACCGCTCCTCCAGCCCGCTGCCCTGCTCAGCTATCTGCGGCAGCGCCCAGCCGTCCATCTCGATGCCGCCGCGCGTGTCCGGGTGGGTCAGCGCCCATCCGGCTTCCCACTCGCCGGCATCGATCGCTTCGAGGTAGTCCACGGCAACGCGTTCGATGGCGGCGGCGTCGGGGGCGGCGGGCGCGGAGCCACCGGGCGGCAGCTCGGCTGCCGGCGGCTGCGCTTGCGCGAGCGCGTTGACGACGGGCAGCAGGGCGGAGCGTACGGCCAGCGAGGTGGAGCGTGCGGTGGCGACGCTCAGGGCGAGGCTTCCGACAGCGAGCAGTGCGAGCGCGATCGTCGCGAATACGTGCGGGTAGAACCTACGCCAGTTGCTGCGGGACATCCGGAACACCCCCCGGCTCAGATTGTCCGTCTCGTACGCCCGCCTTCGCTTCGCGTGGCGCCGGCACCTCCGCGCTCTCCGCGGGAAGAAGCCCGTCGGAGCCGACGCCCTCCGCAGGTCCGCGCACCTTCAGCGCGAACCTGCATCCATCATGCCTCGAAGGAGCGTGTCGCCCATGCGCCCGACCGTATTGCTGATCGCCCTTGCCCTGTGCGCCGCCGCGTTCGCTCAGGACGCCAACATCGCCCCCACGGCCGAGATTGCCACCACGCCCGCGGCTACGGGAGAGCGCGTCGCGCTGATCTTCGACGGCCGCGTGGACACCGGCTTTGCCTTCGACGTGGGCACCGCCGGCGATGGCGCGGTCAGCTTCGACTTCGGCGCGCCGCGTGAGGTCGTCGGTATGCGCTTCTTCCAGCACAGCGAGGTTTACTACACGCAGCGGTACGTGATCGAGGGCGACGCCGCCGGTGACGGTGAGTTCGAACTGACGCTGGCCGAGGGTGCCGAGGCCCCGGTGGGCGCGTGGATCGAGCAGCGCTGGGAGCCGGTGACGCTACGCGTACTGCGCCTGCGCTCGGTGGAAGGCGTCTCCGGCGGCAAGCGCGCGCACCCGTGCCTTGCGGAGGTCGAGATCCTCGGGCCGATGCTGCCGGGCGACGCCACTCGTGCCGCCGAGCTGGGCAATCCGGTCAGCACGATCGCCGCTCCGCGACCGCTGCGGCGCAGCACTCCGCTGGTGGTGGGCGGCCGCCCGCCGGCGATCGTGTCCGGGACCGATGAGCCGACGCGCGCGGCCGCACAGGCGCTCGCGGCCGGGCTCGCCACTGTGCTGGGCGCAGAGGTGCCGGTGGTCGATAGCCTCCAGCAGGCCGGCCTGGGAGAGGGCACGGTCTTCGCGGTCGGCACCTGCGTGAGCAACCCGCTGGTCGCGCGGCTCTACTACAACTGGTACGCGCTGGAGGACAACCTCAATCCGGGCCCCGGCGGCTACACCCTCCGCACGGTCACCGACCCCTACCCGTGGCGCGGCGGCGTGGACGTGATTGTGCTCGGCGGCAGCGACGAGGCGGGCCTGAGCGCGGGCGTGGAGCGCCTGCTGGCGCATGTGGCCGACGGCGAGCTGCCCTGGCTGCTTGAGGTCGAGAGCGCGGGAAAGCCGGACGCCGCGGCGGTTCGGGCGGCCACCGCGGGCGATCCCGCGCCCACATTCGCGGCCTTCCTCGATGCGGTGCGTGAGTGGCAGCGCTGGGGCGACGAGGCCTATGCGCGGCGGGCCATGCGCGCGCTCGACCTCATGGTCGCGACCTACGAGCGCGACCCCGCGCGCGACATTCCCTGGAACGAGGAGACGAAGTCGGGGCCGATCTTCGCCGCGTGGGAGGCCTTCGAGCCCTGTCCGCTGATCGGCGACGAGGCGCGGCTTGGCTACACCCGCGCGCTGCTAAGCCTGCTCCACACCATCCCCCCGCACGTCTCCGGCTACGCGAATCTCGAGCGCAGCGAACTGGTCGCCTGGAATCACACCACCTTCCCGCTGCTCGGGCTCTACTTTGGCGGCCGCTACTTCGGCCACTACCATCACATCACGGTCTGCGACGAGTACCTCGCCAAGGCCCACGCCTGCTTCGACGCCCAGGCGCGCTCGTGGAAGCCGCAGGAGGACGCCGACTCGTACATAGCCTGCACCATGGACCACGTGAACCGCTACTGCCTCGCCGAGGGTCGCGAGGACTGGGTGACCGGCGGCAACATGGCGCGCTACGCCGACTACATGATCGGCATCTGCGACAGCCGCGGCTGGGCGGGGGGCTTCGGCGACTCGCACTACTCCTCGAATTCGGGCCTGCTCCAGCGCGTGCTTCCGTTGGCCTTCCTCGCCACCGGCGACCCCGGCTACCGCTGGGTGCTCGAGCACGTGGACCCGGCCTGGACCAACCCCTACCACGCCACGGAGCCCGCGCGCCCCGACCGCTTCGTGGGACTGAACACGTTCATGCTCGATCCACAGGTCTACGAGTACACGCAGACCTTCTCCTACTACAACGAGAGGCTGATACGCTCGGAGGTCGCGGCGGAGGACGCATGGGACAAGATCGCGATGCGCGAGAGCTGGGAGCCGGGCGCGCAGTACCTGCTGATGGACGGGTTTGGCCGCGGCAAGCACCTGCACTACGACACCGGCGCGATCACCGAGTACGTGGCCGACGGGGAGCGCTGGCTGGCCGATCATGACTACCTGGTGCGCAACAGCACCGAGCACTGCATGCTGTCGGTGCTGCGCGACGGCCGGGGCGACTCCCTGGTGCCGAGCATGGCCGGGCTGCGCAGCGCGGCCGACTTCGATGACTGGAGCGTGGTGCGCACGAACGTGCCGGGGTACAGTGGCCTCGACTGGGAGCGCACGGTCGTCTGGCGCAAGGGTCGCTACTTCGTGGCGCTCGATGGCGTCACCGCGCGCGAGCCGGGTCAGTATGATCTGGAGCTTACCTGGAAGACCGAGGACACCGGCGGCGAGCGCGTTGAGGGCGGGCGGGTCTTCATCTCCGACCGCAGTGCGATTGCCGCCCCGAGCAGTGAGGTCTTCACGGTCGATGACCCGGACGCGTCGGGCGGGCGGGCGGTGGAGCTGACCGGCCCGGCCTCGCGGCTGGTCGCCCGCGTGGAGCTGCCCGGCGGCGAGTACCGTCTGCAGGTGCGCGGCACCGGCGCCGATGGCAGCCACGATTCGGTGTGGGTGCGCATCGATGGCGGCGCCCCGGTCGCCTTCGGCCTTGGCAAGGGCCGCTACGGCGGGCCGATCGGCGCCGGTCCGGCGCCGCAGGCCGCGCACGCGTTCACCGTGCCACCGGGCGATGTGCACCGGATGCTGGTCACGCTGCGCGAGCTGGCGCCGGGGCGCCTCGACCGCCTGAGCTTCTACCGTGATGACGCGGAGGTCCTGACCATCGAGGCCGAGGACGCCGAGCCGCTGCGCCCCGGGGATCAGATCGCGGTTGAGACGCGTCGCTTCAGCCTCAAGTCAGCCGAGCCCGCTCGCTGCCGGGTCACCACGCACGAGAGCCCGGGCATCGCCATCCCCCTGTGCGTGCTGCACCAGCGCCAGGCGGTGGAGCTTGCGACCGGCGATGAGGCGCGCTTCGCCTCGATCTTCTTCAGCGAGAGCCGCGACCGCCGCGGGCAGTACGACCTCGGGCGCACGGGCACGGCGCGCTACCTCGTGAGCGGCGACGACCGCGCGTTGATCGCCCTCGACGAGTTGCGCGCCGGCGGCGTTGACTGCCGGGCACAGGTGATCGTGGTCGAGCCCGGGCGCATCCTGCTCGCAGGCGGGACGCAGCTTGCGATCGGCGACACGCGCTGGGCCTCCGATACGCCCGCGAACGTGGAGCTCGATCTCGCCGACGGGCGCCTGAGCGTGGACGGCGCCGCCGCGCAGTCGCTGGCCGTCAACGATGCCAATCGGGCCGCGGTGGCGCGCCTGCTGCAGGCGGAGCCCGAGCGTGCGGCCGCCGAGGCGGAGGGCGAAGCCGCCGCGCCGACCGAGCCGCGCTGGCGGATGCAGTTCCCGGAGTCGGGCGACGTGCGCCGGCTGCAGAGCGCGGACCTGGACGGCGACGGCACGCCCGAGCTGCTGGTCGCGCAGGGCCGCTGGTGCCACTGCCTGGACCTCGATGGCACGCTGCGCTGGAGCTACGCCGCGGGCAACAAGGTGCTGGACCTCGCTGATGTGCAGGCACGCGAGACCCCCGGGCGCGAGGTAGCGCTGGCCTCGGCGGACACCAAGCTGCACGTGCTGAGCGCCACCGGTGAGCTGCTCGACACCCACCAGCCGATAGCCCCGCCGCACAGCCAGACCTTCGGCGAACGCCCGTGGGTCCTCTGGGTGGTCGAGGGCGCGGACCTCGACGGCGACGGCCTCGATGAGTTGCTCACGTCCATGGACAACTACGAGTTCGTGGCCCTCGATCAGGACTGGACGCGGCTGTGGACGTACACGCAGGTCGCGCACGGCGCGCTGGACATCGAGTTCGCCGACCGGGACGGTGATGGCACCGACGAGATCTTCGTTTCCGACCGCTACGGCTTCGTGCACGGCATCACGCGGGAGGGCAGGCGCGCCTTCATCGGCTACTCCTCGATCGGCGACGTGCAGTTCGACACCGCGCGCCTGACCGCCGACGGACTGAGCGTGATCTACGGCTCGTCCGCCGGCGACCTGCTCGCGCGCGGACCCGACGGGGGGATCGCCTGGCGCTTCGACAACTTCGGCTACGCGGTCAGGCGCATCCGCGCGGCGGACATTGCCGGCGACGCCACGCCTGAGGTGCTGGTGGCCTCGGATACCGGCTATCTCTACGCGCTGGACGGGGGCGGCTCGGAGCTGTGGCGCGACCGCCTCGGCTTCGCGGTGAATGACGTGGCCATCGTGGACATCGACGGGGACGGGCGGGTGGAGGTGCTGGCCGCGAGCGAGGACGGTGTGGTGCGCGCCTACGCCGGGGACGGGACGATGCGCCGGCCGGACATCCTCGCGGGCGGGGCGGCGCGGTTGCTGTGCGTCCCCACGCCCGGAGCCGATGGGCCGGTGGTGGTGGCAACCGCCACGGGTGAGATCGCTGCGTACTGAGGCCGCTGGTTCGACGGGACGACAAGGGAGATCAACCGCATGAGGATGCCTGGCATCATCGCAGTGGTCATGGCTGCCCTGCTGAGCACCATGCCCGTGCTCGCCGATGTGACGACAGCTCCGGACGCGAACACGCTCTGGATCGAGGACTTCGACCCCTTCGAGAGCGCCGCGGATTCGCGCGCCGGGTGGTTCGCCTTCGAGCCCGAGGAGATCAGCGCCGAGCAGGTCGATGACCGCGTCCGGTTCCGTGAGGTGTCACCTTACGCGGGCGGCTCGATCCAGAGGATACTGCCGCTGGGCGCCCCTGAGTACCGCTACCTGCAGGTCCGCGTGGCGCGCGTGGAGACGCCGGAGCACTACTTCAAGGCGTGGCTCCGGCTCCCCGCTGAGGGGAACCCGCAGCTCGGGCGGATGGGCCCGGGCGTCAACACAGTGGACCTCAGCCGCTTCCCGTTCTTCGACACGCTTGATGAGATCCCGCTCGACCTCGCCGTCATCGGCCCGTCCGGGCGCACGCCCAGCGGGGCCGTAGACGTGGACTTCGTGCGGCTGGTGAAGGCGCCCCTCGGGGGGCTCACCGTGGAGCTCGAGGAGGCCGGGGAGGCGAACGATGTCGCCGAGATCGGTGACACGCTCGTGTTCAGCTACACGGCCGACCAGCCCACTGAGGGCCCGATCGCGGTCACCTGCCGGGTTGCGGCGGACGAGAGCGTGGTTCGCCTGACCGATCGGGACGAGGTGCTGCTGACGGACGACGGGCAGGGCGGTGACCGGGCCGCGGCGGACGGCGTCTTCACGGGGCACGCCACCATCACTCCCGAGGCAACAGAGCTCTCGGTGCGACCGGGCGGCGTGGTAGCCAGTGCCGAGGTCGGTGGCGAGGCCCGCAACGCCTGCGCGCTCTTCGGCGTGGGCATTCTTCCGGCGCCGTGGCGGGCTCAGCAGGCGGCTGGCAGGATCACCGTCGGCGAGGAGCTGTTCCGCGAGGACTTCTCAGCCTCGGACGCGCTCACCTGGCGGGCGTGGAGCGATGGATGGTCGGTCAATCGACCTGACGACGAGGCGGGTGCCTCCGCGGGGCTGGGCAACCGCACCTATGACGCGCCGCTGACCGAGGGGCACTGGATCGCGCCGCCGACCGAGCCGATCGCCGACGCGGCCCTCAGCGCCGGAGTGCGGCCGCAGGGCGGCGCCGGGCCGATCATGCTGGCGCTGCGCTTCAGCGATCCCGGCAATCACTACCGCCTGCGCATCGAAAGCGGCACGCAGGTGACAATCGACCGCGTCCGCGCCGGCTGGCAGGAGGTGCTCGCGCAGACCACGCTCCCCGAAAGCATTCGCAAAGCGGCCGATCAGCCCGCAACGGTCGCGACCTTCACCGCCGTGGGCGCGACCCTCATCGCGAGCATCGACGGCCGCCCGGTCCTGCACGCGTATGACAACACGTTCACGACGGGCCGCGCGGCGCTCGGCCTGAACCGACTCAACGGGCAGTTCGATCACGTGGCACTGCACTCCGCCTCGGCTCAGGGCGCGCCGGATGACTTCGCGTGGGAGGGCCTGCACGTGCGGATCGGCCTGCGCGAACGCGACCGCTCCTTCGACAGGGACGCCGGGAGCGTGAGGTTGCCCGTCACCATCGAGAACGCTACCGCGGGAGCCGTGGGGCCGCTGGATCTCGCGGCGACGCTCATCCGGCGGAGCATCTACACCGACCCCGTCGCCGAGCTACGCGTACCGGAGATCGCGGCCGGGGAGGCGACGGACGTCAGGCTCCCGCTCGCCGCGCAGAGCTTCCGCGCGGGCGACTACGTGCTCGTGATGCGGCTCCGCGCGGAGGGCGAGACGGTCGCGACCGACGCGGTCCCGATCGTGATCGGCGCGCCGGTTCCGGCGGAGCGCATGGACGTCATGTGGTGGGGCAGCGCCAACATTGCCGAGCAGGTCCGCGACGTGGCCAACGCGGGTATCACCGTCATCCACGAGGGCGCTCAGCGCAGGCCGCAGCTCCTCGCCCTCGGCTACCGGCTGGGGCTGACCTACTACTCCTACCCGCCCAGCATCAGGGGGAAGGCGCCGGCGACGCTGTCGGAAGGCTTCGAGAACCCGCGCGCTTCTTCCCGCGCACTGCGGCTCGACGAACTCGACCCCGACGTGCGCGAGTGGGCGCTGGAGACAGCCCGCAAGCATGCGCGCTCGTGGCGCAGCAACCCTCGAATGCGCTACGTGCTGCTCAATACCGAATACGAGGGCCACTCCTACCCCAACCTTTCCGACGCGGCCGAGGGGCGCTACCGCGAGCTGCTGGGCTTCCCGCGGCCGGAGCAAGCAGTCGGGCCCTACATGCCCGCCTCGACCAGCCTGAAGCTGTTCCCCGACCGGATCATCCCCGACGATTCTGAGCTCTACCGCTGGTACCGCTTCTTCTACACGGAGGGCGGCGGGGCGCTCAACGGCCTCACGAGCGAACAGTCGCGGGAGATCAACCGGATCGCGCCGCGGATGACCACTCTCCATGATCCGGTGCTGCGCGCACCGCAGTTCCACGGCCGCTGGGACGGCATGGAACTGCTCAACCACTGGACGTACGTGGAGCGCAACCCGCTGGACGTCGCGGCCTTTGCCGACGAGCTGGCCTGCCTCGGACGGCGCAGTGGCTGGCAGCAGCAGATATCGCAGATGATCCAGGTCATCGCCTATGCGGACCGCGCGATGCCCGGCCGCGGGCCGGACGCTCCGGACTACCTGCGCGACGCGCCCTTCGTTGCGATCCCTCCGGACATCATCACCGAAGCGGTCTGGCTCGCGACCAGTCGCCCGATCGACATGATCGCGTTCCACGGACTGCAGACCGCTATCGAGACGCAGGAGAGCGATGGCTACCGCTACACGAACCCGAACACGCTGACCGCGCTCGGCCGGGTGACGGAGGCGCTGATCGAGCCCTACGGGCCGGCGCTGCGGCGCATCAAGGAGCGCCCCGGTCCGCGCGTGGCCCTGCTGCTCTCCGGAGCGAACACGGTCTTCGGCAGCATCATGGAGGGTGGCGGCACGCGATCGCTGCACAACCCGCTCACCGCGGCGCGGTTCGGGGTGGACGTCCTCTATGATGAGGACGTGAAGGACGGGGCGCTGGAGGGCTACTCGGTGGTGGCGATTCCCCAGTGTCGCTTCCTGCTTAGCAGCGTCAGAGAGCGCATCGATGCCTTCCAGCGCGCGGGCGGCACGGTCCTGCTCGACAGTGACGCCATGATCGACATCCCGAACGCGATCACACTCGAGGACGTGAGCTCCGGCGATGCCGCCGCCACGCAGCTTGAGCTGGTCCCGGGCGAGGTGCTGGAGCTTGCGGTCTCGCCTCGGGCCCGTCTGGATGCCGACCTGCGGCTGGCCGCGGCCGCGCTGCGCGAGCAGCTCCTCCCGCGCCTCGGTGAGCGGCTGCTGGTGGACTCGCCGCACCCCTACGTGGTCCTCGACACGCGCCGCTCGGGGGAGCTTGACTACATCTTCGCGATCAACGATCGCAGGGAAGCGGGGCCGTATCTGGGGCAGTTCGGCGCGGTGCTCGAACGCGGCTTGACGATCGAGCCGACGCTTGAGCTGCGCGAGACGCCCGGCGCGCTCTACGACGCGCTGGCGCGCCGCCAGATGAGCGTTACCGCCGATCAGGAGGGTGCCGGCTGCACGACGCAGGTGCAGCTCGAGCCGGGCTGGGGCAAGCTGCTCGTAGCTGCCCCCGAGCCGCTGGGGCGGCCTGAGGTGTCGATCCCAGACAGCGGGGGCGCGTCCGGCGCGGTTGAGGTGCGAGTGCAGGCGCGCTACGCATCCGGCCGGAAGGTCTCGGGCGTCGTTCCGCTGCGCTTCGATGTGTTCTCGCCCGATGCCGCGCTGAATGACTACTCGCGCTTCACCGCGACAGACGCCGACGGTTCGTGGGCCACGAACTTCCCCATCGCGGACAACGAGCCCGCCGGCACGTGGACCGTCCGCGTCACTGAACTCATCGGCGGCAGCACGAGTGTCGCGAGCTTCGACGTGGAGGCCGCGCCTCCGGGGGAACGCGTCACGGCGGTGGCGCCGGGGCTGGGGACGATCGCGCTGTGGCGCTTCGACGCGGACGCGGAGACCGAGGAGGCGCTGGGCGGGAAGTACACGATGACGCTCCGGGGACGCTCTCGCTTCGTCGGGGATGGGAAGTCAGGCGGCTGCCTGGAATGCTTCGCGGCAGATGGCGACGGAGCCGAGGGCGTGGAGATCGCCTCCCGCCCGGGCCTCGCCCCAGCCGGGCGGTTCTCCGCCGAGCTGTGGCTGAAGCCCAAGCCGGAGCTGGCCGGAGCGGACATCACCGCGCTGCTCGACTGTAACTACTACTTCAACACACGCGACATTCCGAAGGCGAACACCGGCTTCGCGTTCCTGCTCAGGAGCGATCCGGAGGGTGTGCGGCCGACGGTGATCCTCGGCTTCGGCGACAGGACCGTCACGTACAAGGCCCGCCCGTTGACGCTCGAACCCGGCGCGTGGCATCGCCTCGGCTTCGCCTACGACGGCGCGGGCGGCGTGCGGATCTTCCTCGACGGACGAGACGTCGGCGGAGGGACGACCGAGAACGTCGGCGCGATCGCACCTTCCCAACACCGGCTGATCATCGGCGGACGTGTCGGGAGCACTCATCCCGGATGCGCGGGCTACATCGACGAGGTCAGGCTCGCGGGCGAGTAGACCCCCGCGGGAGGAGACAGCCGCCCCTCCCGCTGCCTGCCCGTGGCGCCTACAGATGGACCGCCCAGACGTTGCGGAAAGACACCGGATTGCCGCCGTGGTCCTGCAGCATGAGCGAGCCGGGCGTGCCCTCGTCCACGTCGAGGGGGCCACCGGTCGGGCCGGGGATCTCCACGTTGTTGTGGATAATCATCCCGTTGTGAATGACGGTCACGCGCGCGTTCTCGACCTTGTTGCCGGCGTCATCGGTCCGCGGGGCGCGGAAGATGATGTCGAAGCTCTGCCAGCTCTCCCGCGCCTGCTCGACCGGCTGTAGCGGGGCGTGCACGTCGTAGATCGACCCGCACACCTTCTCGTCGGGCAGATCGGGGTAGTCGTGGGACAGCACCTGGATCTCGTAGCGCCCCTGCAGGTAGACGCCGGAGTTGCCCGGGCCCTCGGACGGGATGAAGAACTCCACGTGCACGTAGCAGTCCTCGAACAGCTCGTTGCTGATGATGTTGCCGGTGGCGTTGCAGCTCAGGATGCCATCCTCCATGACCCACGTAGCGGGCTCGTCGCCCTTCTTGTGCCATGCGCTCAGGTCGGTGCCGTCGAACAGCACCACTGCGTTCGCTGACGGGGCCTCGTAGATGTCCATGACAGCCGTCTCTCCTGTTCTTCCCAACGTTGCGCTGAGTGTTTGCCGCTGCGGGCAGGCGCAATCTTCGCCGCCGAGCGCGATTGCCCTGCTATCGCGGTCGCCATGCGGCTCTGCCGGAAGGAGGGCGAGGCCCCGCGGGCGAACACGCTCAGCGCCCTGCCACACGACTTCACTGGAGGCTCTCGATGTCTGACAACGAACGCGCTCCCCGCGCCTCATACGACCTGCACCTGCACACCTGCTGGAGCTATGACGCCATGGCGACCGTGGAGGAGCTGTTCGAGGCTGCTGCGGCCCACGGTGTGCGGCGCATCGCCATCACCGATCATCACATCATCGATGGGCTCGATGAGGCCGTCGCAGCGGCCGCGCGCTACCCGGACGTGACCCTCGTCCGCGGCGCGGAGCTGACCGTGACCACCAGCGTGGGCGCGATGGACATGGTCTGCCTGGGCTTCACGCCCGACGCCATCGAGGCGCTGGCACCCGTCTGGGACGCCTATCACGAGTGGCAGCGCGAGTGTGGCGCAACGACCGCCGCCGGTGTCAGGGCCCTTGGCTTCGACTACACCGACGAGCAGCTCGCGGAGCTGCTGGCATCGTACCGCCCGGCGCGGACGATTGCGGTGCAGGGCATGACGCACGTCGCCAACAAGATGCAGCGCGCGTGGTTCATCGAACGCGGCTTCATCGCAAGCGACGAGGAGTACGGGCCGCTGCTGGCGGCAGCCGGGGAGCATATGCCGCGGCCGCCCTACCCGGCGGCTGAGTTCGTGCTGCCCGCGGTGAAGCGGGCGGGCGCGCTGGTGGCGATTGCGCACCCCACCGGCTACTTCCTGCGCGACGACCGCGAGCGCATGGAGCTGCTGCGTGAGGAACTGCTGCTCGACGGCGTCGAGTGCGCGCATCGCCGTAAGGTGCCTGCGGAGCTTACGCCCGTCTACCGCGCGTGGTGCGAGGAGCACGGGCTGCTCTCGACCGGCGGCAGCGACCTGCACTGGCACGAGGACGTGCCGGATGGAATCGGCGCTCACATCGGCCCGGAGGAGTGGTGGGGCGAGATCGAGGCGCGCCTGCCCGCCGGATCGATGGTGAACGGCTGATCCGCGCGCGAGGGAGGTTGCCGCGCGTCCACGTGGAAGCGGGTGCGTGTGCGCGATCGTGCCCACGTGCGTATCAGGGCGCAGCGTGCAAGCCGATCTGGTGGGGCAGAGTGTGGTGTTGCGTCAGGGCCCCGGCAGGCGGCCAACCCGTCCGGCGAGGTGCGACATGATGAGGACAGCGCCAACGCTCGTAGCGGCAGTCATCCTCGCGACCCTCATGATGCCCGTGGACGCAAGCCCCCCCGACTACCCGTGCTTCCGCGCGGACGTGCCTCCCGTCATCGACGGCGACAGTGGTGATGCCTGCTGGCAGGCCGCGCCTTTCGCGACCGGCTTCTCCGTTCTCGGCGATGGCTTCACCGATGCGAAGCAGACGGCGTTCAGGGCGTGCTGGGACGGCACCGCCATGTACCTGCTCGTGGTCTGCGAGGAGCCCGACGTCGCCGCGTTGAGGCTGAACGTGCGCGATGGCGGGCAGGTGTGGTTCGACGACAGCATCGAGATCTTCTTGCAGCCGAGCGGGGCGGGCTCGGTCTACCAGTTCGGCATCACCGCCGCAGCCGCGCGCACGACCGGCGCCGGAACCGCGGACTTCCGCAAGTTCGAGGCGGCGGCCGGCCTCGGAGCGGCATCGTACACGCTCGAGATCGCCATCCCGCACGAGCTTGTCGGGGCGAGCCCCGCCGAGGGAGACACCTGGCGCGGGAACGTCTGCCGCAACATCTGGACCACGATCTCCGGCGGCGACAAGTTCACGTGCTGGGCCCCACTGCAGCGGCAGTTCCTGGAGCCGGCGAACTTCGCGGCGCTTGAACTGCGCGGCGGGGCGCCCTCGGCTGCGGCCATCGCTGCTCTCACGCGCGACCTCAACAGTGGCTACCAGCAGTACCTCCTCGCTGAAGTCGAGCAGCTTGTCACGCAGGCCCCCGTCTACTTTCCCGTCCTGAAGCAGGCGCGCGAGAGCGAGGAGTTCGGGGGCACGGCGCGGGAGTTGCTGTACCAGTGGTACAGGCTGGCGCGCGCGCAGGATACCTCGGGCCGCTACTCCATCCGCGACCTGCGCGAGATGGTCCAGAGCGCCGAGGGTCTGCTGGCGCGGTCCTACGAGGTGAAGTACGCCTACCTGATCGATGAGCTGTTCCCGGACTGATGGTCGGTCCGATGACGCGCGCAACGAGCAATCCGTTCGAGAGACGTGCGCGAGGGAGTGTCCGAGCGATGAAGGTACGGACGCCGGCGCTGATGCTGTGCATCGCCATTGCACTGGGAGCCTGCAGCGTGTCGCTGGAGGCTGCAACCACCGCCGAGGAGGTCGAGCTGTCAAGCTCGCTCGAGTCCGCCCTCGTGACGCCGCACAAGCCCTGGGGGAGTGACTACGCGGGCGGCAAGGTCCGCGCCCTGTTCTTCGTCTACACCGGCTCCTACGCGGGGGAGTGGGAAGATACGCACACACGGGTGCGGGAGGCCGTGGAGCTGGGTGAGCGCTTCGACCTCGACGCGAAGGCGGTGCTGTACTGCGGTCGCGCGGAGAACTGGGCCTTCCACGGCCTGCAGCTCGGCGAGCAGCGGGCGCGGAAGCTGATGGAGGAGAGCTACGATCTCTATGTCATTGCTGGCTTCCCGATGGGCAAGCTCCCGGCCGAGTTCCAGTACATGATCCTCAAGGAGGTCGCGGATGGCGCGGGTCTGTTGGCCTGCGGGCCCGGAGCGGGCGAGTACCTCGCGCCGCGCCGGGAGATCGCGCCGACACCGAGCTTCCTGACCGACGGCATCCCGGTGCTTGACGACAAGCCTGCCGGAGAGATGGTGTCGGCCTATCAGATGGCCGAAGGCCGCGGCGTGTGGCTCAAGTACTCCACCCAGTCGCTGACCCCGCGTCCGGCGTACAGCCCGGCGGCGGCGGCGGCGTATGACTACTGGATGCTGCTGGTCGGGCGCGCGGCGCTCTGGGCGGCCTCGCGCGAGGGGGACGTCGCCATCGAGGGGGTCTCGGCAGAGGGGGCCACGATCTCCAACGCCTCCGACCGCGCGATGGACGTTCGCGTGAGCTTCGAGGCGCGGCGCAAGTCAGACGGTGGCACGACGGACATCGGCGAGCAGCAGGTCTCGCTGCCACCGGGTGAGACCACGATCGTGGCGGCGCCAATCCCGGCGCTGCGTGCGGACGAGTACTTCGTGGACGCCATCGCCCGCAGTGGGCGCGGCGTCGAGGCGTTCGGCGCGGGGGAGTTCACCGTCGAGAGCCCCTACGGGGTCGAGGAAGTGACGGTTGACGGCAGCTTCGTCGAGCCCGGCGACACGATCGCCGGTACCGTGACGCTGCGCGGCGAATTGCCCGATGACAGCGTACTCACGATCAGGCTGCGCGACGCCTACGACCGGATCGTGGCGCAGCAGGACGTGGCCCGCGAGGCCGGCCGCAATGAGTACAGCGCCGAGTACCAGGCGAGCGACCTGTGGACTAACTGGATGCGCATGGAGGCGCTGGTGAGCCGCGGCGATCAGGAGATCGAGCTGAAGCGGACTTCGTTCAGCGTTCCCATCCGGCGGCAGGGGCAGTTCAACTTCGTGATGTGGGACGCGCCGATGGACGTGCTCGGCCCCTACGGCTGGCGCGAGATGCAGAAGGCGGGCTATAGCGTGTCGCTGCTGGGCAGCATGAGCGGCGAGGGCCGCGCGAAGTCGGGCAGCCTGGAGGCCTGCGGGGCGACAGTCGCCCCGTACAGCACCCGCATCCTCGACCCGAAGGACGAGAACGGGTACATGCTGCCCGTGTGCTGGAACGACGAGCCCGCAGTCTCCGAGCACGTGCAGACGATCGTTGACAGGCAGCGGCATCTCCGCGAGATGGGCATCTTCGTCTACTCCCTCGGCGACGAGGGCGTCACGAAGGGCTGCTGCGTGAATCCTGCATGCATCGAGGCCTACCAGCGCTATCTGGCCGACCAGTACGAGACGGTCGGCGCGCTCAATGACTCGTGGGGCAGCAACTACGCGTCCTTCGATGACGTCGATCTGCTGGATCGCGCGGACAACATGGAGAACGCCGCGCGCCAGACGGCGCCCGCCCGGTGGTACGACCGCCAGGCATTCGCGCGCTACAACCTCGCGCAATTCACCGCGCGCTTCGGCGCGGCCTTCAGGGAGATCGATCCGCTCTCGAAGACCGGCTTTGAAGGCACCGGCAGATTCGGCGATGACTTCGACACGATCGTTGGCAACAACGACTTCTACGGACCGTACCCGAGCATCGTCGATGACATCGTCCGCTCGGCGGCGCCGGCGGAGATGGTGAACTCGAACTGGATGGGCTACGCGAAGACCGGTGACGCCCTCTCCGACGCGGCGTGGCGGATGGTGATGAAGGACAAGAACAGCATCTGGTACTGGATGTGGTCGGGGATCGGCAGCTACATCGGCTACGTGCGACCCACCCTCGACCTGTGGCCCGCGACGGAGGACCTGACTGAGGAGATGCAGCCGGTGCGCCGCGGGTTGGGCGACCTGCTGATGCACTCGGAGGTCGCGCACAGCCGCATCGGCATCCTCTACTCGCTGCCATCGGCGCTCTCGTCCGGGCTCGGCAACAGCGGGCAGTTCGTCTCCGCGAAGGCCAGCCACGAGATCTGGACGCAACTGACCTACGAGCTGGGCCTCGACGTGCGCTACATCACCGATGAGATGCTCGCGAACGGCGCGCTGAGCACCGACGAATTCAGCGTGCTACTCCTCCCGATGACCCAGGCGCTGGGCCCCGCGCAGGCCGACCTGATACGCGGCTTCGTCGAGGACGGCGGCACGGTCATCGCCGACGTGCGGCCCGCGATCTACGACGGGCACTGCAAGCCGCAGATGCCGGGGCTACTCGACGATCTCTTCGGCATCAGCCGCAGCGGCCCGGGGAGCGCGGGCGAGGCGGCGCTGGCGATCGATGGCCTGTGGGGCGGCGAGGCGCTCAAGTTGGACCTGCCGAAGGTCCGCGTGGACACGGAGGTCGCGGCGGCCGCCGCTGAGGCGGCGGGCTCGGCCGGTGATACGCCGGTCCTGCTGAGCAACACCGTGGGCAACGGTCGCGCGATCCTTCTGAACTTCCAGCTCGCCAGCGCGGGCGACTCGGAGCCGGGCACCGCGGATGCGAGGAAGCTGCTGCGGGCGCTCTACGAGATCGGCGGGGCGCAGGGGGCCATCGAGGTGGCTTCGCCGAAGGGCGAGGCGCTGCCGAGGACCGAGACGCGCGTGTGGGCCGATGGCGACGCGCTCGTCTTCGGCCTGTGGCGGCAGATGGAGAACGCGTGGTTCAACCCGAAGAGCGGGACCCTCGCGGGCGAGCCGGTCGCGGCGCGGGTGCAGCTCCCCGCGGAGATGCACGTCTACGATTTGCGCGCCGGGAAGTACCTTGGCACCGCGGACCGGCTGGACACGAAGCTGCTGTGGGGCAGGGCGAGCTTCTTCATGGCGCTGCCGTACGAGATCCCGCAGCCGGCGGTGACGCTTGGGCCGCAGGACCCCGAGCCGGGCGGCGTCGTCACCGCGTCGATCAGGATGGACCTGCCCCGCGGCGCGGCGGAGCAGTTCGCGGTCTGGACCGAAGTGATCGATCCCGATGGCGAGCGGCCGCTGTGGGGGCAGAAGGTGGCGGTCCTGGAGGATGGCCGGGCGCAGGTGCCGGTGCTGGTCGCGCACAATGACCGGCCGGGGACGTGGCGGGTGCGCGCCACCGAGCTGTTCAGCGGGAAGTCTGCCGAGGCCGCCTGGGAGGTGCAGTAGCCATGCGCGGAACGTGGAGAGTCGGCATTGTGCTCGTAGCGATCGCGTGCGCCCTCTGTGTGGTGTGGGCGGACGATCAGCCGCAGGTGACGGTGCACGATAAGGGCATGAAGACCAGCGCGGCGAGGTGGGAGTGCACTCCGGGGCATGAGATACACAGGCAGCAGATCTCGCTGGCCTCGGGCGCAAGGTCGTACACGATCCAGGTTCAGGGCTGCTTCGACCCCAGCCACGGCGCGCAGCACCCGTGCAATGAGGGCCTCTTCGGCATGCCCTCACCGACGCGGGCGAACTGGTACGCGGCGGGCTTCATGAAGGTGCTCGTCAACGGGGTGGACGCGGTGCTGTACCAGGACGCCGCGCCGCGGGTGATGGAGACCGGCGAGCGTGGCGTGGTGCAGTTCCAGTGGGCGCACCCCGCGGCGGAGGTCGGGCTTCGGCTGATGATGCTCCCCGGCGGGAGCTGCCTGCTGGCCGACCTGCAGTGGCGGCCGCGCGAGGGCCAGACCGTCGAGACGGTTGCCCTCGCCCTCACCTGCTACCCGAGCTACTTCACCACCGCCAACCAGCGCACCGGCGACCGGCACTGCATGACCCCGCGCATCGACGAGAGCGAGGGCCACGCGCTGGACATGGTGCCCGGCGAGGACACGTGGCTCTACTACTACGACACCGTCTTCGACATGGCCAACGGGGAGGGTGATGGCCCGTGCGGCGCCCTGCTCGCGCCGGCGGGCGTCAACGGCGGGCGTGTGAGCATCGGCGGCTACGCGGTCTCGACGACGATCAACCTCGACCCCGGCGCGGGGGAGGCGCGCGTAGGCTTCTACGACTTCACCGGGATGACGAATGCCGAGGCGGAGAAGTACATGCAGCAGCAGGCCCTGACGGACCTGGCGCAACTAACCGAGACGAACTTCCGCCCCGCGCCCGTGCGAGAGTTTGACCTCGCGGCCTTCACGGCGGAGACCAACCGGCTGCTGGAGGCGGCGGGGGAGGATGGCGCGGCACTGCGGCCGGAAGTCGAGGAGCTGCTCGCGCGCGTCGCGGAGCTGAAGCCCGCGGCGGATGCGGGCGACTGGGCCGCCGAGGCCGAGCTGGCCGGGATGCTGCAGACCTCAGCGGACACGTTCTGGAAGCTGAAGGCGTTCGCGGTGCTCAACGGGTGAGGAGCCGCGGGCGGCAACGACGACCTCACCCCCCGGCCCCCTCTCCCTGGCGCGACAAACGACGTCGCGCAAGCGGGAGAGGGGGAGAACGACCGCCCTACACTGCGGGCACCAGCGCGAAGAGGTCGAGGTTCATCGAGCCCGTGAGGCGCTCCATGCGCAGCTCGTGCGTCCCTGCGGTGAGGTGGACGCGTAGCGGGTCGCCGGCGTCCGTCATCAGGCGGAACCAGCGCCAGTCGTCAGTGGCCCGACACCAGCCACCTGTCGAGCCGAATGACGCCACCTGCAGCAGCTCGCCGTCGAGTTCGACGCTCCGCACGATGCGGTCGTAAATGCTGGCCGCGCGGATCAGCAGCTCGTAGTCGCCCTCAACGGGCACATCGATGCGCCACGCCGCCCATTGTCCGGGGCTGTCCCAGGTAGTGTGTGCGACGCCGCCCGATGCCGCGACCTTCTTCATGACCAGCCCTCTGACCGCGCCCTCCTCGGCCACGTCCTCCGCCTCGTGCAGGACGGCTCCCTCCAGCGGCGTCCAGTCCTTCGGCAGCATCTCCGCCGCGATGCTCACGACATTACGCGGGGTGAGCGTGATCGAACGGAGCGGCTCCGAGGCGCTGATGGTCATGTGATGCAGGCCCGCATCGTCCCAGAGCACGGCGGTCAGCGCGTCGCCCTCCGCCGCCAGCTCGACTCCGCGGCCATCCCAGGTAATGCGCGGCGCCTCGCCGGCGGCCTCGATGCGCAGCTCGTAGCGGTCCTCGACCGGGAGCTCCACCGGCCCCCACCAGTAGCCGGGCATGTCCGTGGCGCGCCGAACCGCGTAGCCTTGAAGCTGCGAGGTGGCATCGCCGATGCGGATCGTCAGCGGCTCCAGCGGGTGCGAGAGCGCCTGCCGCGGATCGGCGCCCCATGCGATCGAGTGCGTGCCGGCCTCCAGGGCCAGCGAGAGCGGCCCGTCTGCCATCGCGCCCCGAGCCTCACCATCGACCATCAGGCGCCCGTCCGAGGCCGGCAGGCGCACCGTGGCGGGCGCTTCGAGCGACAGGTCCGCGACGGTCCCGTTCGCGGTCACCACGAGGCTGCAGTCGCCCCGGCCCTCATCGACCGCGAAGAGCACTTCGTCGCGCCAGCGCAACTCGCTCGCTCCGATGGCGCAGGCGGACGCGAGGGCGCCGCCTTCGGTAGCCACCGACGCGACCTCGGCGTTCGCGTTCAGATTGCGTGATGACAGCTCGGCGGGATCACGGTCGGGCGCGATCAGCACCGTCGCGCGCCGGTCGGATCGAGCCACCTGCATGCCGATGCCGCCCTCGCAGTCGATCTCGCGGATCGACGCGGCATCATCGTTGCCGCGGCGCACGTCGAAGACCGTGAGGAACTGCCGCTCGTCCGCGGGCCCGGCCTCGGCGGTGAGGTGCCACTCCTTCGCCAGTTGGTCCTCAGGCACAGGCACCGTGCCGTAGCCGGTGTAGGGGTGGACCGGGTAGCGGTCCGTGATGCTGAACGACAGCTCCGCGGGGCGGAGCATCTGCGCGCTCATCGCGGCCTCGCCGGAGGTGACGCTCAGCGACTGCTGCGCCTCGTCGAGTTCGATCGGCGCGGCCGTGTGCAGGAGCCACTGGAAGTTCGCCGGTTCGGGCGCGGCCAACAGGTCGTGGATGATGACGATGCCGGGCTTGATGAACAGCAGGCGGCGGTCGAAGCGCGAGAGCTTGCCCCCGTAGACCTCCGGATCGGACGCGTCGCCGACCATCCAGGTGTGCCCCGTGCCATCGAACCACGCGTCCATGCGCCCGTCGGCGCCCTGCTTGAAGACCGCCTGGCCCGCGCCATCGACGAGGATGGTGTTGTGCGCCATGGTCTGGCTGGAGTACTCCTTGAAGTGCGGGCTGCCGTACCAGTCGTAGTAGCCCGAATCGATCGCCAGCTTCTCCCCGTATGCGTTGATGACGAAGGCGTTCTGGTCGGCGTGCTGGTGGCCCGCCTGGTAGGTGCCGGAGTGCATCGCGACCGTGACGCCCTCGCGTCCGTCCACGAGCGAGGTGTTCGCGACGCCGAGGCCGATGAGCCGGTAGAGGATCGACTGGGGCAGATCGACCGGCGGACGGGGGGAGACGCCGCCGACCGGGTCCTGCGCGCCTCCGTACCACAGCGCGTACGGGTCGCCGGTGCGCTCGCCCAGCAGGCGCACGTAGGACTGGCTGTAGGGGCCGACGATCCCGTGATTGGGCTTGCCGGTGTCGGCGAACGAGACGCCCGGGGCGTTGGGTGGGGCACAGTACATCGGGAAGCGCGCGGTCTGGTTGAGCCACGGCTGCTGGTAGAGATCGATACCGCAGACGGTGTGCATCATGTCCGCGTACTCGACGATGAAGCTCAGGCCGTAGGACCAGTAGCTCAGGCCCTCATTGTTGTCGCCCTGGAAGCCCATCCCGGAGAGGAACTCGCCGAGGTAGAGCTGGCGGACGTATTCGGCCCACTCATGAGCGGGCTCGTGGTCGCCGATGAGCACCAGGCCGCTCTGGCCGAAGGCGAGCGCGCGCAGCCACGTGTGATTGTTCTGCGGGTCGCCGCGCAGGGGCTTGAGCGTCTTCCGGAAGTCCTCGGCCCGCGCAATCAGTGCGCCGCGAATGATGGCGAGGTCCTCCTCGCTGGCGTAGTCGCGCAGCACGTCGTAGGCGGCGTTGAGGCCGCGCAGGACGTGCTGAGCGCCGATGTCGCCGCGATGGGGTGCGCTGCCGCCTTGCGGGTCCCAGGAAGCGACCGCCAGCGCAAGCTCCAGCGTCCAGTCGCGGGCCTCGTCGCTGTCGGCGATCGCGGCCTGCTGCGCGATGACCTCCAGACGCCGGCCGGTGCGGCTGGTGATCGCGCCATGCACCTCGCCGTACCAGTCGATCCACGCGGGCCAGCGCTCGTCGCCCTCCTCCCAGATCGGTGGATCGTCCGGGATCGGCTGCTGCGCCGACGAACGCGCCCGCGCGAGCAGGTTCGCGATGCCGGCCTCGCCAAGCGCCGCGCGCTCGGCCGCGACGTCGATGAGCCGCGGGCGCGGCATGGCCTCGATGGCAGCCGCGTCCACGGGCGGTGTGGTGAAGCGATGGGCCTCCTCGGGGATGAGCACTCGGTTGACGTCGCTCCAGCCCTCGGTCACGTCCGTCTCGCTGTATACCCGCCAGAACCACTCGCCGGGCTCAAGCGGCGCGGGTGGCGTGTAGAATGACCACTCCGCCTCCGCCGTGACCGTCTCCCCGTCGGGGAACTCGGGCGAGCGCGAGTACTGCAGCCGGCTGGGACCGATGCTGTCGCTCCACACCAGCATCGGCGGGTTGGCGTAGGAGGTCGCGACCCGATCGCTGATGAGCCCTCCGGTGGTCTTCACCGACAGGCTGATGTTGTCGAGCCAGACGGTCATGAGGGCGCCCTCGTCGGGGGCGCGGCCGTAGATGTTCACCTTCGCGAACTCGCGGCCGACCTCAAGCACGCCCTCGTTCGGCGATATCAGCGAGCCGATAGGTACGTCGGTGTGCCGCCACTCGGAGGAGAATGGGCGGTCGAAGCGGCCGAACTGCTTGTCGTCCTCGTAGAAGAACAGGATGCCGAGGTAGTGCGCGTTGACGCCCTCCTCGATCTCCGCGCGGTAGTCGAAGGAGAGCGTGAGGTTCTTCACCAGCGGCATGGGCCTGGTGATGGTGAGGGCGCAGTAGCGCCCGGGTGTCTGCAGGGAGAGGCGGAGGCAGTGGCCCTCGTCGCCGGCGCCGGGCGCGACGATCTCCGACGTGGCGTTACCCGCCCGCAGCCCCTCGTAATCGGCGAACTCTTCGGACTGCTCGAAGTCATACGAGAACGTCTCTTGCGCGCCGGCCACCATCGCCGACAACAGTACGAGCGCAATACACAGGCGATTCATCTGCGGACTCACTCCTCGTGCTCAGGCCAACGGCCCTCGGCGTGTGCTCAGCTTCGCTGCACCGGGCGGCGCGGCCTCCGTGTGCGCGCAGGTCATGGGCCACGCAAGGGAGAAGTTGAGCTGCGCAGCGTGCCGGATAGCGGCGAATGGCGGTCACTGCAGGCAGGTGCGCGGTATGACTACCGTATCAGGATACACGCTCCAATTGCTCGGACCGGCGATCGTCCTCATGGTCCTCGCCGGAGCGGGCATCGCCGACGAAGCCGAGACCTTCGGCTGCGAGGCGAACCCTACCGGCGACCCGATCGGTGGGGGAGAGGGCTACTCGCAGATCTACGATGGCGGGGACTACGTGGCAAGCACCGCCGAGGAGCTGACCGAGGCGCTGGCGGCGGCGCAGCCCGGCGAGGTCATCTACGTGCCGCACGGCGTTGAGATCGATCTCACCGACAGTCCGACGCTCACCATCCCGGAGGGCGTGACGTTGGCCGGAAGTCGTGGGCGTGACGGCTCACCCGGCGCGCTGCTGCACATGGACGAGGCCGGCCGCATGTTCGTCAGCGGCGGCCCTGAGGTGCGGCTTACCGGTCTGCGTTTCCGCGGGCACTACGCCGGGGCCGAGCGCATCGGCACGTCCTCCTACTTCATCAGCATCAGCCACTGGGGCAACGAGATCGACAACTCCGAGGTCTTCAACTTCAACCTGGCCGCGATTGGCGTTGGCTCGGGCGCGCTCAACTGCCAGATCCATCACAACTTCATCCACCACAACCAGCGCGGCGGCCTCGGCTACGGTATCTCGCTGAGTTCCGGCGACGTCCACATCATCGCGAACATCTTCGACTACTGCCGCCACCACATCGCATCCAGCGGGTCGCCCGGCTCGGGCTACGAGGCGGCGTGGAACCTCGTGCTCGAGAACGCGACCAGCCATCACTTCGATATGCACGGTGGTCGCGATCGCGGCGACGCCACGGATATAGCCGGCGACTGGCTGCACATACATCACAACACCTTCCGGGGCACGCGGCGGCATGTCGCCATCCGCGGTGTGCCGTCCGACGGAGCGCGGATCCACAACAACTGGTTCATGGCCGAGCCGGGCAAGGCCGTCTCCACAGGCGGGAACACGCTCGTCTACAGGAATGTCTACGGGCCGGAAAAGACCCTTGAGGAGTGAGCCCATGCGCGGCATGATGACGGTCACCGTGATCGCTGCGATCAGCCTGTGCGTCGCATCACTGGCTGCTGCAGCCGAGGACCGCTACGGCGATCCGCTGCCCGAGGGCGCACTCCAGCGACTGGGCACGCTCGCGATGCGCTACCCCCGCGGCATCGCCGACCTGTGCTACCTGCCCGACGGTCGCGGCGCCATTGCCGTCGGGGCGTCCGTTGAGATCTGGGACCTCGCCGCGGGCCGACTCGAGCGCACCGATGCGATCACCTCCGCAAGCATCCGCTCCATCGAGCCTAATGCCGATGGGAGCGCCCTGCTGGTGGCGGAGTCGGCGGGGGGTGTGCACGTGTGGGATATGCAGGCGCGTGAGATCGTGGCGACCATCGACACCGGGGTGCGCGGCCTCACCACCGCGCACTACTCGCCTGACGAGACGCGCGTGCTCATCACGGGCAGCTCGCCGCCAACGCTCCAGGAGTGGGACCTCGCGACCGGCGAGCAGCTCGTCGCCATCGAGGGCAGGATGCACTCGTTCCGGCAGGGCATCTACGGCCCCGACGGGCGCACGGCGTTCGTCGATGGCAGCGCGGGCTCAGGCCCGATTCTGGCGCACTACGACCTCGGGAGCGGGGAATTGCTGAACGAGTGGCACAAGGACTACTACTCGCACGCCCGCAGCCTGGAGCTGTCGCCGGATGGCGAACGACTCCTCGCCGGGACGCGTCATAGCGCGCAGGAGTGGGACGTCGAGAGCTATGAGATGCTCGGGAAGTTCAGTGGCCATCACGGCCACGCAGTGACCTCCGTCGCGTACTGCGCGAACCCCGATGAGCTGCTGACGGGATCGCGCGATGGCTCCATCCGGCGCTGGGATCGCAACGAGGCGAAGGTGCTGCTGCGCTGGTGGCCGCATGAGGGCCACGTGACGCGCATTGAGGTCTCGCCGGATGGCAGATGGGCACTCTCCTACGGAGCGGGGCTGCTGGACGAGCGCAGTATCGAGGATGGGACGCCGCGGATCGCGTGGGAGCGACACAATGGAGTCGTGCCGGCGGTCGCAGCGGTACCCGGCGGCGACCTCGTGGTGAGCGGCTCAACCGATGAGACGCTGCGCGTCTGGGACCCGGACTCGGGTGAGAGCCTGCGCACGATCGGCGGAGCAACTCTCGGCGTCCGGGCACTGGCGGTCTCACCCGATGGCCAGAGGGTGGTCGCAGGCTGCAAGGACGGCATCGTGCGAGAGTTCAGTCTGCAGGACGGCGTGCTGATCCGTGAGCTAACCGGACACCGCGGCTACGTTCGTGCGGTCGCCTACACTCCGAGCGGCGTGCGCCTGCTCTCAGCCGCCGGAGACGGCACGATCCGCGTGTGGGAGGATGGCGACGAGCCGGTGCAGGTCCTCCACGAGCACCGTGGCGGAGTGCTCGCGGTGGACGTGTCGCCCGACGGGGAGTTCGCAATCAGCGGCGGGCGCGACGGAACGGTGCGCTACTGGGCGCTGGGCGGCGGGGGGCTCTTGCGGACGATGGCGGAACATCGCCGCTGGGTGCAGGCCGCACGCTTCATCGACGACGCGACCGCCGTGACCGCCGACGGCTACGGCGCGATCATCGTCTGGGACCTCGCAACAGGAGAGGTCCTGCGACGGATGCAGCATGGCGCGGGTGTCTCCGCGCTCGCGGTGGACGACGGCCGCATCTACGCCGCCGGTGGCACCGAGGTGTCGTGCTGGGACGCCGACACAGGTGAAAACCTCGCGACCTTCGGCGGCCATGCGGACGCGATCCTCGGCCTGGCGGTGACACAAGACGGCCGTGTGGTCTCCGCGAGTGAGGATACGACGCTGCTCGTCTGGCCGCCGGTCGGGCCGGCGAACGCGCAGTGAAATGAACAGGCGGAACCTGGAGATCGGAGACTTTTGTGACGGTCAATCACGCAAGAGCAGCAACCCCTCTCAGGAGGTGCGCCGTGAGACCTCTGATCATACTCGCACTCATCGTTGTTGCCGTGCCCTGTCTCGCCCAGCAACCGGCCACACTGCACGCCTGTGACGCGCTTGAGGACGCCGGGCTCGACCTCGGGAAGGGCTGGGAGCGCTCCGGGCTCGAGGTCGTCACTGATCCCGGCTTCCCCGTCGAGGGAGCCGCGGCGCTACGCCTCTACGGGACCTCGCCCGCCGGCCACGATGGCAACAGCTACCTGAGCGCGCGCGTCACCATGCCGCCCACTGACTTCGACGGCCAGGCACTGGTGTTCGACGCCGCCTCGTCAACGCCCGCCGAGTCGCAGGCGCTCTACGCGCGCGGCTTCGACGCCGAGGGCACATGCGTGATGAGTTGGACGAGTTGGAACGGTCAGCTCAGGGCCGAGATGCAGACCTTCACGCTCCATCCACGGCTGCCGAGCGGGGGATTGGCTTGGGAGACCGACAAGATCGAGAGCGATAACCGTACGGCCGTGACCTCGCTGGTGTTTTACGTCGGTACCCACAACGCGGGAGTGGAGTTCGACATGATTCTCGACAACATCCGCATTGAGAAGTCCACGAAGAAAAGCTTCATGGACGTGACCGAGGCCAAGCCGCTCTATCCCGACACAACGCTGGTCGAGGGCGGCGAGGCGCGGGCGATCATCGTTGCGCCGCAGGACGCCGAGTGGACCGCCGTCGCGGCAGACGTGCGCGCAGCGATCGAGGAGGCCACAGGCGTGGCGCTGCCGGTCGTCACCGATGATGAGGTGACCGACGCGCAGCTCGCCGAGACGAACGCGATCGTCATCGGCAGCATCGTCAACAACATGGCGCTGCTGTACCCCTACTCGCACCAGCTCACCTTCGCCGACGGCGTCTACCCCGGCGAGGGCGGCTATGAGGTGCGCACGGTCCCCGATCCGTGGGGCACCGGCCGCAATCTCATCGCGCTGGGCGCGTCGGACATAGCGGGCGCGCGCGCGGGGCTTGAGGCCCTGCGGCCGCATCTCGCCGCGGGCGAGACGCTCGTGGTGCCCTCGGTCCTCGAGGTCGAGCTTACCGGCCGGGCGCTGGCCAGCTACGGCAACCTCTTCACTCAGACGCTGGATGACAACTGGGCGGAGAAGCTCAAGCAGCGCTGTGAGGACCACCTGCTTCGTGCGGGCACGCGCGGGCTGTTCTCGTTCGCGCAGGGCCAGGGCCAGGACTACGCGCTGACCGGACGTGAAGAGTACGCGCGGATGTACGTGTGGATGATCAAGCGTACGTACGAGAGCTACCTGTCGGAGCCAACCACCTACGGCGGTCCGTGGGGGATGGACTCGGACTTCCATATCTACCACAACATCCCGGCGTGGGACTCGGTTGAGGAGTGCCCGGCGGTGACCAATGAGGAGCGGCTGGCGGTCACGAAGATCCTCTTCCAGTGGGTCAGCGAGCTCGGTCCGGCGAAGTCCGCCCGCCCCACGAGCCGGCGTGTGCGCTTCAATCATCAGACCTTCCCCGCCCTCGGTTGCCTGTACGCCGGTCAGTACTTCAGCCGCTACTACGACGCGGTCGAGGGAGAGACGTGGATCGAGGTCGCCGACGGGACCTTCCAGTACCAGCTCGACGCGAGCAAGGCGCACTGCGACTGCAACACCTACCAATGGCTGACGCTGAACCACACGATAACCTACTGCATGGCGCGGCCGGATATGCGCTACTTCGAGAACGGCAACGCGCGCCTCAACGCCGACTACGCCATCATGACCATGAGCAACCTCGGCTACCAGGTGCCCTACGGGGACGTGGGCGGCTGGGCGCCGATGGGGAACGAGCTGCGCATCCTGCGTATGGCCGAGTGGTACTACCGCGACGGGCGCTCTCAGTGGGCCATCGAGCGCAAGATGCAGGTGAGGTCGCGCCTGGCGCTGTCGAGCTTCGCTCTCGGTGAAAGTGAGACCGCCGAGCCCACAGACCTGCTCGGGACGAAGGGCTGGGCGGTCGATGACATGTGGTATGACAGCTTCGACGGAGCGGCGTACGTGCCACTGGAGAATGCGGTGGACAAGATCTCCTTCCGCGACAGCTACGAGCCGGACGCCCCCTACCTGCTGCTCGACGGCCTGAGCGTCGGCGGCCACGGGCACATGGACGGGAACGCGATCCTCCAGTGGACCGACAACGAGCGCATCTGGCTGGCGGACACCGACTACATCAAGTCGCTGCCCAAGTACCACAACTCGATGCTGATCCTGCGCGACGGCCAGTCCGAGAAGGTCCCGGCGTACGTGGAGCTGGAGAACCTCGCGGACCTGGAGACGATGGGCGCGTCGCAGACGGTCGCGCGGAACTACGCGGGCGTTGACTGGCACCGCAACGTAATCTGGATCAAGCCCGGCATGTTCGTGGTCGCCGACCGGATGGTCGCGAATGAGCCCGGCGACTACAGCTTCCGCGCCGTGTGGCAGACGATCGGCGACACGGAGCTTGATGGCTCGCGCCTCTCGGTCGAGCAGGAGGGCCAGTTCGCCTCCATCTCGATGACGCCCGACACGCACTGTATCCTCAATGAGGACGAGTACACCGGGAAGAACTGGTCGAGCTACCCGTACATCAGCGAGCCGCTGGTCAAGTCGATGCAGGGGATCATCGACGCCGAACTTCAGCCGGGCGAGCAGGTAGTGCTGTTCACCGTTATGCACACATCCGGCGAGGAGCCCGCGGACGTGCTCGTGAGGCGCCTGAGCGACAACGCCATCGCGATCACCGGCGCGGGCGACCCGGTGGTCGTGGCGGTGCGCGACGAGAAGGGCGCGATCCCGATCCCCGGCGGTATCACGGTCGATGGCGCGATGGCAGTGATGACGCCCGGCCACCTGTGCGCGATCGGTGCGACCCGCATCTGGGGCCACGGGGAGACGCGCGATTTCGACGAGGGCGCTGACGTTGAGGCCGACCTCGCCGCCGGACAGGCGCAGATACATTCGCCGGCCGTGAGCAGTGTCGGCACCGAGCAGTCGGTGGACACCGCCGAGTTCGAGATGCAGGTCGCGCCCGAGCGGGTGGCCGGACTGATCGAGACGCTCAGCGCGGCCGCGGGCCCAGGTGTGGCGCCCGTGGCCGCGGGCGGCGATGCGCCGAAGATGACCGAGCTGTGGGCGTATCTGGAGCGCCCCAGCAACTTCCTGCTCACCGGCAACCCCGGCGAGCCCGCGTCCGTCAACGCGGTGAAGAGCGTCAGCGCCGGCCCCGACCCGCTGGAAGTCAATGTGTTCTCCGGCGAGGCGGGCGGCAACGTGCTGAGCAGCATCTTCGACGGCCGCGACGACGGCACGTCCGACGCCACGATGTGGGCTCCCGATCAGGAAGTCACGATCGACGTCGAGCTGCTGGACAGCTACCACATCGAGCGCATGGACCTGAGCGCCTGGTTCGCGACCTCGTCGAGCAAGGGCGTGCAGTTCCAGCTCGGGCGCATCCAGTTGCTGGGCTCCAACGACGGCTTCGCCGCCGACAACCGCACGCTGGTGGACCTCGCCGACGAGGAGATGTACGGAAACTGGGGTTCGCCGGGCCACGCGCCGGAGGAGTACGAGTTCGAGCTCGACGCCAACGCCAGAAACCTGCGCCTGATCCTCACCCCGCGAGCGGGAACTGCCGTCTACACGGCCGAGCTGCAGCTCTGGGGCACCGGCGAGGGCCTTGAGCGCCTCGCAGCCGAACAGGCGACCGAGGGCAAGGCGGCATTCACGTTCAACTCCGTGCACACCGCCGACCTCGACGCTGACGGCGCCGACGAGGTGCTGGGCGGGAACTCCAACGGCAAGGTCTACTGCCTCGGCGCCGACGGCGAGCTGCGCTGGGCCTACGACTGCGACGCCGAGGTCAACTCGGTCACGACCGTCGATCTCGCCGGGGACGGACGGCTGTCGGTGATCGCCGGCGCCATGAACGGTCTCGTGGTCGCACTCAACGCCGATGGGGAGCACCAGTGGACCTTCCAGGTGCCCTACTACAAGCGGACGCCGCACGTGCGCGTGGTCTTCGGCGCGGACCTCGCGGGCGACGGCAGCCAGGCGATCATCGCGGGCGCCGATAGCTGGCGCTACTACGCGATTGACGCGCAGGGCGAGGAGCTGTGGCACTACGAGAGCGTGCACGGCTCGACGGCGGGCACCGCGGCGGACGTGGATGGCGATGGTCGCGACGAGGTGCTCGCGGGCACTGAGTACTACACCTGGCACGTGATCAGCCCGGACGGCAGCCGGCGCTTCGGCGTGCGCACCGCAGGCGGGCCGTGCGCGAACGCGGCGGCCGCGGGCGACCTCGACGGGGACGGTCGCAAGGAGGTCATCTTCGGCGGCGCGGACACGACCGTGCAGGTCTGCGGCCCGGATGGCGATCGACTCTGGATGTTCAACACTGGCGACGAGGTCACCGACCTCGCCTGCGCGGACGTGGACGGCGATGGCGCGGACGAGATCCTCGTCAGCAGCCTGTCGTTCAACGTCTACTGCCTCGAAGGCGACGGGAGCGTCATCTGGCGCGCCGCGCTGCCCAACCAGGTGCGCACGCTCACGGTGCAGGCGGGAGAGCCGCTGCGCCTTGCGGCAGGCTGCGATGATGGCGCGGTCTATGCGCTGGATGCGACCAACGGCGCGATCGTCGGGCGCTTCGAGACCGGCGGGCGGCTGATCGACCTCGCCCCCGCGGGCCCCGGCGAGGTCGTCGCTTCGAGCGAGGACGGCTTCCTCTACAAGGTGAGCGTTCCGTAGCGCGCGACTCACGAATGCTTGTCGATGAACTCGCGGATGAACTCAGCCTGAGGCTGGTGCCCGTCGATGAGGCACGTACCGAGGATGCTGTAGCCGCTGATCCGGCCCTGCTCCCACAGCCGGAGCATGGTCTCATACTGCGCGCGCATGACGTCCAGCGGCACGCCCTGGCGGCTGGGGTAGTCGCGGATGTAGCTGCCGACGATGATCTCCTTGCCGGGGAAGAGCTCGGCGCAGCGCGCCACGTCCTCCTCGAGCTTCGGCAGGTTCTGGAACTCCCAGACCCACAGGTTGACGATGTCCAGGTGGGGCAGGAAGAACTGCCACTGTTCGAGGTCAAGCTCGTGAGTGTAGACCACCATCCAGAGCTTGAGTTCGGCGTTGGCGCTGCGGAGCGCGGTCGCTATCTTCTCCGGCCACTGCGCGCCATAGGCATCGTAGTGAAACATGCCGGAGGTGTCGTCGATCAGCGCGCCGGAGATGTTGGGGAAGTCCAGCGAGACGCGGCTGAGGTTCTCGGCTTCCTCGCGGACGGTCTCCGGATTGCTGTCGCGCCAGTTGGCGTTGCCCCAGCCGTGCTTCCCCGGCACCGGCTCGATCTCGACCCACTTCCACTTCGAGATCTCCGGTACCACCGCGCCCAAGTGCGCGACCTTGCTGAGGTTGACGTGGGTGTTCGGGTGGAACATGAAGTTGACGCGATCGAGCCCGAAGTAAGTGGCGCCCTCGCCGACCCCGTAGAGAGTCGGCTCTACTCCCGGGTCGAAGCCCTGCCCTTCCCAGACCCAGCCCGCGTCGCGGAACGTGCTCATGCACCTATCTCCCTTCGTTTGGCGCCAGCCGGACGAGAGTCCTCCCGCGGTCAGGGCAGGTTGCCGGTCGCGCCTCGGCATCTTGAGTCCCCTCGCCGCCCTCTTCCGGTACCATGGTGGTTCCTCCTCTGCAGGCAGCACGAATCCGGTGTTGGGGCCCCGATGGCGACGGGAGCGTCAGGTGGGGTGCCGCGCGGGCGCCGAACGTTGTACCTGCCGGCGGTCACTTCCTGACCAGCACCGCCACCCAGGGCTCGTCGCCCGGTGCGGTCAGCTCGCGCCACCCGCCGCCGGCGAGCGCCAGTTCATCGCCCCACTCGCCGGTGGCGACCTCGATCCAGCGGCCCTCGAAGTCCCCTTCGCCCCCGGTCAGGTTCAGCGTGACCGCGCCGCCACTGCAGAAGAAGAGCACGTACGCCCCGCTCGGATCTGCTGCAAGGTACGCTTCGTTCTCCTTGCGTTCGCCCAGCAGCTCCTCATGCGCCTCGATCTCCCAGAAGCGCACGAGTTCCTCGACCTTACGCACCGAGCGGATGCACGCCTGGGCGGTCTCGTTGATGCCGATGCCTGCGGTGGGGCGGTGGAAGCGCGACGAGGCCGAGCCGCCCAGTAGATTGCGCCAGAAGCGCTCGATGCCATCCTGCGGGGTGCCCGAGCCGAAGCTGGTCTCGCCCGCGGAGTAGATCTTGGTGTGAGTGACCGGGCGCGGGTGCACCGCGGCCTGCTCCACCACCCAACGCAGCCGGCGCCAGTGGTCCTCGCCGAAGTTACGGCTGTTGACCTGCGAGATGTCGATGAAGTCGTACAGCTTCGGGTGATCGAGCTCCAGGCGGATCTTCTCCGACTGCTCGGGCCGCCAGCCATCGTCGAACATGTCGGTGACGAAGACCTCGAGGCCCGCGGCGGCCGCATGCACCTTGATGAAGGCCATCCAGTACTGCCCCCAGCGCGGGTCGGTCGAGGTCTCGTTGTTCATGCAGTAGAGCACGTTCCCGTAGGGGAGGCTGTGCGCGAGCATCTTCGCGACGAAGCGCTCCTGGTAGCCGCGCAGCAGGTCGTAGTGCGGGCGGTACTGCTCCATGCCGGGGATGGTGTGATAGAACGGGTGCCTGTCCGCCGAGGGGTGGTCGGGGTAGGCGTCGCCCAGCCCGCTCTGCTCCTCGGTGTAGTTGACGTTGTTCGCCGGGCGGTAGGGGTGACGCTGCCAGTTGCCCATCCCGCGCGTGTCGCTGAGGTCGAAGCGGTCCCAGACCTCGATCTGCACGATGATGTCGCGCTCGTAGGCGAGGCGCATGAGCTCCGCGAAGCGCCGCCAGTACTCCTCGTTCCACTGATCGAGGTCATAGCGCCCGTCTGCCAACTGAGCGTAGGGATAGGCGTCGCCCTCATCGCGGTCGCTCATGGTGTTGCGGATCTGGTTGCCGCCCACAGCCGCCAGCAGGTCAAGCTGCTCCTCGAGGTCGGGGATCTGAAAGAGGTTATCCTCGCGTGAGCCGCCCACCAGAAGCACCGGTTGTCCGCGATACTGCCAGTAGCGCGAGTCCTCCGACCACGGCCGGATGCGGGCGGCATCAGGCATGACGGCTTGTTCCATAGTCTGACCTCCCGCGGTGATTATGCTCGATACAACCATCAGCGCCACCAGGCACGGCCATGCTGTGCGGGTCATCTCACGGCGCTCCCTCGATATCAGAGTGACGCCCGAGCACCTCTGGCCGGCACAGCGCCCCTCAACCGGCCGGCCCGGAGCCCGCCTGACCGGGCATTTCCCCGCGACGCCGTCCCTGCCTCCCGGAGTGCGCCACGCCGTTGAATGGCAGTTGCCGGCGCGCCGCGGACGTTTCCGGTCGCTTCGGTCTGCCTGCCCCCGCTCCCCTTGACCGGTTCGGCCCGGATCGTCCCTCCACGGCAGCACGCGGCGCCGGCCGGGCCCGGGGAGAAGGTGCCGGTGTCCCGCGCAGGGAACTGCCATGGCAGACAGATCCCTGGTCACCGCAGCCCATCTGCTACGAATCAGTCCGGTTCAGGAGGCCCCGCATGCAATACCGATCCCTCGGCCGCACCGATCTCGAAGTCTCGGCCGTCGGCCTCGGCGCGTGGGAGATCGGCGGGGCCGTCACGCTCACCTTCGACGGCCTCGGCACGATTCCGCATGGCTGGGGCAGCACCGACGATGCCGCCTCACTCGATCTGATCGCCCGCTGCCGCGACGCGGGCGTCAACTTCATCGACACCGCCCCCATCTATGGCGACGGGCACAGCGAGGACGTCATCGGGCGGGCGCTGGCCGATTGCCGCGACGAGTGGGTCGTCTGCACCAAGGGCGGGCACGGCGCAGCCGAGGGCAAGGCCTGGACCGATTTCAGCAAAGAGAAGCTCCTGTGGCAGATCGATGAGAGCCTGCGCCGCCTGCGGATGGACCACGTTGATGCCTATCTCCTGCACGGGCCCTCGGCGGACGACATCGCCCGCGGGGAGTGCCTCGAAGCGATGGAGATCATGCGCGCGCAGGGCAAGACGCGCTTCGTGGGCGTGTCCATCGGCCCGAACGAGATGGGCGTGGAGTTGATGCAGCGCGGGGTCGTGGACATGCTGCAGCAGTCGATCAGCATCATCGGCCCGCAGGCGAAGGACGCCCTGCTGCCCGCCGCCGTCGAGCATAACGTCGGCATCGTCGCGCGCGGCGTCTTCGGCCAGGGCTTCCTGCCGGGCACGCTCAAGCCCGACGCGCAGTTCGGCGATGACGACCGCCGCAGTTGGCAGAAGATCGAGGCGAAGCAGGCGCTCGTAGCGAAGGCCGAAGCCCTGCGCGAGTTGACCGGCCCGGAGCGCTCGCCGGCGCAGCTCTGCGTGCAGTATGTGCTGCAGCTCACGGGCGTCACGACGGTCATCGCCGGCACGAGCAAGTGGGCGCACATGGAGGAGAACATCGCGGCCGTGGACTGCCCGCCGCTGACGGATGAGGACCTGGCGCTGATCGCGGAAGTGCAGGGGTAGGGAGACCGCGATGCTCTATCGCCGGCTTGGCCGCACGAACCTGCAGGTGTCCGAACTCGGCAGGGCCCTTGAGGGGCATGACGAGGTGCTCGTCGAGACGAAGTACTGTCCCTACGACAGCTACCGACCCGACGCCACCTACGTGGGCACTCCTGAGGCGCTCGTGGCCTCGGCCGAAGAGAGCCTGCGCCGCCTGCGGCGAATCGCTGAGCAGATGGCCTGGCTGCAGCAGCAGGTCTGGCAACTGACGATGATGCGAGGAGCCGGCTGAGTACCTTCTCCCCCGCGGGCGCCCACCTGGTCCCGAGGGCCGTCGCATTGCCTGAACCCGGGGATCCTCCTCCCACCATCCAGATGGCACTCGTCCGTTGTCCGGTTGGAGCCATTCACTACCGGCAGGTGTTGACCACTTTGAGAAGGACCGGTAGATAAGCCTCCGGAGGGAGCAATGGAGCCATGACGCCTCGGGAACGAGTTCTGGCCGCGTTCACCAAACAGCAGACGGACAGGGCGCCGGTGCATCACATTGGGACCTGCGCGGAGGTGGCCTCCGCACTGCTCGGACGCGAGGCGTACGTCGGCGGGGGCATCCAGCAGTGGCGTGAAGTGACTGCCTTGTGGGAGGGCGGAGGCGCCCATGAGGAGTTCGTCGAGCGGTCATTCCGCGACGCCATCGAGGTCGCGAAGGTTATTGGGAACGACGTCATCCGACCCAGCTACTGGCGCTACAACCGTAAGCCGACCGAGAAGCTCGACGACAACACCTTCCTCTTCGCCGAAGGCCCCGAGGAAGACTGGATGGTGCTCCGGTTCGATCGGCCGAGCGAGCAGTGCCATGTCGCCCGACACCATCCCGAGGACAAGCTGACCTTCGAGGACATCGAGGAGCAGATCTGCGCCTCTGAGAAGGGCGTGGAGGACTATCAGCCAACCGAAGCGCGCTACGACTTCGAGTTTCGGGCGATGGAGATGCTCGGCGATGAGTACCTGATCCGCGTAGGCGCAGGCGGGTGCGGCATCCCCACGCGCAATACCGACATCTGGTTCGAGGCCATGCTCCTGCGGCCCGACCTGATCGAGCGGCACCTTGATGTCCAGGTCGAACGCGCGCGG
>JALGSW010000123.1 GCA_029821635.1 Candidatus Zipacnadia bacterium
TGCTCGCGGATCGTGCCCGCAAGCGCGCCGGCAACCTTGTTCGGGTCTGAGGTCGAACTGACTCGCAGGATATCCACGGTGGGATAGCCCCCTTGCTACCGGTCTGCTGCCAAGTGGTCGTCGGATTTGGTCGAATCACTAGTATAATTGCCGCCGCGCTCTCGCGCGTGGAGCGATACCGCCGAGCGCATAGTACAATGAAAGCGCTCCGAAGGCAAGCCTCCGGGCGGATCGGTGTCGCAACGGCTGTTCTCAGCCGAACGTCTGCTCGAGCCGAATGCGTTCGATGCTCCACGCCCGGCCGCTCTCGGGGTCCACCTCCACCACCACGCCGCACATGGCGCCGGGGCCCGCCCGCGGCGGCTCGAAGCGCACCGGCATCTGCGTGGTGAAGCGCTTCAGCACCGGCGCGATCTCCACCCCGATGATCGACTCGGTCGCGCCCGTCATCCCCACGTCGGTGATATGCGCGGTGCCGCCGGGCAGGATCTGCTCGTCGGCCGTCGGCACGTGCGTGTGTGTGCCCACGCACGCGCTCACGCGGCCGTCGAGGTAGTGTGAGAGGGCGAGTTTCTCACTCGTCGCCTCGGCGTGGAAGTCCACGAGGATGATCGGCGTCTCGCGGCGCATCCAGTCGAGGATGTCATCGGCCACACGGAACGGATCATCAAGCTCGCGCATGAAGACGCGCCCCTGGAGGTTGATGACGCCCCTGGAGGTTGATGACGCCGACCTGCAGGCCATCGGTGCGCGAGGGGAAGATCCCTGCGCCCTGACCGGGCGCGCCGGGCGGGTAGTTGGCGGGCCGCAGCACGCTCGCATCGTTCCGCAGCAGCTCCTCTGCCTGCTTTTGCGCGAAGACGTGGTTGCCCGTGGTGATGACGTCCGCGCCCGCAGCGAAGATCCCATCGGCAACGGAGGGCGTGATTCCGTTGCCGCCCGCCGCGTTCTCCCCGTTGACGATCACGAGGTCCGCGTCGTGCTCGGCGATCAGCTCTGGCAGCAACGCAGTCACGGTCTTGCGGCCGATCTTGCCGACGACGTCGCCGATGTGGATGATGACCATCAGATCAGACTCTCGGAGTTAGTAGCCGTAGCCGTCGTTGCTTCCTTTTCTTCCGTTGCTGCTCACTGCGCGTATTCGACCGCGCGCTTCTCGCGGATGACGGTGACGCGGATCTGCCCCGGATACTCCATCTCGCTCTGAATGCGCTCGGCCATCTGCTTGGCGAGACCGTGCGCGGCCCGGTCGTCCACCTGGTCGGGCTTGACCATCACACGCAGCTCGCGGCCTGCCTGGATGGCGTAGCACTTGTCCACGCCGTTGAAGCTCTTCGCGATGCCCTCAAGGCCCTCGAGGCGCTTCAGGTAGGACTCGAGCGTCTCGCGCCGGGCGCCGGGGCGTGCGGCGGAGATGGCGTCGGCGGCCTGCACGAGGAAGGCCTCGACGGTCTCCATCGGCATCTCCTCGTGGTGGGCGGCGACGGCGTGGATCACGGCCTCCGGCTCCTGCCGGCTGCGGCAGATCTCCATGCCGATGAGCGAATGCGAGCCGTCGCGCTCGTAGTCAACGGCCTTGCCGATGTCGTGCAGCAGGCCGGCGCGGCGGGCGATGGCGACGCGTGCGCCGCACTCCCCTGCCATCGCTCCGGCCAGGTGCGCGACCTCGATCGAGTGCTTCAGCACGTTCTGCCCGTAGCTGGTGCGGAAGTGCAGCTTGCCCAGCAGGCGCACGAGTTCGGGGTGCAGGCCGGAGACGCCGGTCTCGAAGGTTGCCTGCTCACCGGCGACCTTCATCTTCTCGTCGATCTCCTCGCGGCAACGTTCGACGCACTCCTCGATCCGTCCCGGGTGGATGCGGCCGTCGGAGATAAGTGCCTGCAGCGCCATGCGGGCGACCTCGCGCCGCACGGGGTCGAAGCCCGAGAGCACGACGGCCTCGGGGGTGTCGTCGACTATCAGGTCGATGCCGGTGGCCTGCTCGAAGGCGCGGATATTGCGGCCCTCGCGGCCGATGATGCGGCCCTTCATGTCGTCGCTGGGCAGCGGGACGACGGAGACGGTGCTCTCCGCGGTGTGATCGACCGCGCAGCGCTGGATGGACCGCGCGATGATCTCGTTGGCCTTCCGGTCCCCCTCCTCCTCCGCCTTCGCGATGGTCTGGCGGATGAGTTGGTTGGCGTCCTGGGTGATGTCTTCCTCGACCTGCGCGAGCAACGTCTCGCGGGCCTGCTGGCGTGTGAGGCCGGAGATGCGCTGCAGTTCCCGCTCCTGCTCGACGACCAGCTCGTCGATGCGCTCGCGCTGCTGCTCGATCTCCTTCTCTCGGCCGGCAAGGTTCTTCGCGCGGTTGTCCATCTCAACGCTGAGGCGCTCGATGCGGTCCTCGCGCTCCTCGAGGCGCCGCTTGGTCTTGTCGAGCTCCTCCCGCTGGGCGCGCATCTCATTCTCGACCTGCTCGCGCAGCTTGTGCGCTTCCTCGCGCGCGGCGAGTTTCGCCTCCCGGCGCTCCACTTCAGCCTGCTCGTGCAGCTCTGCCTTGAGTTGCTCGGTCTCCGCCCGCTCCTGGTCGATGAGTTCGCGAGCGGCGGTGATCTTCGATCGGTAGACGACGAATGCCACTATTGCGGCGATTGCGGCCACGGCTACTGGTATCAGCCATGTATACATATCGGATTCACACCTCCGTTGTGGTGGTACGGCGGGTTTCAGGTCCCCGCGGTCGGGTCAGTCCGAGTCTGCGTCAGTGACGGCTTTCTCCATGGCACTGATGCAGTGGGCGTCTGAGAAGCCCCGGCGCTTGAGGTAGCCGTAGAGTCTCCGGCGTACCGCGTCGGGCTCGAGGCCGCGCAGCTTCCCCGCGCGTTCCTCAGCGACTTGCAGCGCCCAGTCTGACAGGTCCTCTCCCCGCAGCGTCTCGCCAACGACACGCTCGGCGAGTTCCCTATCCATCCCGTCCTGGACCAGCTTGTGCGTCAGGGCGAATGGCCCCTGTTTCGATTGTCGAAGGAGCGCGTCAATGCGGTCGCGGGCGTACTGCTGGTCGTTGACGTAGCCGGCCCGCTCAAGGTCGCCGAGCGCTTCCTCCACTGCCTCGGCGGCCAGACCCTTCCCCCGCAGCTTCTGTTCGAGATGGCCCCGCGTGCGCGCCCGGTGGGCGAGCAGCCGGATGGCTGCTGATTTCGCCTCTGCATACTCCGGATGGCGCGCGCGTTGGTCGCTCATCCCGGCCCTCCTCGTCGCTTATGCGCTGTCCTGTGTGCCTCCCCGTTGCGTGTCATCGCTGTGGTCTACTCATCGCCCTCGTCGGCGTCCGTGTCGGCGCCCTCAGCTTCGACCGGCGCCGGCGCCTGCTCCAGCAGCGGCAGGCCGACCCGCTCGCGAACCTGGTTCTCGATCTCCAGCGCCAACTCGGCGTTCGCGCGCAGGTACTCCGAGACGTTCTCGCGGCCCTGCCCGAGGCGCTCCTCGCCGTAGCTGAACCACGCGCCGGCCTTCTCCACGATCTCCAGCTCCACGCCCTGGTCGAGCACGCAGCCCGCCCGTGAGATGCCTTGGCCGAACATAATGTCGAACTCGGCGGTCTTGAAGGGCGGCGCTACCTTATTCTTGACGACTCGCACGCTGGTTCTGCTGCCGATGATGTCCGTGCCGTCCTTGAGATTCTCCCTGCGGCGCACTTCGAGCCGCACCGACGACCAGAACTTGAGCGCACGCCCGCCCGGCGTCGTCTCCGGATTGCCGAACATCACGCCGATCTTCTCGCGGATCTGGTTGATGAAGATCAGGACCGTGCCCGACTCCGCCACGTGGCCCGAGAGCATTCGCAGCGCCTTGCTCATCAGCCGCGCCTGCAGGCCCACCTGCGTGTCGCCGACCGAACCCTCGAGCTCGGCCCGTGGCACGAGCGCCGCCACCGAGTCCACGGCGATGGCGTCGAGCGCGCCGGAGCTGATGAGCGTGTCGCAGATCTCCAGCGCCTCCTCGGCGGTGTCCGGCTGGGCGATGAGCAGGTCGTCGAGGTCCAGCCCCAGCGTCCGCGCGTATTTCGGGTCGAAGGCGTGCTCCGCGTCGATAATGGCGGCGTTCCCGCCGGCCCTCTGGGCCTCGACAAGACAGTGCATCGCAAGGGTCGTCTTACCCGAGCCCTCCTGACCGTAGATCTCGATGACCCGGCCCCTCGGCAGTCCGCCGACGCCCAGCGCTATGTCCAGCGTGAGCGCGCCGGTCGGGATCGCCGACACGTCAAGGTGCGACTTGCTGGAGCCCAGCCGCATGACTGAGCCCTCTCCAAACTGCTTCTCGACCTGTGAGATGGCGCGGTCGAGGCTCTTCTTCCGGTCCTCTGCCATGATCCCCCGGTCCCTTCGTGCGTTGTGATGTGCGGACTACTACTGACAGGCTGGAAAGCCTGTCCTACTCCCCCAGCTCGAACTCCCCACGCTCGGTGTAGATGGGGCCCCGAGGCGTCAGGTCGCTCGAATACAGCACGAGGCGGTCGGCGGTCATCGTCCCCACCGGCTCATTACAGAGTCGCTCGATGGCCTCGCGCAGCCCGCGGCCGCCACCGGCATCCTTCACCCGGCCGAGCGTGAAGTGCATGGCGAACGGCCGCCGCTCCGGCTCTGCCAGTCCTGCCTCCACCAGCCGCCTGCCGAGGCCCTGCGCCAGCTCGGTCAGCTCGGGCCGCTCCTCGCGCACGCCCAGCCAGATCGTGCGTAGCGCGCCACGCGGCGGGAAGCAGCCCACGCCGCGCAGCTCCAGCTCCACCGGCGCGCACTCGGCCGCCGCCTGCTGGGCAATGGCGCTGACCTCGCCCAGCCGCGCGGCGGGCGTATCGCCGATGAATCTGAGCGTCAGGTGCAGGTTCGGACGCTCCACCCACTTCACTCGCGGACCGCGCCTGCAGGCCTCCCCCAGCGCGTCCTGCAGCCCACAGGCTGCGTCTCGCAGCGCCTCAGCCAGCGGCACGCCGAAGAACAGCCGCAGCCGCTCCTCGCCGCTCACAGGCGCGCGACCTCGATCCCCAGCACCCGCTTGCGCAGCATGTTCAGCGCGGTCTGCGAGACCCGCTGCTTGAACTGCTCGCGTGTGCCGGGCCAGTTCATCTCGTTGCAGACGACCCCGTCCGCGTCGGCGACCGCCACGTAGACGAGGCCGACGGGCTTCTCTTCCGTGCCGCCGGTCGGGCCGGCTATGCCTGTGGTGGCGACGCCGTAGTCGGCGCCGTAAAGCTCGCGCACGCCGACGGCCATCGCCCGCGCGGTCGGCTCGCTGACCGCCCCGTGCTCGGCGAGGACCTCGCCGGGCACTCCGAGCAGGCGCTGCTTGATCTCGTTCGCGTATGCGACCACGCCACCGAGCATGTAGTCGGAGGCGCCGGAGACGTCCGTGATGCGGCTGGCGACGAGCCCGCCGGTGCAGCTTTCGGCCACAGCGACCGTCGCGCGCCTCATGCGGAGCGCGTTACCCGCCGCGACCTCCATCGTCTCGTCATCGACGCCGTAGATGAAGCGCCCGACGCGCTCGCGCAGCGTCGCCTCCATCGCGTCGAAGCGCGCGACGGCCTCGGCCTCGGTCGCGGCCTTGGTGGCGAGCCGCAGCGTGACCTCGCCCGGCTTGGCGTAGGGGGCGACGGTGGGGTCGGTCTGGCCGCTGATGATGTCATCGATCTGCGCCACCAGCGTGGATTCGCCGATGTCGGACATGCGCAGGACACGGCTGAAGACCGGCCGGAGCTGCTCGCCGAAGCGTTCGCAGAGGATCGGCAGGACCTGGCGCTGCATCATCTCGCGCATCTCGGGGGGCGGGCCGGGGACGGCGAAGATGACCTTGCCCGCGTGCTCGACCAATACGCCGGGAGCGGTACCGCAGGTGTTATCGAGCAGCCGCCCGCCCTCGGGGACGGTGGCCTGCTTGAGGTTGTTGGAGGTGGGCGTGAAGCCGCGGCGCGCGAAAAACTCGCGCAGGTGGGTTTCGGCGTCGGGGTCGGACACAAGCGCGCATCCGGTGACCTGCGCAACGCTCTCGCGCGTCAGGTCATCCTGCGTGGGCCCCAGACCGCCACATATGAGGACGGCATCGCTTCGCGACAGAGCCAGCTCAAGGACTGAGACTATCCGGGCGAGATTATCGCCGACGGTATGCCGGAAATGTACGTCCACCCCGATTTCAGCCAACCGCTGTGACATGTACTCGGCATTCGTATCTACTATCTCCCCGAGCAACAGCTCCGTGCCAACGGAGACAAGCTCAGCTTTCAAGTGTGTGGTCCCATCTCGGAGCGGTCGCCTGCGCGGCCAACCCCACCGCCCCGCGTCTATATGTGATCTCCCCGCCGTCCCCGCACGCCTTGCGCGATGGAGACTGCGGGATAGTGTGGAAAGTATATCTGCCCATAGCCGCGGGTGTCAAACTCCGCGACAGGGGCATGTTCGACGCCCGGCCGGGCGCCACCTCCCTGCGGCGAGGCCAAAAGGCGCGGCCTCCCCGCCGGATCTGGCAGGTGAATGTGCGGAGGAGGTGGAACCTGCGTACAGAACCTGGCCCGCATTCTCGCGTGGAGGTGGCATAGATGGACCTGACCGAACGGGTACAACAGGACCCCAACCCGCTGCAGAAGCTCATGCAGGCCATCCCGGGCTTCAATGGCTACGTCGAGCGTGAGGAGCGCCGGGGCGCCGACAAGCTGCTGCGCGAGTTCCTCGCCGAGGACATCGGCGGGATCATCGAGCGCCTCGAGCGGATCGCCACGGACTGGGCGGGCAGCGGCGAACTCGACTACCTCGACGACCTGGAGCAGATCGCCGGACGACTGCGCCGCGCCGCCGACAACCTCCGTTACGCCGACTACGGCTACTCCGGCTTCTTCGACCTCGTGAAGATCGGTGAGGACGAGCTGAATCGCTTCTACCAGTACGATCTGTCGCTGCGCAGCTTCATCGCCGATATCAGCGACGACGTCGATGGCCTCGCGGATGCGGCCGACGACGACATCGAGGACGCGCTCACCAACCTCGACGAGGACGTCGACGACCTTAACGAGATGATTGAAGAGCGCGAGAACGTGGCCACCGACCTGGTGCCCTGAGGAGGGCCCGCTCGATGCCCGAGCACCCGTGGCTGCAGCCCGGCGACCAGCTCGTGATCGACGGCGCCGATTTCGGCGTCACCGCGGTGTTGCTCGGCCGCGCCGACCGCCTGACCTTCCAGCGCGTGACCGCCACGCCCCAGCTCGGCGGCGAGCAGCGGATACTGCTCCAGCTCGAGGATGGGCTGTTGGAGGCGCACGAGCTGGCGCCCGAGGCGCTTGCGGGCGAGCAGGTGCAGCTCGACGGCCGCACCTTCGCCCTGCGCTGGGACTCTGAGGTCCGCACGGAGCGGATGGCGGAGGGCAAGGCCGTGAAGTTCGGCCGTGGGCGGTGCGCGTGGTACGTCGCCGACGAAGGCTCTGTGGCGCTGCTGCTGGTCGAGCGTCACGATCGTGACGCACTCGTGGGCGCGCCGCTCGCGCCCTCCCGGATCGACTTGAGATTCACAGAAGGCCTGCGCAGAGGAGGTCGTGACTGATGGCGATCGATGTTGTTGAGTGGACCGACCAAACGGGTGATGAGATCGTGCACCGCTGGCCGCAGTACGGCCAGGCCGACATATCGCTGGGAGCGCAACTGACGGTCCGTGAGAGCCAGGCGGCGGTGTTCTTCCGCGATGGCAAGGGCCTCGACACCTTCGGGCCCGGCCGCCACACGCTCGCCACCGCGAACCTGCCGCTGCTGGAGCGGATCATCAACATCCCGTTCGGCGGGAAGACGCCCTTCCAGGCGGAGGTCTACTTCGTCAACATGCGGACCTTCACCAACCTCAAGTGGGGCACGCCGGTCCCGGTGATTTTCCGCGACAACGAGCTCGGCGTCGTCCGCCTGCGCGCCTACGGGCTCTTCACGATGCGCGTGGACGATCCGCAGCTCTTCGTCAACAAGGTCGTGGGCACCGAGCACAAGTATGACACCGAGATGGTCGGCTCATGGCTGCGCGACTTCATCATCTCGCGTTTCAACGACATGCTCGGCACCACGCTCGACAACATCTTCGACCTCGCGAGCAAGTACGACGAGCTGGGCGCGGCGACGAAGGCGCGACTGACGAGCGACTTCCGCAACTACGGGATGGTGCTGGAGGACTTCCTCATCGACGCGATCACGCCGCCCGATGAGGTCAACGAGATGATCGACGAGCGCTCGCGCATGGGCGCGGTCGGCGACATGGGCAAGTTCACGCAATACCGCACCGCGCAGGCGATCGGCGACCTGGCGAAGGGCGGCGGCGATGGCGGCGGCGCGTTGGCCACGGGCGCGGGCCTGGGGCTGGGCGTGACGATGGCGCAGCTCTTCTCGCACGCGCTTACCCCGCAGCAACAGGCTGCGGCGGGCGCCGGAGCGGTACAGCCGGCCGGAGGTACGACGACCTGCCCGCAGGGGCACGTCGTGGCCGGGGGCGCGAAGTTCTGCCCGCAGTGCGGCGCACGCATGCCCGAGCAGCCCGCCACCTGCCCGAGCGGCCACCCGGTGCCTCCCGGCGCGAAGTTCTGCCCCGAGTGCGGCGCGAGGATGGGCTGACGGCAGGGGAGGCGTGGTTGCCTGTCGCGGCATGCGGCAACAGCCAGGGAAAGAGTGTGGTTGCGGTGAGGCGGAGAAGCGCGAGGTTCATGGAACGCGGGGCGATCCCGGCGCTGCTGGCAGCAGTGCTGGCACTCAGCGGCTGCGGCGGTTCGGGCGGTCCTTCTTTCGACTACCCGACCGGTGTGGACCCCGACGGTGGCGCATGGCGCACGATCGTGCTCGCCTCCGGAGCCGACATCGAGCTGCCACCTCCGCCGGATTCGGCTTCGGCCGAGGCGCAGGCGGAGATGGCTGAGTTGCGCGCCTTGCAGGGCGCGCGCACCCCGGGCATCGAGGACGCCGTGCGCGCGTCACAGGGATGGACCGTCCTGCGCTGGAACGAGTTGGCCCGCCAGCTCGTCGCCACGAGGACCTACGTGCCGCCGGAGGCTGCCCGCGTCTATGCGGTGCTCAGCGTGGCTCAACATGATGCGCTGATCGCGGCGTGGCACAACAAGTACCTCTACGACCGTGGATCGCCGCTGGACGTGGCCGGCGACCTTACGCCCATTGTCGAGCCGATGGCGCTGCCGTGCTACCCGTCCGAGGACGCAGTGGTCGCGGGCGCTTCCTGCGAGGTGCTGACCGAGCTGTTCCCCGAGCACGCAGCGATGCTCGAGACACTCGCGCAGGCTCACAGCGACCTGCCGATGTGGAACGGTTCGGCCTTCCGCAGCGACATCGAAGCCGGACGGGATCTGGGGCGGCAGGTCGCGCGCCGAGTGCTCGACTACTGCGCGACCGACGGTTCGGATGCGCTGTGGACCGGGACGCTCCCGACCGGGCCGGGCATCTGGTACAGCAGCCGGCTGCCGACCGAGCCGCCGCTGGGGCCTCAGTGGGCGCAGGTGCGGACGTGGCTGATGGACCGGCCGGACCAGTTCCGGGCCGACCCACCACCCGCGTTCGGCTCGGCCGAGTTTGAGGCGGCGGTGGACGAGGTCTACCGGATCACCAGCAACCGGACGCTCGATCAGGCGCGGATCGCCAGCCTCTGGCAGGACGGCTACTACACCTACACCCCTGCCGGGCACTGGAACGACATCGCTGGCGAATTGGTCTTCCTGCACAGGCTCAATCCGCTGCGCGCCGCGCGCGTGCTGGCGATGCTGAACATGGCGCAGATGGACGCCGGGATCGCCGCGTGGGACACGAAGTACACATACTGGCTGCTGCGGCCGAGCCAGGCTGACCCGCGCATCGACGCCGGGGATTGGGAGTTGCCGAACTTCCCGGCCTACACGTCGGGGCACTCGTGCTTCTCCGGCGCGGCCAGCGAGGTGCTGGCGTGGTTCTTCCCCACGCACGCGCGAGTGCTGCGCAAGATGGGCGACGAGTCGGGCATATCTCGCGTCTACGGCGGCGTCCACTACATCTTCGACAACACCGAAGGCCTGGCGCAGGGCGCACAGATCGCGCTGCTGGCGATCGACCGCGCCCGGCAGGATGGCGCGCAGATCCGGCAGGCCACCGCAACACAGCAGGTCCAGTGGCATCCTGAGGAGGTCGCTCCGTGATGGCGATCAAGGTCGTCGCCCTGTGCGGGAGTCCGCGCCGGGGCGGGAACACCGATCTGATGACCGACGCGTTCCTCGAAGGCGCACAATCCGAGGGCGCGGAGGTCGAGAAGTTCTTCCTCGACGAGATGGACATCCGCCCGATCGGGCCCGTGGGCGACAACTTCGCCATGCGCGACGACATCCGCGCCGACGATGACGCGCGATTCGTACTCGAACGCATGGCGGCCGCGGAGATCGTGGTCTACGCCAGCCCCGTCTACTGGCAGGGCGTTTCGGCGCAGCTCAAGTGCCTGATCGACCGCCAGAGCGCCTACTACGTGGCGCCGTGGCTGCGCGAGGGCATGGGGGGCTGCGGGATGTTCGCCATCACCGCATACGGCGCGCCCACCGAGGACCAGAGCCACTGGGTCATCGACCCGATCAAGGTCTGGGCGCGCAACTTCAAGGCGAAGTATCTCGGCGAGATGGCGGTCAACGCCTCCCGTCTCGGGCAGGTCGCGGAGATGGACGGCGTGCTCGACGAGGCCCGCGAGAAGGGCGCGGCGGCTGTGCGCACAATGCGGGGCGAGTAGGACAGGCTTTCCAGCCTGTCAAAGCCGTCAGCCACGGGACGACCGGAGGTAGCATGGAACAGCGACGCGTCGATCGGGCAGTCATGGCGCTGTGGTGCAGGGAGCTCGGGGAGCTCCTGCTGCTTGACGTGCCTGCGCTCGGCGCGCTGGAGGTTGTGGCGCAGGAGATCGAGCCGCTTGCGGCCGTCTCCGTCGCGCTGCAGGCGTCAGTGCAGGCGGGCGACTCGCTCGGCCAGCGCATTGCGGAGTTCAGCGATGTTTTCCCGCCGATCCTGCGCGCGGCCGCCCTTGCCGGTGAGGCCAACGGTCGGCTCGCCGAGGCGCTCCTGGCGGTGGGCGAGTGCCTGCATCAGTCGGCGTCACTCAACGTCCCGCGGACCAGTCGCGAGCGCCTCGCGGAACTGGCCGAGCAGTCGGCTCCCGCGCCGGCAGTGACTGTCTCGCGGCGGCTCATCAACCGCGCGATCGAGATGGGCGCGCGGCGTATCCGCCTCACCGGCGGCTCCGAGGGCGGGATCGTCGATGTGGAGATCGGCGGGTGCTGGCAGGAGCTGCAGGAGATCGACCGCGCGCTCTTCGGGCCGCTGTGCAGGCGCGTGAAGCTGATGGCGGACATCCCCTACTGGATCGCTGAGCCCTCGGTGGGCACGATCCAGCTCAGCACCGCCGAGCAGGGCGAATGGACGGTGGCGGTGCAGGCGATCCCCGATGAAGATGGCATCGGCCAGCACGTTGAGATGACGCTGATGCCCCTCGACCGCCGCCTCGCGTAGTGGGACAGGCTCTACGGACCTTCCGCCCCTCCGAGGTGTTGGCATCTATTGGGCGAAACCTCCGCCTCGTACGCCCCTCCAAGACCTGAACGCGCACGCCGCGCCCGTCTGAGATGATCCGAGCGTGAATCGCACGGTTCTGTCGCCAAGGCAGCGGTTCGAGCGAAGCATCGTCGCAGCCCTCGTGGTCTGCGACATCTTCGCATGCCTGGGCGCGGTAGCGCTCGCCTACGTCCTGCGGCTCTATGTGCCCGAAGACTGGCTCACGCGCCTCGCTCATCCGCCGGAGCTCTACGCGGGCGCCGCGCCGGTCGTCGTCGGCCTCTGGCTGCTGGCGTTCTTCGCACGTGACCTCTACGATGTCGGCCGCTTCCGCTCGCGTCTTGCCGAAGCGATCGCGACCCTCGGCGCCGTAGCGATGGCCACGATCCTCGTCGCCGCGGCCTCATTCCTCTCACGCACCGACTACTCACGCGCGATGCTCATCCTGTTCTGGTTCTCGGGCAGCATCCTGGCGGTCGTCGAGCGCTCGCTGCTGTCGCGCTATAGCGAACGCCGCCTCAGCCTCCCGGACGCTGAGTCGCTCACGGCCATCGTGGGCTGCGGGGAGTTGGGGCAGGTGGTGGCGGAGCGCATCGAGCGCTTCGAGACGCTGGGATACACGCTGGCGGGCTTCATCTGCGTGCGCGCCAACCCTCCTGAGCGCATCGCCGGCCTGCCGGTGCTCGGGCACCTCGACGACCTGCGCGCGATCTGCGCTGAGCACGAACTCGACGAGGTGCTGGTCGCGCAGCCGGAGTTGGACGTGGACCGGCTGATGGGCCTGATCGCGGAGTGTGGCGAGCTGCAGGTGCACTTCGACCTGGTCGCTGGGCCGCTGGAGCTGCTGACGGGCTCGATGGAGATCGCGGGCGTGGCGGACCTGCCGGTGGTGCCGCTGGGTCGGCGGCACTTCGCGGCGTGGGAGCAGGTGGTCAAGCGCGCGGCGGACGCGATCGCGAGCGTGGTGCTGTTGGCGCTGACGGCGCTGGTGTGGCTGATCGTGCCGCCGCTGATCCGGCGCGAGACGGGGGCGAGCGCGGTCTTCGAGCAGACGCGTGTCGGCCTCGACGGCGAGCCGTTCACGATGCTGAAGTTCCGCACGATGCGCCCGGAGGCCGACCCGTATGCGCTTTCGCCGACGGATGAGGCGGACGAGCGCATCACGCCCGTGGGGCGGTGGCTGCGGCGCTTCAGCCTCGACGAGCTGCCGCAGCTCATCAACGTGCTGCGCGGGGAGATGTCACTGGTGGGCCCGCGGCCGGAGATGCCGTTCCTCGTGGAGAGCTACCAGCCGTGGCAGCGCTTGCGGTTGCAGGTGCGCCCGGGACTGACGGGGCTGTGGCAGATTCTCGGCCGCAAGGACCTGCCGCTGGTGGAGAACATCGAGTACGACTTCTACTACATCAACAACCGCTCGCTGCTGATGGACCTGGTGATCATCATGCGGACGGTGCCGGTGGTGCTGTTCGGCAAGGGGGCGTATTGAGCTCTCACAACGCCAGCCTTCTACACATGTTGCGCCGGTGCAGCGCCATGCTGATCGACCAGAATGCCACGGAGAAGGCGATCAGTGCTGTGATGCACCACCAGGGGCCGATCTGCACATCCTGCCCGATCCCAGCGCGTAGAAGCTCGGTCGTATACGTCAGCGGCGAGATACGCGACAGCCACTGCCCCCACTGCGGCATTGCGCTCACCGGCACGAAGACCCCGCTGAAGAAGATGAGCGGGAGGCGCACGAGATTCGCGAGCGTCATGATCGCCGACGGCTCGTCGGTGGGGGGCGTTGAGAAGAGCGTCCCCATCAGCGCGAAGCAGAGCGCGGAGAGCACGATCGAGGCGATGAGCGCCACGGGGCGAGTGACGACCGCGCCGAGGATGCCGAAGCTGATCGCGAGCGGGATCGCCGAGAGGAAGAGGCCGTAGAGGAAGGCAGAGACCACGTCTCCACCGATCAGCACGCTCAGCGGCAGCGGCGCGACCAGCAGTCGCTCGAGGGTCCGGGTGCGGGTCTCGAACGGGAGGATCGCCGGCGTGGTGGCTGAGGCGGTGAAGAACAGCGCCATGCCGATCAAGCCGGGCACGAGGCTCCCGGCGGGCACGTTCCTGCCTATGGCAAATGCCAGGAAGAGGAAGGCCGGGAATAGGATTCCGAAGATCAGCACCGGACCCTTCAGGTAGTAGATGCGAATGTTCTTCTTCGCGATGGCCCAGCACTTACGCATCATCTCGGGCCTCCGCTGCGCGACGTGTCGGAGGACAGTGAGACGAAGACTTCCTCGAGGCTCGGGCCCGGCGTGTTGATGCTCACGATCTCCACGTGTTCCTGCTGTGCGTAGCCCGCCAGGCGCTCGATCAAGGCCCCGGGAGCGGCGGTGAAGAGGTGCAGCTTGTCCCCGTGCTTCTCCACGTGCGTCACGCCGTCGAGCGCCCCCAGTTCCGCGGCCTCAACCGGTCGGGAGAAGCTCACGACAACTGACTGGCTCATCGCGAAGGTGGACTTGAGCGCCTCAGGGGTATCCAGCGCCACCAGCTTCCCATCGCGAATGATGGCGACGCGGTCGCAGAGAACGTTGGCCTCCTCGATGTTGTGCGTGGTGTAGAAGACTGCCGCCCCACGACCCGACAACTCCCGCACGCGCCCGTGGATCATGCGGCGGCTCTCGACGTCGAGGCTGGCGGTCGGCTCATCGAGGAAGAGTACGCGCGGCTCGTGGATCAGGCTCATCGCGAGGATCAGGCGCTGCTTCATGCCCTTGGAGTAGCGCTTGGCGATGTCATCGCGCCGCTCCCAGAGGTTGAACTCGCGCAGCAGCTCCTGCGACCGCGCGCGTATCCGTGCGCCGGGCAGGCCGTAGAGTTCCCCCGCGAAGGCCATGTTCTGCGAGGCGGTCATCTCCATGTAGGGGTTGGCGACCTCGGGCACCACCCCCATGCGCTCCTTGGCGCCGACAGGATCGCTCACGATGTCCCGGCCGAGGACAAGCGCACGCCCACCGGTCGGCTTCAGGACGCCGGTGAGCATCCGCTGGGTCGTCGTCTTCCCGGCCCCGTTCGGGCCGAGGAAGCCGAGGACCTCACCCACTCGCACCTCGAAGCTGACATCGTCAACCGCGAGGTGCGAGTTGTAGCGCTTCGTCAGCCCATCCACCTGTATCGCTGCGCTCATCGGCCTCGGCTCAACTCGCCTTCGTCTCTTCGGCACACGGATGCTTCTTCGCGTCCCCGTGGCACTCGCGGATTTGCTCCGGCGAGCACTTGGCGGGCTTGTCCTTGAGCTTCTCGGGATGCTGACAGCCTGTGCGGTTACACATAGTGGTCGATCTCCTCCATGGAGCTACACGGTGATGATGCGGACCTGATCGCCCTGCTGGAGGCTATACCCCGCCAGCCTCAGCGTATTGAACACGGTCTCCGGGTCGGTCTGCGTAATGACAATGCCCGGCTTCATGCCCTATTCCGCTTCCGGTGAAGTGCCTCTCAGCAAGTCACCGAGGGCCGCCTGGCAGTGTTCGCGCGCGCTACCGGCGAGGCGGTAGTGAACGTGGCTGCCGCGCTTGTCAGACTTGACCAGCCCCGCGTTGCGCAGGACAGTCAGGTGCTGGGAGATCGCGCTTTGCGTCATATTGAGGCGCATCG
>JALGSW010000009.1 GCA_029821635.1 Candidatus Zipacnadia bacterium
AGCGTCAGCGCGACGGCGATTCGGATCATCAGTTCGCCTCCAGCAGGTAGACTCGCCCGCGTGTCTCATCGAGCGTGACGGTGATGGGTGCGGCGCCGCAGCCGGCGGTACCACCGGTGGTCAGCTCCGCGACGATCGTGAAGCCCTCGGGCGGCGTGACGGTGCACTCCACCGCGCCCGGCGTCTCGTATTCGCCGACCAGCAGCAGGCCGCGGTCGCCTGCGCGGATGGCGCTCAGGTGCACGGTCGGCGCGTCACAACTCGCGTCCGGCAGCAGCTCGCCGCCGATGATCAAGTCCTCGTAGGGCTTGAGCAGCGCCACCACCTGCGCCACCGCGCGCATGTCCGCCGCGTCGAAGCCCGCGGAGGTGTAGTAGCCAGCGCCACGACCGCCGTTGAGCAGCACCTCAAGCAGAATGCAGCGCAGCGTCTCGGCGGGCATCTCCCCGAGGTCCCCCGGCTGCAGCCACGGGATGATGTCGCTGTAGCGGATCAGCTCGCGGTTGCGGCGGATCTCGTCGCCGATCGGCGCCGGGCGGAAGCCGTAGAGCGAGGGCATCGCGCACTGCAGGAGGTCTGGGTAGAGCGTCTGCCAGTCCCAGACGTCGTGGTAGATGCCCTCGGGCACCACGTCGTAGGCGCCCGCCTGCAACGTCACGCCGGGCGAGATCTCCCGGATGCGGTCCTTCACCGCACGGTAGAACTCGGCGCCCTGGTGGGAGATGAACTCGTCCCACGTGCCGTCGAAGCCTTGATAGGCGGCCTGGCAGCGCGAGCACTTCTGCGCCTCATCGTTGCCCTGCCGATCGCCGCCATACCAGCCGGTGAAGACCTCGCAGTCGTAGAACAGCCACTCGGCGTCGGTCCACGAGTAGCGCTCGGCGACGACATTCACCTCGTCCTGCCACGCCTGCCCACGGTAGGATGGGCAGAGCCAGTTCGCGGGCTGCCCATCGATCTGGCACATCACCTCCGGCAGGTCCTTCGCCTGACCCTTGACCGCGTGCAGCGGGCTGGAGTTGCTCACGATGTCGAGGCCCATCGCCCGCGCGCGCTCGATCTCCGCGGACAGTGCGGCGTCATCGGCCTTGCCGTAGCGCGGGAATACCGGGACCGAGCTGAAGCCGCAGGCCGCGTAGCTCTCGAGGAAGTCCGGCCACTTCTGCCAGAACATCTGCGTCATCCACGCCATCGAGAGGTGGATCTGCTCGAAGCCCTCGACCGAATCGACGTGCACGGCCTCGATCGTGTAGCTCTCGGGCTCCTGCATCCCGGTGTCCCACTGGCAGCCGAGGCGCACGGTGCCGGTCCAGCCGTCCTCGTGGTCGGTCGCGAAGAACAGCGTGCCCCAGTCGGTGATGTAGACTCCGCGCGTGGGGACGGTGTAGCGCGTGAAGGTGCCACCGTCGTCCTCCGCGATGGTCATCGGGATGTCATCGGCAACCGTGCCGCCGAAGCGCGGGTTGAGCAGCCACCGGCGCAACGTGACACCGTCGGGCACGTCCACGATGAGGTCGCAGGCCTTGCCCAGCGTCCCCTCGGGGCGGTTGTCGTAGCCGTTGAGCGTCTGGAATGACTGGAAGTTCTCTCCGGCGAAGATCGTCGCCTTGGGGAAGAACGCGGTGACGCCGCCGGACGTGAAGCGGTGCACGAGGAAGCCGCCCGCGTAGGCCGGGGAGTCACCGGCGTCGGCCACCGTGAAGTCGCCCGCGAAGACCCACAGCTCGTCGCTGGCGATGAAGCTCGTCTGGCCCTGGATCACGAAGCCGACGTAGCGCCCGGCGGCCCGCAGGCCCTCGAAGCGCAACGGGAAGGTGTATGCCTCGCCGACCTCATCGGGCACGCCGAAAGCAGCCCGGTCGGCGTCGCTAAGCCGGTCGAAGCGGCCGACCTCGCGCCATGAGGAGGCGTCGTCGCTCACCAGCGCAATGACCTCGTTGGGGAACTTGAGCCCGCCCTGCTCCGCGCCGCCGAGGAGGCGGATGCCGATCTCCTTGATCGGCTCGATCACGCCGAGGTCGAGCTGGATGTTCACGTTCGGGTCGCCCGCCCACGCGACCGCGTTGGCGTCGAACCAGATGCGGTCATCGGGCCGGTAGCCCAGCTCACCGTCGGTGAGGTCGAGCAGGTCGGTCTCGTTGGAGGTGAGCCGGTAGGAGGGCACGGACGAGTAGAGATAGGGCTTGCCGAGCGCGAGGTCCGTCTGGCCCTCCAGCAGTTCGAACGGCCGGCCCTGTTGCGCCGGCTCCTGCGCGAGCGCAGGCGCGATGATGAGCGCGATGAGTGTGAGAGCGATCAGCGTGTTGCGCATGGTGGTGGCTCCTTGAGTGGCACTGTCGTGCCGTTCCTCCGTTTGTAGGACGGGCATCCTGCCCGTCTGTTGTCCGTGGCTCGGCTGGGACACGGCGACGGGCTGGAAGCCCGTCCTACAAACGACACACGGCGACGGATCACGGCGCCCGCAACTCCAGCGTCTCCCCCGCATCGGTGGTGATCGTCATGCTCACGTCCGGGTGCACGCGCACCTCGAACTGCGGGATGCCGTAGAACTGCGCCAGCGCGGGCGGCATGTCCACTGAGGAGCGCACGACTACGTCCTCCCCGTCCGCATGGACCTCAATGCGCGTGTCCGCGGGCGTGAGAGGCGGGCCGACCTTCGCCGCGGCGACCTTCAGATCGCCCGCGATGATCGGCGGCCACGCGATCTGCACCCACGGGATCGGCCCGCTGAGCAGGTCGCCTGCCAGCGGCTCGTTCGCGGAGATGACCACGCCGTCGATCGGCAGCACGCGCTCTCCCTGGCCGAGCTTCTGCTCCATGGCGCCAAGGGCCAGCCGCCACGGGCGTCCGTTGCGCCAGACGATCAACGGGCTCGGAATGCCGCTCGCACGGTCGTCGGACATCGTGTTCTCGCCGATGCCCGCCATGATCGTCACGAAGCTCGTTCCGTTGGTGACGACAACGCCCCGCAGCGCGTGCCCGGCCTCGGGAACGCCGCTGATTGTCGCGAGCGCGATCGGCTCGACACGGTGGTGCTCCCACTCGACCGGCATCTCCACGTCGCGTGGCACCGCGAGGAACACGTCGCCGACGCGCAGCGCCTGCATCATGCCCCCGGAGAAGGCCAGCGCAACGTCGCCCAGCGCGAGATCGCCCTCCGCCGGGCCATCCAGCAGCAGCCGACGCGCGGTCGCGGGCAGCGCCTCAGCAAACACCGCCAGCTCCGCGTCGCTCAGCGGCACGTCCGCGAGGAGCGTCGCCGGATCGTGGAAGATCGCGTAGTCCCACGCAAGCCCGCGTGAATCGATGTTCGTGAGCGTCAGTGTGTGCGGGCCGGCGGTCAGCGGGATGCGCGCGCGGCCCGCGCCGGGCGCCGCGAGTGTGATCGCGCCGAAGTCGGCCCACGTGCCCGTGCCGGGCAGCAGCACGTCCTCCAGCCCCGGCACGACCTCGCCATCGACGCGCACCTCGCGGCGCGTATCGGGCCACTGCAGCGCGTAGCCGAGTGTCAGGCAGTAGTCGCCCGCCTCGGCCACCTCGAACGCGCAGGTGACCGCCACGCCAGGCTCCTCCCAGTAGCTGACGCACTTGCCCCCGGAGGCCGCCGGGCGGTCGAGCACGCGCACCTGCCCGCCCGCCTCCGTGTATTCCTCGGCCTCGATGGTGATGCTCGGCAGGTCGGCGGAGGCCACCGACGCCGCCAGCAGCAGCGCGAGTGCGATCCTCATGGCGCCACCGCCCTCAGCACGACGTGTTCGCCCGGCTCAAGGTCGACCGTGATCGCGCCTCCCTGCGCGCCGAGGGCCTGGCCGTCGCCGGCCTCGCCCGCGATGAAGAGCGTGCAGGCGGCTCCGTCCGGGACCTGCCCGCTCCACTGCCGCGCCTCGCCGGAGAGGTTGTGCAGCACGATCCAGGAGCCCGCTTCATCTGTGAAGCGCAGGCCGCGCACGCCATCGGCCTCTATCGGCTGGACGTCGCTCGCGAACTCCGAGCGGTACGGCAGCACCTCGCACAGGAACCAGTGATCGGTGCCCGCGGGATAGGTGGTGCGCTTGTCCGGCTCCTCGGGAGTGGCGCTGTCGGCGTCCTTGAGGAGCAGCTCGCGGCCGCGGAACTTCTCCGGCACATCGAGGTAGAAGACCTCACTGGGCGCGGTCTCGATGCTCGCATAGTTGTGCGCGTGGATGCGCGCGAGCAGCGGACCGTACTTGAAGGTGTCGGCCATTGCGGGCGAGGGCTCCAACTCACCGTTGCCGCGCCCGAAGCGCAGGCGGCCCCAGACGCCCGCGGTCTCGTAGTCCTCCAGCGCGGTGATGTGCAGCAGGCCGACGAGGCGGTCCTTCGACGCGAACCACTGCTGCGTGCCCTCCCACGGGAGGGTCTCCGAGTTGCCGCCGTGGCGCGGGTTGGTGACCCGGTAGCGGACCGCGATCGACGCGAAGTCATCGCCGCCAATGATCTGCGAGAACTCCTCCGCGCCCGAGACGTAACGCGCGTTGCGCCAGTGTATTCCCTCCGCGTTGAGGCGGAACTCGCTGGTGGCGATCAGCAGCGCGCCGATCTCGTCAGGGTCGCGCTCGAAGGGCGCGTTGAGGCAACCGATGAAGGTGTCCTTGCCGATCTGCCCCGGGCCGAAGTCGCGACCGTTGGCGGCGAAGGAGAACGGCCCGAAGCGCGCGCGCGGCGCCTGCACGTTCTCGTCGAACATGATGTAGCCGTCGGCCAGCGGCGCCTCGGGCATATCCCGCCACCACGGCACCGCGAAGACCGAGTGGACGCTGTCATTGGCGCCGGTGCGCTCGATGGCGATGTTCGCGACGCGCTTGTTGCGCTCATCGCCTGTGATGGTCGCGACGATGTCCGCGCCCTGGGAGTGCGCCCAGGCGTTGGAGTGCTTCCACGACGGATCGGTGTAGTTCTCCACGAGGCCGGAGGGCTCGACCGTAATCGGGTAGAACTCGACGGTCTCCGCGATGATACGCCGCGCCTGCTCGTTGCCGGTGTATTCGAGGTAGCGCGCGAGCCAGCTTATGTTCAGGTTGTGATAGCCGAAGCACTCGTTCTGCGTCCCGTGGTAGATCATCCCGCCCATCGGGTAGACCGTGTCCTCGAGGAAGTCGAGGAAGAGCTGCACGTGGTCCGCGAACTTCTGATCGCCCCAGACGCGGTGCGCCAGCTCGCAGATCAGCAGGTAGTAGACGTCCTGGTTCGGGTAGTTGCCCGCCCCGTACGCGCCGGTGGTGAAGTTGTTCAGCCCGTAGGCCTCGTACTGGTGCTCCACGCAGACGCGCATGTCTGCGACCCACTCCTGCTCCTTCGCGGGCAGGAGCAGCCACGGGAGGTTCTGCTTGAGCTGCCAGTACGCGTCGAAGGTCGGCCCGAGCGTGAAGCGCGGGATGTTCGGGTCTGCGCCGTAGATCGCCTGGCGGCCGGGGTTCCAGTCGCCATCACGCTGGTTCTGCAGCACGCCCTGTATCGTGTCGAAGAGGTTCGCGACGATCAGCGGGTCGGCATGGTGCGCGCTGCGCGGGTGGGTGAGCGCCCAGGCCATCGTGAGGCAGTTGCGGCCCAGCGTCGCGAAGCTCCACGCGTTCTCGACCTGCAGATAGCCCGCCTCACCCTTAACGTAGCCGGTGGGGGCGCGCGAGTAGCGCGTTGCCGCCTCGTTGAGCGCAGCAACGTAGGGGTTCGCGTCGAGGTCCGCCGGCTGCGCCTCCAGCGGATGCGCGCGCGCCTCGGTCATGATCTCGTCGAAGCGCGCGATGTAGTCCTGAACGCTCGCGACGGTCGCCTTCGCGTTGGTGCCCATCTCCGCCTCGACGGCGTACTGCGCATCGCGCAGCGCCCAGTCGAGCATCGAGAGCGCCATCGCCTGGTACTCGTCTGGCTCGCCGACGCGCTGCTTCAGCGCATCAAACTCCTGCGTCGCGCGTATAATCATCGGACGCACCTCCGCAAGGTCGGCCAGGCTCTGTACGCGCTCGCGTTCGCGACGGTCGGCCTCCTCGACGTCCCACGCGAGCGTCACGTCATCCCAATACACGGTGCCGCCGCCAAAGTAGTTGAAGAGATTGATCTGCAACCGTGGCGTCTCCGGGCCGATCTCCACGCCCCCGGTGACCTGCTGCCAGTCGTCGGCGCTCGGGTCGCCGCCGAAGTGTTCGTTGCCGGTGCCGCGCCCCTCGGCGCTGATGTAGCTGATGCGCACGACAGGCCCGTTGCCGACCTTGGTCGGCTCGATCTCGCACTTCGTCCATGCGGAGATCAGGTAGGGCCCCGGCTCCAGTGGCACGGTGATCTGGTAGCTGCCGCGATAGTCGGCGCTCTGGCAGCGCACCGCGACGCAGGCCGAGCCGTCACGTCCACCGTTCTCCAGCCATTGCAGTTCGCTCTCGGTGCCCCAGTCCTGCGCGCGCCAGAGCTGCGGCTGGCGGTCGTCGAGGGTCAGCTCGAAGCCCCCGTTGGGGAGCACGTTCGTGCCATCCTTGCGCATCGGGGCGTAGAGCGCCGCCATCTGTTCGCGCCACGAGCCGAGCTGCGCGACCTCATCGCCCTCGGGAGCCACCACGCGGATGTCATCGAGCGCGATGGTGGTGCTCTCCGCGTCCTCCGCGCTCACCATAAACTGCACGAAGCTGATGCGCACAAGGTCCTCAAGCAGGTTGCTCTCGGTCTTCGGCGCGAGGCCCGCTATGTGCAGCCGGCGCTTCTGCCAGCCGGTGAAGTCGAGCGTGATCTCGTCGCGCGGGGCGGTGTAGTAGAGCGTAGGCTCACCGGCGCGGATGACGCCGAGCGTCGGCCTAACGGTGGCGCCGGAGCCGTCGCCGCGGATCATGAAATCCAGCGCGTAGACCTCGCTGAAGTCGATCCGCCCCCCGGGCCGGTTGGTGGTCCAGGCGAAGTTGAAGTCCTCGTAGTCGGTGGCGAACTGCAGCGCCCTGCCACGCTCACCGCCCGCATCGATGACCTCGATGGTCGCGTTGTCCTTGCATTGCCACGTGCCGAGATTGGCGTCCTCGAAGTCCCAGGCGACGACCTCGGCGGCCGGGCGCACCGGCTCGGTGTCCTGCGCGAAGGCGACGGTGGTGGTGAGCAGCACAACTGCAAACAGCAGGGCGGGCAGGGAAGCTTCGGCGCTGACGCGCCTCGCCCTCGCTGCGCGAGGGCCGCCCCTCCTGACGGCAAACGACGTCGCGCCGTCGCCGAACGACATCTTCCCCACTCTCATCACTCCAATGTCCAGACGGCGAAGCGTTCGGGATCGTTGATCGCGGGGCCGGGCATTGGCGACCACGTCTGCATCTCCTCCACCGGCGGATACGGGCGGTAGCGCACCCAGTTGCCGGTCATCTGCGTCCCGCTGCTCGGTTCGACGCCCATCTCACTCCACGGGATCGCCATCTCAACCGCCCAGCCGCCGTCGTACTGCCCAACTGCGTGGTGATACGTCCAATCGAGCGTGCGGCCATCCAGACCCTTCGTGAACTGCTGCGAGGCTTCGGCCGCGTCGATGATGATCTGGCTAAAGACCGCCCGGTCGCCGCTCGGGTTGATCGCGGTGTCCACCGCATCGCGGTTCCAGATCTTCTCCGGCTGCAGCGTCGGCTGATCCTTCTCGCTCTCCGGGCAGCGGTACGCGATGTAGAGCGCCTCGTCATCCCAGGCCGCCCACGCCTCTGTCGGCTGCTTCGAGGTGCCGATTTGCCCCAGCAGACCGAACTCCGCGGCGGGCGCGCCTTGCTGCCAGACCGCGTCATCGAGCTTCCCGTCGATCGTAGGCGGGGCCTCGGCGCGCGCGACCGTGTACTCGCGGATGCGGTACAGGTCGCCGGCGGATTTGCCCTCGGTGATCTCGAAGCCCTCCGGCGAGTCCGACGCCTCCAGGATCTCTGCGTAGAGGCGCCGTGATGGGTAGACGTTCTCCGCGCCCGCTCCGAGCCACACGCGTCCGTCCCAGCCCGGCGGAGCCCAGCGTGCGAGGTCGATCGCCAGCGTCATCTCGGAGCCCTCGTTGATCGCGTCGCCAAGGCTGACGAAGTCGTCGGGCGCGGTACCGGCGCCCCAGCCGGGGCGGTTGATGGTGCGCTTGGGGTTCAGCAGCCCGAAGCCCAGCGCGACGCGCTTCGTGTAGCCCTCGGCGGTGTGATAGTCCACCATCAGCCCCGCGAAGGTGCTTGTGTACTGCGGCTTGTGCGAGGGCATGCCGCGGCTGAAGCTCCACGCGTCGAAGAACGTGTTCGTGACCTTGAGCTTGAGCACGCGGGCGCTCTCGAACTCCAACCCGCCGTAGCCGTAGCCGTAGCGCGTGACGGGCGCGTCAGCGATCCCGCCGCCGATGCGCAGGGCTTCCGGCTCAACAACAGCCGCCTGCGGCCGCTGGTAGCCGTCGTAGCTTTCCGTGCCTGTCCCGATCACATGCAGGCCCTGCGCGGTCACATCCACCTCCGCGACCTCGCCGAACGGGCCCTCCTTGCGCATCTTGTAGGGCGGGATGTCCGGGGTGTAGGAGCCCGTCACCTCGACCGTCGCCGAGCCGCGCAGCAGCTTCCCGCCGACCTCGCTCGCCACGCGCAGCTCAATCGGCCCCGCGTGAAGCTGCGCAGGCAGCGGCAGCGCGAACGCGCCATCGGCGAGCGCCACACGCGATGCGAGCAGCAGCACGTCGTCGCGCCAGACGCTCACGAGGGCGCTCTCCCCCGCGCCCTGCAGGCCCACGCCCAGCGGCACGCCGGCGGCAGCGGCTTCAGCGCAGGTGACGGCGAGCTCGCCCTCGATGGGCGAAGCGGCGCTTAGGGGGAAGCCGACCTGGTCGCCGTCGGTGGGCAGGGGCACGATCGCCAGCCGCCGATCGCCCAGCACCACCGTGCGCTCACCGCCGGTCAGTCCCTCGGGGAGAACCACGATCGCCTCTGCCCCGCCTTCGGGGACAGATATGGTGAGATCAACGGCCCTCTCGGCGATGCGGCCATCCACACTGCACCCCAGCACGTCGGTGCCCTGGAAGTTCACGCGCAGGCCGCCCACGGAGAACACGCGTGCGGGCGAGTGGCTCAGCACCGCCATCGTCAGGATGTGCTGCGTGGTGGGCAGGTCCAGCTCGATGCGTGCGCCGGGCTGATCGATCACCTGCACCTGCAGCAGCTTGCCGACCGCGTCGAGGCCCCATCCGCTCTCGCGGTATACCGCGCGCCGCTCGCCCTCGCCCAGCGACTCCCACGCTTCGCGACTGTCGCGCAGGCTGTGCACGAAGGCGTAGACCGGGCGGTTGGAGTCGAGGCCCAGCGCGGCGGTGTCGGCGGAGATCGTTACGCTGCCCGCGTCCTCACGGTGGTCGATCACCGACAGCACCGCGCTCTCACCGTGCTTGAGAGCGTAGGCCTCGACCTCCGTGTTCGGATCGGTGCGCCAGTCGGGCTGCAGATCGGCTTCAAGCCACTGCATCCGCCGCGTCTCGTAGGCGGCCTCGACGTAGGGCAGCTTCATCAGGAAGTCGCCCGCGCCCAGCGGCGAGGAGGGCGTGATGCCGAGGCCGATCATGTAGTTGCTGTAGAACGGGAGTGTCGGCGTGCGCCAGTAGAGCGGGACGATCACCTGGTTGGGGTCGAAGACCTGGCGCATCTTCACCGCACTGAGGCCGTCGGCCGACTCGCGCCACGTGGCGGCGTGCAGGTTCCGGTCGATGCCCTCGTAGAAGCCAATGTCGAACCACGGGCCCGTGCGCGCGTTGAACCAGACAGCCCGGTCGGCGCCCTGCGCGCGTGAGACTTCGCGGATGCGTCGGTACAGCTCCTCGTAGTGGTAGTCCTGATCGACACCGAGGTGCTCCCAGTCGATCAGGTTCGAGCCGCCGCCGCCGCCATCGAGGTAGAAGTAGTCGCCCTTGAACTGCTTCATGATCTCCTCGAACTGGCCGATCAGCTCATCCATGCTCTCCTCGATGCCGAAGCGACGGAGGTGGTTGAGCACCATGTTCGAGTAGGCGTTGAAGACCTGCCCGGTGCGGTCGCGAGTGATGAACCACTCCGGATGCTCCTGGTAGACATCCGAGTGCGGATGCGCCGCCCAGGCCCAGGTGTAGACCCCAAGCTTCATGCGCGGCGAGAGCCCGTGCGCTTCGGCGATGAAGTCCTTCAGCCACTGCGTGTCGATCTTCGCCCCCGCACCGGTCTCCACCACGCCGTCGGAGTACCACTCGCCCCAGACGCCGTGGATGTGCCCAAGGTGGAAGAGGGTGCCGGTATCGACGAGCGCGAGGCCCCGCCGGACGCACATCAATGCCGGCTCGATGTCGTCGGAGAGCTCGTACGGGCTCATCTTCGTGCTGGTCTTGAGGTCGAGCTGCCAGCTCGGGCGCTCGATCGGCGCGTAGACGGCCTCGGTCTCGGGCAGGTGCCGCCAGAGGTCGTAGAAGGCGATCTCGCGGCCATCGTAGAGCGCGAACTGCACCTCGGTGGACTGCTGCTCGCCGGGCGCGAGGTGCAGCGTGGCGACGCCGAACTCCCAGCCGTTGGGCATGTAGATCGGCGGGTGATTCTCCCGCTCATGGTAGCGCGAGGTGAGTGGGCGGCACCAGCGATCATTGATCTGATGACGGAACTGCCCCACGCCCCAGCCGAGGTCGTAGCGCTGCAGTAGCACGACCTTCGCGTTCCGCGCGCCGAGGGCGGCGTACTGGCGGGGCATCGTGACCTCATCGGTGAACAGCCGCGCACCGAGGCCGCGGTCGTTGCCGACGTAGACGCCACCGCGCCGGAACTCCTCGGTCGCGATGCTCTTCGCCTGGTGCGTCAGGAAGCGGTCCTGCGCGGCGCCGGTGTTCGTCCAGCCCACGCGCTTGATCAGCCGCCGACCGTCCGGGCTGAGCGTGTAGCGCTTCTCGATCGCGATCTCCGGCAGATCCGCGTTCCGGCAGCGCAGCGTCAGCGCGCGTCCGTCCTGCTCAACGACCGCGGTCACCTCATCCGCGTACTCGTCCGTCTGCGTGTCGCCCTCGCGCGTGTAGAGGTGATACTGATCGCTCACGCGCTCCATGCACTTCATGTCATGCGCGAGGTTCCAGACGCCCCCGACGAGGCCGTGCTCGCGATCGACCGCGAAGCGCGCGACGTCGCTCTGCAGGTACCAGTAGTTCGCGTCTTCGCCCGTAGCGTCGGTCGTCGCGGGCAGCTCCGGGCCGGTCTCGTACTGTGCGGCCGCGGCGGCGAGGCGATCCTCATCGTTCGGCGCGCGGCCAGAGAATGTAACCTCCGCCAGCTCGATGTCCTGATCGGCCGCCGGGCGGCTGAGTACCAGCTTGACGTAGCGCGCAACCCCGCGCACATCGCCGGCGATCTCGTGCTCGGCGTCCGCCCGGCGCGTGTCCGCATTGCGCAGCGAGGCCAGCGCGTGCCAATCCTCACCATCCGCACTGCCGAACAGGTCGGCTGAGGCGATGTTGACGGCCGGCGAGGAGATCGCCTTGAGCGACACGCGGGTGATGAAGCGCTCTTCGCCAAGATCGAAGACGATCTCGGGCGTCGCACCAAGCATGCGCCAGAACGCCTGCTCCTCGCGCGGGTTCACGAGCCCATCGGTGAGCACCGCAAGGCCCTCATCGCCGCGCGTGGGCGGGTTGACGTAGCTGTAGCTCGCGACGGGGAGGTCGTCGGTCGCCTCGAGGTCGGTCTGCTGCAGGTCCGCGACGATCACGTGCGCATTGCCGACGCCGAAGCCGACGCGGCCGCTCAGGATCGGGAAGAGCGTATCGTCGGTGGCGGTGAGGTGCAGCTCATCGTTGAGGTAGACCGCGAGCTGCCGCCCGTGCACCTCCACGCGCACGTCCATCCACTCATTCAGCGGCATGGCATCCGGGCGCTTCGCCTCGATGCCCTCGTCGAAGGCGTCGTCGATCTTCCCACCGGCCATCTTCGTGACGTAGAGCGAGCGGAACTTCGGGCGCAGGTAGACCCAGTAGGCGTCGCGCTCGGTCCACACGTCACCATTCCAGCGCATGTAGATGCTGAAACCCGAGTACTTGTCATCGGCGCGCAGGAACTTCACGCGGGCGCTGATCGCATAATCGTGCATCCCCTCGCCGCCCGCCCAGTAGGCGTGGCCGCTGGCGGGGGGATCGATGTCAAGAGCGCCGTCGGGCCCGAGACTGGTCTGCGCCTCGCCCAGAACGAGGCTCCAGCGGTCGCGCCAGTCCTCGCCGAAGGGCTCGGCGAAGCCCGGGGCGGAGATGAGGACGACCATCAGTGCGAGAATGAGTGTGCGGCTGGCTCGGCTCACGGCCGATCACGCTCCCGTGGGGCTTCTCTCCGCTCGCAAGCGCACTTTGGCCGCCGGGAGGCGCGAATCCTCCAAGCGCCGCTCACGCCCGAATCCCGCGGTCATGCAAGGGAACTCTCGGGCAACCAGGAGGTTATATCTCGTGGGTATCGAATTCGGCCCCCATCGCAACTATAGTCGGTGAAGGGAGCAACCGTCGATGACACGCAGAACAGGCTTTACGCTCATCGAACTGCTGGTGGTCATTGCGATTATCGCAATCCTGGCAGCGATCCTCTTCCCGGTGTTCGCCCGTGCCCGTGAGAAGGCCCGCCAATCGTCCTGTCTGAGCAACGTCAAGCAGATCGCGCTTGGGATCATGATGTATGCTCAGGACTACGATGAGGAGTTCCCGATGGGCTACGATACGGGCTCGCCGCGCAACGGACTCATCCAGACGACCCAACCTTACACCAAGAACTACCAGGTGCATGACTGCCCCAGCGCGAGCGAGAAGTCAAACCCCAATAGCTATCTGGGCAGCCGCAGCTACGGCTACAACACTCGCATCATCGGCGCGAACTGGTCACGCAGTCTGGGCGACATCAAGCGCCCCGCCGAGATCGTCCTGATGGGCGACGTCTGCCATGACTGCAACGCGACATACCGCTTCCACCCGCCGACCTCGGGCCCGTTCATGTGCGACCCAGACGGCAGCAACTGCCAGGTCTGTGGCGGTACGCACAACTCGCGGTACGCTGTACCGCTGGGCAGTCACACGTGGATCTATGACCGGCCCGGTTTCAACTTCCTCGAGCGCCATAATGGCACCGGCAATATCGGCTTCTGCGACGGACATGCCAAGGCGATGAAGCACTTCGATCTGTATCAGAACCGCAGCAACCACCCCTACTTCGACTACGAGACCTGATCCGCGACCGATCAGAGCCGACATACAGCAGCGGCCGCCCCGATCCGGGGCGGCCGCTGTCCGTTCTCGATGAGGCCCGACGGCTACGCGCCCGACTGCCACGCAAAGGTCACGCTCTCTTCGGCCCCCGAAAGCACATCGCGCACCGTGACCGTCCAGTCGCCCGGTGCGTCACTGAGCGCCAGAGGTATGCGCAGGTCCGCGATGCCACCGGGCGCGGAGACGTTGCGTGTGTAGGCGGGCGCGGGGTCGCCTGCGGGGTCGGTCACCGCGACATGCAGCACGTGATCACCCACCGGTCCGTCGGCCAGCACCGTTGCGCGCATCTCGTTGCCGGCGCCGACGATCTGCATGCCGTCCACCTTGTAAGGCAGCACCGCGAACACGGCGGTCTCGCCCGGCCCGAGCGTCACCACGTTCTTCTCGGTCTCGCCGATGTAGCTGTGCGCGCGCATGTCGTAGACGTGCGCGGTGCGGCCGAAGCTCACTTCGCAGCTCTGCGACGCATCTACCAGCCGATGGTCGCGGATCAGGCCGACGATCTCCGCCGCCCCCAGTTCGTAGCGCGCACACTCCCACGCGCGAGCCGGGGTCTCCGCGTCACCGCTGTCCACGGACACGGGCCGGTCCACGGCCGCATCACCGAGGAGGTCGCGGACCATCTCGACCGATGTCGGATCGTACTTGGGCATCAGGCAGTTCAGGTAGATCGTATGTCCTACGCCCAGCTCGCGGAAGATCACTGCGGGCGTCCCATCCTCGTAGGAAGCATCCGCCTGCGCGTCAACGGTCTCGACGGCGTCCCGCGCCGAGGCCGCGAAGTTCGCGCCGCCGGGCCCGGTCAGCGTCGCCGCCTCATACACCGCCTCACGCTCCGTCCTGCGTACGCCGAAGAGCCGCTCCAGCAGCGCGCCATCGCGCGGGGAGCCATGCTCGTCGGTGAGCGCGAACTGCAGGTCGGCGATCAGGGTGCCGCCGCCCTCAACCCACTCGACCAGCGCGTCGGCCAGCTCATCGGAGATCGCGAAGGTCATCGGCAGGTAGAGCACTTTGTAGCGATCGAGCTCCCCCGCGAGGACCTGCTCGGGAGCCACGTAGTTGTACATGAGCTGCAGCTCCTGCAGCGCGAGGCGGAAGTAGAACGCGGACTTGTACCAGCTTCCGTAGCTGTCATCGACCGCGCCCTCAGGCGGCTCGGGCTGCATCCAGTCGCTCAGGCACCACGAGACTAACATACTCGCGTGCGACCACAGGATCGCAACGTCCGGGTCGGCGCGCCTGCCGTCGAGCAGTGCCTTGCCGACGCCCTCCCGCAGGTCGGTGAGCGTGTCCTGCACATCGTACGAGTACTGCGAGAGACTCTGCGTCGGGTGGATGAGCGCCCACGACTTCCCGCGCTCGGCGGAGACGGAGTTGGTCGCGTAGTAGGTCACGCCACCGGAATCGTGCAGCGCCAGCCACCACGGCTCGTACTTAACCGCCGCCTCGCGGTGATCGTAGCCGATCCAGCCGTAGTTGGGGAAATCCTCGCCGGTGCGGCCCTGCAGGAAGCTGCGCCACAGTTCGAAGACGGCCTTCTGCGCGTTGCCCTTGATCGCTTCGGAGTATTCCTGCGCCCACTCAAAGCCGCACTGCGTGCACAGCTTCCAGAAGTCATTCCCGTTCGTGGGCATCGCGCCGAAGGTGTTCGTATGCCCGACGCGCACGCCCGGCCAGGAGGTCTCGTATGCCTCGGTGATCCCGGCCATGCCATCGATCCACACGTCCGTCATGAAGGTGCGGAAGTCCACGAAGGGCGCGAAGTTGCCGGTCCCGCGCACGTCCTGCGTGGTCGCGCCGACGATCTCGTCGAAGTTCGCGTGGTTCGTGCCCCAGCTTGCGTTGAGCGCGGCGATGTCGCCGTACTGCTCGCGCAGCCACTCCCGATAGCGCGGCTGGCACCACTCGGAGAAGCAGACCTCGCGCCGCGTGTGGCGACCTGAGAGCGTCGCCTCATCGCACAAGTTGACCGCGAACGGGCCGAAGCGGCGGCTCTCCGCGACTTCCTCGGCAGCTCCAGACTCGTACTGCTCGATGATCTCCGGGTTGCTCAGGCATGGCGTGCGGACGCCATCCTCGATCTTCGCGCTGCCGGTGAACACGCGGCCCGCGCGCGAGTGCGTCACGCTGATCAGCGGCGTCTCGACCGTCATGTACGGGCTACTGCCGAATTTCCCAGAGAAGCCCAGATCCATGAGCATCGCGGAATACTGATGCGTGATGTAGGGGTTGGTCATCCCATCGCCCCAGGTGCTGATGTGCCAGTCCTGGAGCGGGGCCTCGTTGTTGAGCGCCGGGAAGTACACGTCCGTCCACGCGGAGTCGATTTCGCGGCCATCGAGCATCAGCTTGACGAAGAGCTTGTGCCCGGTGGTGAGCAGGTCCTCGGCGGCCGGCTGGAGTGCCACTGCGGCCTGCGCGCCTGCGTCGGCACTGGTCACAGCCACGATCCGCCCCCAGGCGTCCACCAGTCGGGCCTCAAGGGTGCTGCCGGCGGGCGGAGCGGGTTCGCTGGTCACCGCGGCCATCACGGTATCGCCGGGGGCGTAGAACTCCTGACTGAGTTCCAGCGCCTGAATCTCGGGGCGCCGATCCATCCGGGCCATGATCGCGCCCCAGTACACGGCGCCGCCGGCGGCGTCGCGCACGGTGACGTTGCCGATGAGATCGCCGGCCGGGAACCCATCGGGCACTCTGACCTCGAGGTTGTCGCGTGTGGCGTGCTGGGTCTCATACTGCAGGTCGGGCTCGCCCCAGCGGAGTTCGCGAGAGTGATGCCAGGTGAAGTCGATGTTCTGCGCGGCGCCCGCCGGTCCGTCGATGGTGAAGCCCGGAGCAGTGCCCGGGGATGTGAACGAGACGCCGCTCTCGCCACGCGCGGCGTAGTGGATCGCGCGCGCGAGGAACGCGTACCAGTACTCCCAGTAGCGCATCTCGCGCGTCGTCCAGGCCGCGTAGTCGCCGATCTCAACCGGGAAGATGCCCCACACGCGCGACACGTCCGTCGGGAAGTTCAGCCACACCACGCGGCCCTCGCCGATCTGCCCAACGCGCACCTCGTTGAGGATACTCGCGGGCATGTAGTCCCACGGGAGGTCGCGCATCAGGTAGTGGTCACCGTCTGCGACCTCAAGCGCTTCCAGCTCGCAGTAGTTGCCGAGCCGCCCGAAGCCGGAGATCACCACCAGCCCCGCGCCCGCTTCGACTTTCTCGCGAATCATCTCCTCGAAGCGCTCGTCCAGCCTGCAGCCGACCACGTAGACCTCGTAGCCGTCCTCATCCATCGTGCGCATGACGCGGCGGCCGTCGGGCGAGTACAGCGAGGCGCCCGTCACCCAGCCCTCGACCAGATCGTAGTCCATCTCAAAGCGTTGGGAGAGCTCCACGACCTCGCGCACGGTGCGGTAGGTGTAGATGTTGAGGAGCGCGCGCACCGGCCCGCCCGCGAGCGGTGTGGCCCACTTCGTGATGCCCTCGCGCTCGACCGGCTCGGTGATGGGCGTATCGCGCTCCCCGAAGCTGAAGGTGTTGACCCACGAGCGCGTCGGTTCGCCCTTAGTGATCGACACCCAGTCGTAAGCGACTTCGCCCGTGCGCCCAATGTTGTAGACGTAGACGCGTGCGACACGATTGGGCGCGACGAATGCGCGGCCAAGTTCGGCATACTCGTCATCGAGCGGCACGTTCCAGACAAGGGGCATCTCACGCGTGGGCTGGTCCTCGCCGTGCAGGATCAGCAGGCCGCCGACGCCGCCGCCGGAACCGCGCGCGCGGAAGCTGGCGGTGTAGGTCTCGCCCGGTTCGAGAGTGATCTCCTGTGTCGCCAGAACGTAGGTCTCCCCCACGCTCACGAGGGCGTTGTTGCCGCCCATGAAGACGATCTCCTGCAGCCGGGAGCGCGTCGCGTCTGTGGTCCAGCCATCGGGGAGCGCGTCCTCGTCGGCGTCGATCTCGAAGCCGGGGTTCGTCAGAAGCTGCCCCTCGACGGGGTAGTCTGCGGCCAGCGCTGCGGAAGCGCCTGCAAGCAGCATGAACGCGATCATCAGTCGCCAGGCGGTCTTCATCGCGGTCCCTCCTTGGCGCACCTTCGCTCGCGAATAGATGCGTCGAGAGGGAGGTGATTCCCTCCCGCGAGGGCGAACCGGACCTGTGACGCCCTGGACGCGCCGAGCACGCACATCAGGAGGACCCGACATGCCCGACGAGCTTGCTATCAACGGTGGCCCGAAGGCGCGTGACACGAGCGTGAAGCCCTGGCCGACCATATCCGACGCCTCCGGGCGCGACTTCGGCGAGGAGGAGATGGAGCTCCTGGGCCAGGTCATCCGGTCCGGCAGCCTCGGCTACCAGTACGGTTCGATGGTCAAGCAGTTCGAGGAGGAGTTCGCGGCGCGGCACGGCTCGAAGTACGCCTGCGCGGTGAGTTCCGGCACCGCCGCGCTGCACACCGCGATGGGCTCGCTGCTGCTCGAGCCCGGCGATGAGGTCATCACTACGCCGGTTACGGACATGGGCTCGATCATCGCCATCGTGCAGTGCAACTGCGTGCCGGTCTTCGCGGACGTGGACCCGCTGACGATGCTCATCGACCCGGACTCGATCCGCGCGCAGATCACCGGCCGCACGCGCGCGCTGATGGTGGTGCACCTGCTCGGCCAGGCGTGCAACATGGACGAGATCATGGCGATCGCCGCCGAGCACAACCTCTATGTGATCGAGGACTGCGCGCAGTCGCATGACGCGAAGTGGGATGGCAGGGACGTGGGCACCTTCGGCCACTTCGGCTGCTTCTCACTGCAGCAGTCGAAGCAGATCACGACCGGCGATGGCGGCATCGTGGTTACCGACGAGCCGGACCTCGCCGACGAGGCGTACCGCTTCCACGACAAGTACTACGACCGCTCCGGAGACGGACGGCCCATAGATCGCTTCGGGATGAACTACCGCATGAGCGAGCTGGTTGGCGCGGTGGCGCTGGCGCAGCTCCGCAAGCTCGACCGCATCATCGGCAGGCGCACGCAGACCGCCGAGGCGCTCATGGCGGGCATCGACGAGATCCCCGGCATCGTCCGCGCGACCGTGCACCCGAAGGCGACGCACACCTGGTGGCGCGTAGCCTGCACGATCGACGAGGACGAGCTGGGCACCGACGCGCAGACGTTCACCCGCGCGGTGGTCGCCGAGGGGCTGCCGCTGCGCGTGCACACCGGCCGTGGCGAGCCCATCTGCATGGCGCCCGCGTTCCAGAACTACGCGGCGTACGGGAGCGGCAACTTCCCATGGGAGCCGCCCTACGGCCGGAGGGTCGAGTACCGGCTGGAGGATTACCCGAACACGAACTGGGCGATGGAGAACGTGTGGACGGCCTCGTGGAACGAGGGCTACACGCTGGAGGACGTGGCCGACATCCTGCGCGGGCTGCGCAAGGTCAGCGACCACTACCGCGCTCAGGCCTGATCGACGTCGGCATGCGATCGGCGCAGCTTCGCGCTCAGCGAGGTTGCGCCGATCACGGCGAGGTAGAGGCCACCGGTGAGGATGATGATCGTGGCGCCCGCGGGCAGGTCTGCGTCGTAGCTCACACCGAGGCCGACGACCGTCAGCGCCGCGATAATCAGCGCGGAGATGCCCATCACCTGCCAGAGCGAGCGCGAGAAGCGCCCGGCAATCGCCACCGGGAGCGTCAGCAGCGCGATCACCAGCACCAGGCCCACCACCGTCACGAGCAGGACCACCGTGAGCGCGGTCATGCACAGCAGCAGCAGGTAGAAGGCCTCGACGTTGATGCCCCTCATGCGCGCGAACTCCTCGTCGAAGGAGATCGCGAGCAGTTGCTTGTAGAAGAGCAGCCCGAGGCCGACCACGAGCAGGTCCAGGGCGGCGATCAGCCAAAGGCTCGTCGGCGTGACCATGAGGATGTTGCCGAAGAGGTAGCTCATCAGGTTCTCGGCGTAGCCGGGGGTGCGGGCGATGAAGAGCACGCCCGCGGCCATGCCGATCGCCCAGATCGCGCTGATGGCCGTGTCCTCGCTCTCGCGCCATCGGATGCTCACCATGCCGATGACCAGCGCGGCGAGCAGCGCCGCCACCACCGCCCCGTAGAGCGGGTGCAGCCACTCCCAGCCCTGCGTGACCTGCAGGTAGCGGGCTGCGCCGAGGCCCCCGAGGACGCTGTGCGCGATGCCGCCCGCGATGTACGTGATGCGCCGGGCAGCCACGTAGGCGCCGACCACGCCGCACGCGACGCTCGCCAACAGGCCCGCGGCCAGCGCATACTGCAGGAATGCGTGGTTGCCGACTGCGTGCAGGAAGTCAATCACGGCAGTACCCCGTCTGATCGCTCTGATCGTGACGGACGAGCCGCAGGTCGCTGCCGTAGAGCTCCTCGAGCAGCTCGCCGGTGATCTCCCCCAACTCCGTCGTCGGGTGGCGCTTCACGTGTCGATTCACGCACAGGACGCTCTTCACAACGCTGGAGACGAAGCCGAGATCGTGCGTGACGAGGACGATCGTCATGCGCTCGTTGAGCTCGCGCAGGATGGAGTAGATTTCGCGTTCGGCGGCCGCGTCGAGGCTGGAAGTAGGCTCGTCGAGCACAAGGATCTCCGGCTCGGTCGCCAACGCGCGGGCGATCAGCACTCGCTGCAATTGTCCCGCCGAGGCCTCGGAGAAGAGCCTGTGCGCCAGCGCCCCCGCGCCGACGCGATCGAGGGCCTCCTGCGCGCTCACTCGCGCGTCGCGCGCCCATGGACCGAAGGGTGCGCCCTTCCCGAGGCGGCCCATCATCACCACGTCGAGCGCGGTGATGGGCATGCGCCGGTCGTAGCTGAAGCCCTGCGGCACGTAGCCAATGCGCTGCGCGACCTCCCGCGGGCGCCTGCCGAAGACGCGCACGTTGCCGCTGTCAGGCTGCAGCAGGCCCATCATGAGCTTCAGCAGCGTGGTCTTGCCGCCGCCGTTGGGGCCGACGATCCCTGCGAGGTCGAGCGGAGGGACGCTGACGTTCACGTCCACGAGGACCGGATCTCCGTTGTAGGAGAAGCGCACGTCGGTCATCTCAATCGCCGGGGTGTCGCTCATGCGCCCTCACCCGGCTGCAGCATCCCGTCGCGGATCTTCTGCGCCATCTCGTGCAGGTTCGTGACGTAGTCGCGCGCGAGCGGATCGAGCCGCACCACCTGGGCGCCGGTCTCAGCCGCCACCGCCTGCGCCGAGGCGTCGGAAAACTCGCGTTGCACGAAGATCGTGCGCAGGCCCTCGGTGCGCGCAAGTTCGATGACCTGCTGGAGCTCGCGCGGGCCCGGCTCCCTGCCTTCGACCTCGATCGCCACCTGCTCCAGCCCGTAGGCTTCGGCGAAGTAGCCAAACGATGGATGGAGGACGAACATCCGCCGGCCCGTGACCGGCGTCAGCAGATCGGCGACCTGCATGTCGAGGTGCGCGACCTCGGCGACCAGCGTCTCGAGGTTCATGCCGTAGGTGGCGGCGCCGTCGGGGTCGAGGCGCGCGAGCGCGGAGTGGATCGTCCGTGCCTGCGTCGCCGCGAGCCTCGGGTCAAGCCAGGTGTGCGGGTCCATGCGGCCATGCTCGGCGGCGGCGGAGGCCGCACCGCGGCCGGCGATCGGCCGCAGCTCGATGCCCTGCCTGAGGTCAACCACGTTCAGACCGGGCATCGAGGCGGTGATGCGCGCCATCAGCGCGTCCTCAAAGGGGACCCCGATGCGGAAGTACACGTCCGCCTCATCGAGTGCGGCCATCTGAGCGGGCGTCGGATCGTAGGTCGCGGGCGACTGCCCCGGCTCGACGAGCACCTCGACGGAGACGCGCTCGCCGCCGATCTGCTCGACGAAGTATGCCTCCGGCGGAATGCTCACGCACGCATGCACGGTCACAGGCGCCGTCGGAGCCGCTTGCTGTGTCACTGCTTTGGCCGGCGCACCGTCCGTGTGCTCGCCCGAGTCGGGCCTGCAGCCGGCGATCAGAACTGAGACGAGCGCCGCCATCACCACGAGCCCCCGCGCCCTCATCTCACTCGTCTCCCGTGCCTTCCTCGAGGTCCACGCTCTCCATCAGCCGGCGCAGCAGCGCCTCGTCGCCGGCGGTCTCCTCATACTCGTAAGTCTCCTCCAGCTTCGCGACGAGCTCGCGGAAATCGTCGTTCGTCTTCATCAGCGCGTCCAGCTTGGCGTCCGCCTGGGCCGATGCCTCGGTCAGGTCGGTGAGGTCCAGCTCCAGCCCGAGCACGTCATTGAGCGCCGAGGCGATCTTGTGAATGCTGCGCGGGTAGGTGGGCATCTCCAGGAACGGGTAGTGCGGGATCTCCACCACGAGGCTGCGCATCCGGATGCCCATCTCCATCGAGTGGTAGGTGAGCGAGGTGATGATGCTCGACGGGCCCTCGTACTCGCCGAAGAGCAATCCGGCCTCGGCGAGCTTGGGCTTGAGCGCCTCGTCGGCCATCGAGGCGCGCAGGCGCGGCTCGCGCGTGTGCGGCACCGGGCCGGCGACGCTGCCGACGAAGTAGATGTCCTCGATCCCGAGCTCCTCACAGACGCCGAAGATGCAGTCGCAGTAGGCGCCCCAGCGGATATGCGGCTCCTCGCCGGTGAAGAGCACCAGGTCCGGCTTGCCGGGGAGCGTTTTCGCCATGTAGAACAGGTTCTCCGGGTACTCCAGCTCGCGGATGACGCCGTTCTCGATCCGCGTGTGCGGACGGAAGACCGCGGTGAATTCCATCGGGTTGACCGGCTGCACGACGGCGCGGCCGTCCTCGAGGTAGACGGAGATCGGGATGCTGGAGACCGGGAAGTGGAAGATGTAGAAGTCAAGCGGGTCGATCTCCGCGAAACTCTGTGCGGAGAGGCGCTCTCGCAGATAGGCGACGGTGCCCGTAGAGACGTGGCCGCCATCCATCCAGCCGGTCAGCCCTATCACCATCACGGGCTTACCCGTTCCCGGATCGGGCCACTGATCAACCATCAGCTCATACATGCGTGCAACACCTTTCTGTCTTTGCGTCAGGTGCAGGGAGTGATTCGGCTTCGAGGTGCATGTCACCTGCCGCGAGTGAGCCACGAGGCCCCGGGCGTGACTGGCGGTTGCCGACTGAACGAGGGATGTGGTAACGTCAGTGCCATGCGCTCGGGGGACGTGACCCATCACGCAGCGTGCGTGCAGTTGCGCGAGCAAGTCATGGAGGGTAGCCACGTGGCCAAAGACGCCATCACGATTGCCCGACAGGTTGTCTCGGAAGCCCGTCACCAGCCGCTCCGCGAGCTCAGCGCCGACGTCATCGGTCGCATGCGCGCTGAGGCGGAAGGTGAGCGTGACCGCGTTACCGACGAGCTGACGGCCCTCGGCGACGAATGGGCACAGGCGCGCGATGAGGGCCGCTGGATGGACATGCAGCGCGCTCGCGAGCACATCCTGCTCCTGCGCGAGGACGTCGAGGAGGTCGAGACGCAGCTCGGGCGTATCGGAGACGCGCAGCAGCACCGGATCCTGCAGGACCGCATGCTCGAGCGCCTCGGCAGCCCGGCGATGGTCAAAGCGCTTGAGGGCCTCATCCTGGTGCTGATCGCGGCGGTGATCGGGATTCTGTGGGTCGAGACCGCGTACGAGCTCACGGAGGCCCAACAGACGATGCTCACGATCGTGGACAGCGCGATCTGCGGCGTCTTCCTGGTGGAGTTCTTCTGGCGCATGCGATTGGCCGACTCGACCGGCTGGTACTGGCGGAACTTCTGGATAGACTTCGTCGCATCGCTGCCGCTAGCGGGCATGCTGCGGATCGGCCGAATCGCTCGCCTGGCGCGGGCCGCGCGGCTGGCGAGGCTCGCACGGGCTGCGCGGGTGGTCAGGGCGCTGCGGGCGCTCGCGTTCTTCTCGCGAGGCTTCGACAAGATCGCGGCGATCTTCCGCCTGCAGGTCTTCAGCCGCCCGCTGGCGCTCACGGTCGGCCTGCTGATCCTCGGCGGCTTCATCATCTCGCACACCGAGGGCAACGCCGAGGGCGTCGAGAACTTCTGGCAGGGCATCTGGTGGAGCTTCACAACCGTCGTCACCGGCGGCTTCGGCGACATACACAACCCCGTCGAGACCGTCTCCCGCGTCCTGACGGTACTGCTTGTGATCCTCGGCATCGTCCTCACCGGTGCACTCACGGCCGGCCTGGCGAACATCCTGCTCGGGGACGAGACCGCGCGCATCGAGCGGCGGCAGATCATCCTCCAGGAGCGCGTAGATGCGATTGCGGAGCGACTCGCGACGATGGGTGGCGAGAGCGCGGGCGACGAGTGACCGAGGTGGTGCGGATCGTGCGCACGCGGCACTGACGTCGGAGGTCGCACGTGCGTTGCGGGGAATACGCCTTGTGCCCGCCGCCGTCCAGACGCGCGCGTCGGGCGTGGGAGGCCCTCGCCATGACAACCGGCATCATCCCCTGTCAAGCTGGAGGTAGCACCCATGTACCGTCTCCGAACCGGAGCATTGGTTGCACTCGTGGGAGCGTTCTGCATGCTCGCCACCCTTGAGCACGTCGCCGCCGAGCCGCAGACGCTCTACAAGCCGCACAACATCGCAACCGCGCGCGAGAACATCGAGCGCTACGAGTGGGCACAATCGCGCCTGACGTCCTACCGCAGCAGCGCGAACCTCATTATGGAGCATGACCGCGAGTGGATCGAGGCGCTCGTTCCGGAGACGACGCCCGGCTCGACCTACGGTCAGGTCTGCCCGAACTGCGTCGGTGAGAAGTGCTCGACGGGCGAGACCGGTGTGTTCAAGTGGAGCATCAGCAACCCCGATCAGATCACCTGCAAGTACTGCGGCACGGTCTACCCGAATGCCGACTTCCCCGAGACCGGCTCGATGACCGCCGAGCGCATGGGCCAGACCTTCACGTTCTACGTCCCGGCCGAGGAGGCCGCGCACCCCGAGGACGACACCGGCAAGTTCGCCTACCGCTGGGCCTCATGGCCGGTACACGTGAGCTTCAGCGGGCTGATCCGCTATTTCAAGGCCTCGTACGTCGCCGGGCGCCCGCTCTACCTCGCGAAGGTCTACGCGCTCACCGGCGAAGTCGAGTACGCCGAGCGCTGCGCATGGCTCCTCGACGCCCTGGCACGAGCCTACCCGAACTGGCTCTATCACAGCTACTACGGCACCTACGCGGACATGCCACCGGGCGACGCCGCCGCGGCGATGGGCGCGCAGAAGGCCCAGGGCGTCTTCGAGGACCCGGCGGACATCGTCACGGCATTCCCCGGCCACGCGAACTCGGCGCGGCTCAAGGGCTTCTGGGGCGACGGGCGGCTGACCGCGGGCGTGGGCGGGGAGGGGAGCATCCTCCTGAACTGGACCATCGCCTACGACCTGATCCGCGACGCGACCTTCGAGGATGGGACGCCGGTTCTGACCGAGGAGATGGACGAGCGGATCGTCAATGGCCTGATCCTCGCGGGCTGCGCGGACCTGGAAAACTACCGCGCGATCAACAACAAGTGTGGCCCGGGCCGCGCCCTCAGCGCCGCCTGCGGCACCCTCTTCGGGCAGCCCGAGCGCGTCCGCCGCGGGCTGGAGGGCTTCGAGCGCCTCATTGGCGGAGCCTTCCACTTCGACGGCTTCTGCCGCGAATCGCCCTCATACTCCTCGATGCACCTCGGCGGGCTGGAGGAGATCCCCGACATCGTGGCGGGCTACTCCGACCCCGTGGGCTACGTGGATGAGGATGGCAAGCGCTTCGACGACCTCGACCCGTACACGGACCTGCCGCGCTACCGGCTCGCGCTGCTGTCGATGGTGCGCATGATGCGGCCCGACCGGCACTACCCGGTCATCGGCGACACGCACTACGCCTCGACCGTGTCCTCCCACTGGGCGGAGGTGCTCGCGGACAACTACGGCGACGGCTACGCCGACCTGCTGCAGATCGCGCAGGGCAAGCCGCTCGCGGAGGTGGGCAGCGAGTACGCGCTGTGGAGGCGCGACCCGGAGCTGTCGGCCGAAGGCGAGGCCGAGCTGCCCCTGCGGACGGAGTACTGGCCGGGCTGGCAGGTCGCCGCGCTGCGTAACGGCAACCCGACCGGACAGACCGTGCTCTACTTCAACGGCTACGCCTACCACGGCCACCGGCACATGGACACCCTCGGCATGGAGTACTTCGCCCTCGGCCGGGAGATGGCGTCCGACCGCGGATACATCTGGGACGATCCGCGCAACGCGTGGACGAAGGGCACGCTCTCACACAACCTCGTGACGGTCGATCTCCAGAACCAGGTGACGAAAGGCCGGCACTCGACGCTCGAGCTGTTCGCGACCGCGCCTGAGCTTGAGCTGGTGCAGTCCTCCGCGAACGCCTACGAACAGTGTTCGCAGTACCGCCGCACCGTCGCGCTGGTGCGGCTGCCCGGCGATCAGTCGTACGCGGTCGACGTGTTCCGCGTGACCGGTGGCGGCCGGCATGACTACGGGCTGAACTCCAACGGCGCCACCTTCAGTGCCGGCGACCTCGCGCTGAGCCCCGAGGATGGCCTGATCACGATCGGCAGCCTCAAGTGGGGCCTGAGCAACCTGAAGGTTGCCGAGCCTACGGGCCCGTGGCACGTGACCTGGACGAACGAGGACGTCAACCTCGACGCATGGAGCGCCTCGCCGATCGACCGGCTCGTGATTGGCGACGCGCCCGGCTGGCGCACGTACAAGGGCACCGAGCTGAATGCTCCGCCGATCACGCAGATCCTCGCGGAGCGTTCCGGCGACGACCTCGACAGCGTCTTCGCGACCGTCGTGGCGCCGTGGCAGGGCGAGCGGTCGCCGATCATCTCCGTCCGCGAGGTGCGGCCGGATGAGAGCGGCGCGGTCGCGGTGGTCGTGGAAATGGCCGATCGCACCGACTGGATCATCTCCTCGCTCGACGATGAGCCGCGCGGCTACGGGCCGATCACGATGACCGGGCGCTTCGGCTTCGTGTCGCTGCGCGACGACGGCTCAGTGCGAGCGATGTACCTGCACGAGGGGACGTCGCTGAGCGTCGGTGACGAGGCGATCGAGCTGGCGGAGGCGCGCGTCACACGCCAGGTTGCGTCGATCGATGATCGCACGATCACTCTGACCGAACCGCTGCCTGAGGACCTGATGGCCGAGGGCGCGTATGTGCGCGGCGCCGGGACCGGCTGGGAGGTCGAGCGCGCTGAGGGCAACACAATAGCAGTGCGGGAGTACCCGCTGATCCCGCTGGAGGAAGTGACGATCGCAATGTCGGCATCGCGCGAGGTGAGGTGAGGGCGATGGGCAGCGAGGTGGTCACGATCAACCGCGCCCCGGTGCTGACGCTGTGGGCTGCGGCGGTCGCCGAGCGCATGGGCTGGGACTGGGACTGTGCGCTGACGCTCGGCAAGGCGATGGCGGGGCTGCAGGCGCAGGCGAAGGGGCGCATGCTCGGCATCTACTCTCCGCCGAAGGCCGCCGCGCAGGGCGCTGAGCCGAAGAAGAGCGGCCTGGGCGAGGAGTTCTGGGTGCAGGTGTGCGGGCGCTCGATCCCCGCGCTGACCACACCCGACGGCCCGCGAGCGTGCGTCAAAGACAAGCCCCTCGAGCCCGCGAAGGTGGAGAAGTACCTCCAGGGCAAGTTCGGCGAGCAGCTCGACGCGGCGCTGGACGCGATGCGCGAGCTGGCCGCCGCATACGATGAGGACGAGCTGCCCGAAGCCGCGTTCGGGCTCTACGAGCAGTTCCGCCCGGAGATCCCGAAGGGAAAGAGCGGCTGGGGCCGCGCGGGCGAGCTTGACCTCGCGAAGATCCGCACGATGGCCCAACGTTGACCGACGCCGGAGGCGCTTCGATGCGCATGACACTGTTTACGCTGAGCGTGCTCGCTCTCGCCGCATGCGCCTGGGCGCAGGCTGCGCCCGCGCAGGCGCCGAATCTCGTCACGAACCCCGACTTCGAGCAGGCTGCCGACGGGGCGCCAGCGGGTTGGGTCGCCGGCGCTGTGCAGGGCGAGCCGCAGTTCGCGTTTGAGCCGGGCGACGACGGGACGTGCGTGCGCATCACCGCGAACGCCCCCGAGGACTTCGGCCGCTGGAACCAGGGCGGAATCGCGGCCATCGAGGGCGTGCGCGTCTACCGGCTTTCCGCGCGCATACGCACCGACCTCGACGGCGCCGGCGCGCGCGTCGTGCCCGTGTATTCGCGCGATGGCAAGTGGCATGGCGCGAACTACGCAGCGATTATCGTTGAGGGCCAAACCGGCTGGCAGCGGCATACCACGCTCATTCAGCCGCGCGAGGGCACCACGGAGATCCAGGTCACGCTGCGCGTCAACTTCGCGAAGAGCGGCACCGGAACTGCGTGGTTCGACGACGTGCGCCTCGAGCCGCTTCCGGAGATGCAGAGCGTGCCGCCGATCGGCTACGAGCCCACGAACGAACTGCCGCCACTGGCCGACGACGCGCGCGCGGCCGGACTGGTCGTCTTCCCGCGCCAACCTGAGAACATCGCGATGGCGAGCTACGTGCCCTCCGCCGAGGAGATCGGCCCGCCGCTCACCGCCTGGGGCGCCACCAACCAGCGCGTCACCGGCACCTTCTGCGCGCACGCGCTCGAAGACCTGCATGGTGTCCGCGCCTCGGTGACCGCGCTCACCGGCCGGGACGGCGCGACCATCTCCGCCGACCGCGTCACGCTGCGCCCCGCCCGCGTCCTCACGCGGCTCATTCACAGCAGCCTGCCCGATGCCATCGACGTGCCGACGTACCTCGAGCCCGTCGAAGCGATGGACATGGCGCGCGGCACGACGGCGTGGTACTGGCTGACGATCGACGGTGTGCCGCCCGGCGAGTTCGCTGGCGAAATCCTCGTGCAGGCCGACGACAAGCCGCGCGCGAGTCTCCCGCTGCGGATCGAGGGCCTGCCCATCAAGCTGCGCGAGCCCGACGCCGCCCTCGGGTTCTACTACCTCATGCGCGACGCCATCACCGACCCGGACGCCATGCGCGAGCACTTCGCGCAGATGCGCGCGCGTAGCATGACGAGCATCGGCATCGCGGCGGGCCTGCATCTGGAGGTGCGCGACGGCGCTCCGGCAGTCATCTGGGATGCTGAGAACCAGCTTGGCGTCGGCATGGACGCATGGACCGAGGCGGGCTTCACCCAGCCGGTCGTCTGGCTGATGAGCGGCGTGCACCGCTTCTGCATCAACGAGTTCGGTCCGCTGGAGAGCGCCGAGTTCGCAACCGCCTACGCGGCGATCATCGAGCAGGTGCAGGCGCGCGCGGCGCAGGCGGGCTGGCCTGAGGTGATCTACCAGCCGGTGGATGAGCCGGTCGGCCACGAGGACCGCATGGCCATCGCGTTGCGCTGCCTGGAGATCCTCAAGGACGCTGGGATGCGCACCGAGGAGGACGGGAACCTGCGGCCCGGCCAAGAGGACTTCGAGGCGATGTACCCGCTCGTGGACCTCGTGAACTGCAACTTCCGCCGCCACGTTGAGCAGCGCAAGCTCGGCACGTGGGAGAGTGAGATGGTGCGGCGCTGCCGGGAGGACGGGAAGCTGCTGTGGACCTACAACATCGACCTGTGCGGCTACCACCCGGAGGTCATGCGCTTCGGGATGGGCTTCGGTCGCGAGGCGTGCAACTCGGGCGGGATGATCGAGTGGGTGTGGTATTCACCGCGCGAGGACCCCTACACGGTCGATCAGGACCGCCGGCGGCAGAACATGACGTACTGGTACCCGCCACGCGACGGGCGCGCAGGCGGCCCGAGCACCGGACTTGAGGGCGCCGCGGAGGGAGCCACCGACGCGGCGTACATCGCCACCTTCAACGCGGCAGTGGCGCAGGCCCGCGCCTCCGACGACGCCGACCTACGCGCGCTGGCCGACCAGGCGGTTGCCGAGTACGAGGCGCGGCTCGCGACGATCCGCTTCACCGACCTGCGCACTGAGATGGCGATTCAGGGCAAGTGGACGGTGCCGAAGCACCCGAACGCGGGGGGCTTCCCGTGCGTGGGCGGCGAGTACCGCATGCCGAACGGCTGGGAGCCGGCCGACTACGACCGCACGCGCCGGATGCTCGCCGACTGGATCGTGAAGCTGGGCGGGTAGGGCAGCACCTACTGCACCCGCCACGCATGCACAAGCGAGCGCTCACCATCCGCGAGTGGCTCTAGCAGGTAGAGGATGCCGTGCTCGCGGTCGAACGCGCATGCGCCCGTGTGGTACTTCTCCTGCGCGTGCGTGATGTGGAAGAGCTGGTCGTCGATCGGCAGCGTCGCGTAGGGCTGCGGCTCATTCGGCTGCATGGTTCCACGCGCCACGGCTGCGAGGTCGCTCGGATCGTAGAAGAGCATCTCCCCCACGAATCCGCTGCTCCACCAGCCGCGGTCACCGTTCGGGTCCTGCGGGTAGGGCGGCTCGTCGGGCCAGACCGTTCCGTCGGGCAGACCGTACCAGCAGTCGCCTGTCCCCTTGGTGCCGACGAAGACCACCGCCGCGCGGTCGCTCGCGGTAAGCCACGAGCCACCGGTCCACTCGTCCGCGTGGTGGTAGTCGTCCATCGTGGCGAACGGCTCCTGGTCGGTGGCCGTCGAGTCGTAACGCAGCAGCGGCAGCGCGTCGAGGATCGTCCCGTCCGCGGGTGGATTGCCCTGGCTCCACGGGCCGATCGCGAACAGGCACGGTCCCTGCCCGCTCCAGCCGCCGTCGCGGAAGCGCCCCGTCGCCAGGAGCTTGCCGGGCGTGTTGGCCGCCGCCCAGGGCGCGGGGATGTCGAACATGTAGTCGTTCGCCGAGTAGATGCTCGCGCCGCCGATGCGCCACGCCCCACGGGAGCCGCTCAGGTCCGTCTCGCACCACATGTGCGAGGGCACGCTCTGCTCTTCCCCCTGGAGGTGCTGGCCGAAGCACAGGTAGAGCTTCGCGCGCGTCTGCGCGCCCTGCGCCGGCAGATACGCCATGCCCACGCGCACCATCTCGTCCAGGCGGTCGAGCTGCCCGACACCCGAGTGCACGTTGGCGAAGGGCCGCAGCGTCTCGGCGCGGTTCAGTTCCTCGACGCCCTTGCCCTGCCCGATGACCGGCGCGGGGATCGTGACCTCCGAGACCTGCTTGTCCCAGTCGTGCCCCACGCCGAAGATCGAGCCGGGGAAGCCGTCGTCCGGGCCATCGGCGTCGCCATCGGGGCGGTATGTCATGGCGTCGCCGCTCCACTCCCAGCTCGAGCCGCCTGAGGCGTCCGGCAGTCTGAACGCGCCCAGGTAGGTCAGGTCTGAGGGCTGCAGCAGGCCGATGGCAGGTTGCTGCGGAGGCTGCTCAGGTGGGTTGTTGTCGCCCGGCGGCGGGTTGTTGCCCTCATTGTTGTTCCCCGGCGGGTAGGTCGGACCGGTGCTGGCTCCACAGCCGATGAAGATCGGCAGCACGAGCATGATCGCCACGACGGTTGCCCAGCGCATAGCCGCACCTCCGCGACGCAGAAACAGGTTCAGTGAATCGATAGGTCTGTCTGCAGTATACCCGCCCGCGCGCGCTCACGCGCAACCGGCGGTAATCTACACTTCCCGCCGCTTCCGCCCTCGACCTGCCGGCGCGCCGTGCCTGCCGTAAGATTCTCGCACGGAAGGAGGACAATCGCGAGCCCCGGCGAACACTCACCGCGGTTAGAAAGCCACCGTTCAGGGAGGTAGTGTTTCGTGAAGAAGCCCGTTGTTGATCAGGATAGCTGCACCGGCTGCGGCCTGTGCCCCGACATTGCTCCGGCCACGTTCGAGCTCGACGATGACGCCATCGCGCAGGTCATCGACCCGCCGGGCGACGACGAGGACACCATCCAGGAAGCCATCGACTCCTGTCCCGTCGAGGCCATCGCCTGGGAGGAGTAGCCGCACCGCACTGACGGATCTCGGGGCGGCGTCATCAGATGCCGCCCCGATTCCACGTACCGGGCAGCGCTCGGGGAGCAGTTCGCACCCGCGCGCGAACGCCCGGCGGGGGGGGAAGGCAAGCCATGAGCATCCAGCGCCGACTCCAGCCTCTCAAGCGCACCCCGAAGCAGAGCGCGGGCACCTGGGCCGACGTCCAGGCGCCGCACCCCGGTGTGCGTGATCCCCGCAGCATCCGCATGGCCGACTGGCCTGCGGCGGTCAACACCGCCATCATCGCCTCACTCGCGCTCGTAACTGCCTTCGCCATCCTCAGCGCCGCCACGGCCTCCCCCGTCGGCCCGGTCCGGAGTTGGGCGACCTGGACCGATGAGTCCGGTGCCCTCAGCCTCGAGCACCCCAGGGGCTGGACGGTGCGCAACATCGGGGACGACGAGCACCCGCACGTGCTCGTGATGCGCTCACCGTGGGTGCGTGTCCATGTCATCGCGGCCGACGAGCTCGCCTCCCCCGCGGGCCTCTACGCGCGCCTCCCCAACGACGCGTCGCGCTACCGCGCGCTTGAGTTGCTGCATGACAACACCGGCCACACATGGGCGGCATGGCTCGGGGAGTTGCGGGAGGGGCAGATCGGCAGGACGGTGATCGGGCGGCACCGCGCCGTCTGGACGCAGTTCCGCTACGCCGGTGAGGGCATCGAGGGCGGGGAGCCGATGACCGGCTATCGCGCTACGATGGTCGAAGGCAGGCGCGCGGTGATCGCTAGCGCGGTCGCGCCGACAGAGGACTGGGCGCAGTTCAAGCCGGTCGCCCTACGAGTGCTGCGCAGCATCCGCTTCGGCGACGAGGCCGGTTTCTGACCCCGGCGAGTGCCGGTCAGCCGTTCGCCTCGGCGTCCGGGTCATCCTCGCGCCTGAACGGCCACTCCCGCGCGATCACGATCGCGGTCGCGATGACGAAGATCCCGATCGACGCCGCCTGAGCGACGGTGAAGACGGGCATGGGCGCCCAGGCCTCGGCGGTTGCGCCGCGCCGGAAGATCTCCACCACGTAGCGCACCACCGACGAGAGCGCCAGGAATGCGAAGAAGCGGTCAAATGGCTTGCGCAGCCACGGCGTCAGCCACAGCAGCACCGGCAGCGTGAAGCCCAGCGTGCCGATCACCGAGTAGAGCTGCGTGGGATGCGAGGGGAACGCAGGCGCGGTCTCCGTGGCGCTCTGGGGGAAGGTGACCGCCCACGGAAGCGTGCATTCGTGGCCGAAGCAGCACCCGTTGAGGAAGCAGCCGATGCGCGCGACCGCGTAGCCGACCGCCACGCCCGGGGCTGAGAGGTCGAACACGCGCGCGAAGCTCACTCCCATCACGCGCGTGGCGATCGCCAGCACCAGTAGACTCCCCCCGAGCCCCCCGTGCCAGCTCATCCCGCCTCGCCAGAGGTCGAGCGCGGCCGTCACGTCGCCGGAGTAGTCGCTCAAGTTCAGCAGCACGTAGCCGAGGCGGCCGCCGGCGATCCCGCCCGCGAATCCGAGCAGGCCGACCTGCAGCACCTGGCTGCGCTTGAGGCCGTAGCGATCGCGGTCCACGTACATCCACGCCAGCGCGGCGACGAACGCGCCGAGCATCATCACGCCGTAGGAGTGCACCTGCAGCGGCCCGATGCGCCTGACCAGCACGTAGGTCACTACCGCGGGCAGCGCCGCCTGGACTGTCAACTCCACCGCCAGCGCACCGGTGGGGCGCATCGCCCCAGGTTCGCCGCGCCGCTCCAGCCACGTCCAGATCGTCACGAGCGCGAGGTAGAACACGAACACCAGCGGCAGGTGGACCGGCTGCCACGGCCCGACCGTCACGAGTGTCGGGTGCACGCGCTCTCACTCTCCCGATGGTTCTCAGGACGCTCCGAGGCGCCCGCGAGCGATCACAGCGCGCTTGCGTCGATGGCGACGCCGTCGCGGATCGACAGCTTCGCGGCCTCCAGCGCGGCCATTGTCTTGCGCACATTCCACCCCGACGCCTCGGGCTCGTCACCCTCGCGGATCGCGCGCGCGAACTCTCCCACCTGCGCCCGCCAGCTTGCCGGACTGTCCAGCGGCGCCTCAACGACGTAGTCGGCGAACCGGATCTGCCCTGAGTCGACCAGCATCGCGTCCTCGGTCCCGATCACCATGCACTCCCAGGCGCCGAAGGGCGTGTTGAGGCTGTGCTGGTAGGTCGCTATCGGGCCGTCAACCAGCGACATCTGCACGGTGATCTCATCGTAGTCGTTCCAGTATTGATTGTTCACGCGCGCCTGGGCGTACACCGTCTCGGCCTCGCCGTCGCTGAGCCACAGGATCATGTCCACCTCGTGCGCGCCGAAGCCGTAGAGGACCCAGCCGCCGGCCTCCTCGGGCTTGCGCGCCCACTTGGAGCGGAACTCGCCGGACTTGCCGAGGCGCCGGCGCAGGATGTTGCGCACCTCGCCGATCGCGCCGTCGCGGATCAGCTCGCGCGCCTTGATGTTGGCGGGCCGGAAGCGCAGGATCTGCCCGACCATCAGGACCACACCCGCCGCCTCGGCGGCGGCGATCATGTCATCCGTCTCACCGAGCGAGGTGGCCATCGGCTTCTCGGTCAGCACGTGCTTGCCCGCCTCTGCCGCAGCGACGGCGACATCGCGGTGCAGATGGTGAGGCAGCAGCACCGAGACGGCGTCTACGCGCTCGTCTGCGAGCAGCTCGCGCCAGTCGCTGTACACCGCGGGCACGTCGAACTCCTCAGCGCGCCCCCGGGCCGCCTGCTCGTCAATGTCACACACCGCGACGGTCTCAATGCCCTCCAACTCGCGGTAGGCGGGCAGGTGCCCGCCGGCGATTCCGCCGCAGCCGATTGCTCCGATGCCGATCTGGTCCATCCGTGAGCCCTCCCATACATGGCAACATGTTACAGCAAGAGCCGCCGGCGGGAGCCAGCGACCCTCGCACACGTAAAGCTGCGGCCGTGCCGTTCGTGGGGCAGACATTCCTGTCTGCCGCCGTGCCGTCAGGTGTTGCGCTCTACGCGCCCAGCTTCTCCTCGAGCTTCCGGTAGTCGGAGAGGAACTTCTCCAAGCCGATGTCGGTCAGCGGATGCTTGAAGAGCTGCTGCAGCGTGTCGAAGCCCAGCGTGCAGATGTGCGCGCCGCATTGCGTCCCGCGGATCACGTGCGCCACCGTCCGCGCGCTCGCGAGGATGATCTCCGAGTTCAGAGTGTCGTACATGCGCAGCATCTGCGCGATCTGCTCGACACCCTCCATCCCGTCATAGCCGATGTCGTCCTGCCGCCCAACGAAGGGCGAGACGTACGCGGCCCCGGCCTTGGCTGCGAGCAGCGCCTGGCCGGTGGAGAAGATCAATGTGGCGTTGATCGGGATGCCCATCCCCGTGCAGGTCTTGATGGCCTTCACGCCGTCGGGGATCAGCGGGATCTTGACGACCACGTTGTCGGCCCACGCGGCACGCTCCAGCGCTTCCTCGATCATCGCGTCATGCTCGACCGCGATCACCTCGGCGCTGACGGGCCGATCGGGGCCGACAAGGTCGCAGATCTCCTTGACGGCGTCCTCCATCTTCCGGCCCTCCTTCGCGACGAGGGACGGATTCGTCGTCACACCGTCACACAGGCCCCAATCGAGGGCCTGTCTGATCTCATCCACGTTCGCTGTGTCAAGAAAGAACTTCATGCGTCGCCCATCTCCTTTTCCCCGCCGCGCGGGTTAGTCCACCGCCCGCACGTCTGTGACCTCGGGAACTTCCTGGCGCAGCACGCGACCGATACCGGTCGACAACGTCATCTGTCGCATCGGGCAGCCCTTGCAGGCGCCCTGCAGACGCACCTCGACGACCTTGTCATCGGTGATGCCGACGAACTCGACGCCACCGCCGTCTGCTTCCAGCGACGGCCGCACCTGTGCCAACGCGGCCTCGACCTGCTCGCGCAACTCCTCGCTCTTTGTCTCCTCGGACATGGGGCTGTCCTCCTCGGTTACTGTTCGCTCTCAGTTGGTTCCACGGGTACGTCGGCGTCCGGAGCAACATCGCGCACCTTCCAGCCCTCCGGCTCGCGCACCAGGTTGAAGCGCTCGGTCTCGGTCGTGCCGTCCGGATAGCCGACCATCACTCGCGCCCAGCCGCTCACGCCGCCCGCATCCAGTCCGTACTGCAGAATGCGGATGCCCTTCACCTCACGGCCGCCCCAGTGCGCCTCGACGACCGTGAGTGCGTCATCACCGACGTCGTCGATGATCTCCTGCTTGCTCTGCTGTGAGAGCAAGTTCCAGTGCACCAGCGCGTTGGCCTCAGCCGTCGCGGACGCGGTCTCCGCACCCACCTCGGGCTCATCCGCGGGGAGCACACCGTACCACTTCTCTATCAGCCGCCAGATCTTGCCCTGCAGCGTCTGCGGGTGCGGCGGGATCGCCATGAGCGCCTCTATGTTCTCCTGCGGCAGGCGCAGGAGCATCTGCGAGCCCTGCGGCTCCACCCACACGCCAAAGCTTTCCGCCACGAAGCGCAGCGGGACGAAGCAGCGGCCGTTGAGGAGCTGCGGGGCGACGTCGAGCATGTAGGACGCCTCAGCGACCTTCGCCTGCCTGCTCCCGATCCAAAGCTCTACCTGCGGCAACGTCGCCTCTTCCGAGCGCCAGGCACGGATGTGCCCCTGGTCGTAGGTCACGCGTGCGCCCAGCCACTCGAAGATAGGGCGCAGCGGCACGAGCGTCCGCCCCTCGAGCGTCACTGGCTGCACGTCAAAAAGCAACTCGCGGGCCGCTCTGGCCCCCGCGGCGGTTGTCATCACGAGCAGCAGGGCCACCGCCCCTACCGCGCAGGCTCGAAGTCTCGTCATCGTCCGAATCACTCCCGCGCCCGTCGGCCTGCATTCGCGCTCAATCACAAGTTCGCCTGTGCGGCCAACTCCCGCCACCGACCGCCCTCCTGCTCGATCAGGAAGCCGACGGTGTCCTCGAAGCTCCGCAGGCCGGCGGTCGCGCCTGCCGCGGTCACGCACATCGCGCCGACCGCGTTGGCCATGCGCGCCACGTCCTCGAGGTCCCAACCGGCCAGCGTGCCGAGCAGGAAGCCCGCAACGAATGCATCGCCCGAGCCGGTGCCGTCAATCGCATGGACGCCGAAGGCGGGCACGCGGATCTCGCGCTCGGCGGTCCGCACGTAACAGCCTTCCTCGCCCATCTTCAGCGCCACGGTCTTCACACCGTGCGCCATCAGTACCTCGGACGCCTCCTCCGGCGTGTCCTTCCCGGTGATCTCCACCGCTTCGGGGAAGCTCGGCAGGAAGATGTCCGTATGCGGCAGGATCGGCTCGAGCAGCTCCATCCAGCGGCCCGTGTCATCCCAGACCACGTCGAGCGCCGTCGTGGTGCCGGCATCCTGCGCAGCCTTCATCACGCTCGCGGCCGGCGCGCCATCGAAGCCCGGCATGACCAGCGCGCCCGCGAAGTGCAATATCTCCGCGCCGCGCACCAGGTCGATGTCGATGTCCGCCGGCTTCATCGTGGCGTTCGCGCCGATACAGTGAATGAACGTGCGTTCCCCGCCGCTGTCTATCATGATCATCGTGGCGGAGGTGTTCGCCTCATCGCTCACGGCGATCCCGCTGGTGTCAACGCCCTGGGCGGCCATCGCCTCGCGCACGAAGGTCCCGAAACCATCATCGCCGACCTTGCCGATGATCGACGTACCCACGCCCAGCTTCGCGAGGCCGATGCCGGTGTTGGCCGCGCACCCACCGATGCTCATGCCCATGTCATCGACGAGCATCAGTCGGCCATGTTCGGGCTGCGTGTCAATCGGTCGCCCCCAGACGTCCGCTACGACGATTCCCGCGCATACTACCTGGCTCATGTCTCACACCTGTCCGTTTCATTTTCTTAAGCCGCGGCCATCGCGACCAATCATGTATTCGCCGCCCGCAACGCGGGTCCTTCACCGAGAGCGTCGCGGATCGCCGGGCAGTTCCGCATCCGGCCGCGCCCGGCGCAGCATCTCGCGCGCCCGCACGATCTCCTCCGCGGTGACCGCCCTCTGCCTGGCGAGGTGCTCCGGGTCGCGATTGAAGTCGCGGATGTTCATCACCATGTCCCAGTTGCGGCGGTACTGCCCGGCGGTCGCGAGGCGCAGGCGCGAGAGCCGCTCCGGCGTCTGCAGCACGCCGCTCGCGCGGTAGAGGTCGCGCGCGATGCGCAGGTACTCGTAGTCCTCCTGCGCCTCGCGCAGGAGCTTGAGCGTTATCGTCGGCTGTGGATCGACCAGCCGCGCGCCATCCTCAGTCCTGCACCACAGCAGCCCGGACGCGCACAGATCGCCCGTGTCCGGCGCATCCCAGAAGATGCGGCCCACACGGTAGTCATCCGCCAGCAAACCGAGCATGCGAGTGTACATCGCGTCGGGCGCGCTGTCTATCCGCCACACCTTCGCGACCTCGGCCGCGCCCGCCGCCGCGGCCAAATCCGCGCCCTCGCATCCGCCGAAGCCGGCGGCGATCTCCGGGGTCATCGCCCACGTCCCAAGCTGGGCGATGGGCGCAACGTCCATCCCAGGCTGCGCCGAGGCAACACTCCCGTTGCGCTGCCTCGGGCCGATCGCGGGCACCTCAGCGCCCTCCGGGACATACGTGCGCATCGGGTAGACGTCCGTGATGTCCTCCCAGTGATCGACCGCGCGCTCCAGCGCCTTGCGGGCCTGCGTGAGCGCGTTGAGCTGCTCGGGCCGGGCTGCGATCAATGCCCGCATGGCCGGCTGATACGGCCACGCGCGCTCCAGCATCCGGTTCGCGCCGCCGAGGTCGATCTCGCGGTCGCCCCACCAGGTGAAGTCCGCCAGCATCTCCCGCGCCACGACGCCATGCTTGAGCAACGCCTCCGCGTACGGCCAGTACTCCCCCGCGCCCAGTGGCGACCGCTCGCCGTACCACTGCTGCATGACGTGCTCGGCATCGAACCCAACCGACAACGCCAGCGACGGCGTCACCGGCAGCGTGAAGTCGTACACCGTCAACTCTACCGGCAGCGCCACGCGATGCTCGCCGTCGGTGGTCACGATCTCGCCCTGATAGACGCCCGGGGCCGCGTCGCGTGGAACCTCGATCTCCCACCAGATGCGGCCGGAGGAGCCGGACCCGGTCGGCATGAACGAGCTCGGTGGGTCGCTCCGCCTCCACCACGGCACCATCGGCTCGTGCGGGATCATGCGGTCCCCGTCGATCGCGTACCAGGTGATCGCGGACGCCGGGATAGTCCCGCCGGGACCGTGCAGCGGCGACACTTCGACGCGCACGGGGTCGGCATTGCCCAGCAATACGAGCTGCGCGCCCTCGACCTCACCGCGCGCCGCCGAGAGTTCGACGTCCCTGGGAACGTGCAGGCTTGCGCTCTGCAAGGGCCACGGGGCCTCGTCGGAGAGCGGTGTCACGGCGATCCCCCACGGCGCGTCAGGCCATCGGTGCTGCGCGACCAGCGGCGCCAGCGTCGCTCGGGCACGATCCAGTTCGCCATCGAGGCGACCTATCTCCTCGCGGATCGCCACCCACTCATCGAAGTCCGGTGCGGGCGCCTCGATCCGCTCGCGCAACTCCGCCAGCGCGGGCTCCAGCTCCGGCAGGGGCTCATACATCTGCTCTTGCAGCCACACCAGCCTTTGAGACAGGTCGTAGGGATCGCCCTCCGCTGACGGCAGCAGCCCTTTCGTGAGGGCGCGGCCCACCGCGAGGTCCAGCGCCCCCCAGCGCCCCTCCAGCCGCTCGATCTCGCGCAGCGCGGTATTGCGGTAGGCTTCGACGCGGTTCGGCTTGAAGCCGACGAGGTGCCCGTACTGATGGACCTCGTGGAACGAGGGGGCGCAGTCGGCGTGCGACATGCCCTCGCCGACCACGCGGTCGTTGCGTGAAAACAGAATGCCCGCCACGTCGCCGGTCGGCAGCGGCATCTCCCCCGTCGGGTTGCCGCGCAGGTCACGGCGCTCGTAACTCGCCAGCGCGATGCGAATCTCGGCGATATAGGCGCCTGGCTCGGTGGCGGTCTGCCATTCGCCGATGTAGTTCCAGTCGGTCAGCCACTGGCCGCCGTCGTTGAACCACTTGCCATCGAAGACGACACCCTTCGGGTTGATGTTGTACTCGTAGTAGGTGTCGTGATCGTGGCCGAAGTCCATGAATATCTCGGCTGAATCATCGCGCCAGACGTAGCCGTCGCGCGCCGGGATGTCCGCCAGAAGCTTCTTCACGCTCGGCGTCTCGCAGCGGAAGGCTACGTAGAGGTTCTCGTCATCATACGCGCACCAGACGTGCGTCGCCATCTTCGCATCGCGCGGCTTGTTGTACATGCGCCAGTACGCGTCGCCGATGTAGGCGGCGTCATCCCAGCAGCGGTCGGAGAGGTCGCCATCGATCACCGGCGGCTCGCTCACACGCGGGATCGCGTGCTGGTAGAGGGGCTCCAGCGCAGGGGCGGCGGGCGTCACCCAGCAGGTTGCGGGCTCGCTGTCCGCCACGAAGCGCCACTGGATCGGCAGCGCCCACGGTGGCCCGTCGGGGTCGGGGTTCGCACGCAGGTGCAGCGAGACGCTCTGCGGCTCCTCAGTCGGGCCCTCGATGGTCTTAAGCGCCATGCGCCCGTCGCCCGGGTAGCAGAACGTGAGCGTGCCGGGTCCGTCGATGCGCACGGTCGCGCTCCAGCGGTACTCGGCCGTATCGAACGCCGCCTGCGCAGTCCAGCCGCCCGAGGCCGCTTCACCCGCGCCGACCGACGCGAGCGGCTCTTGAGCCCACGCGCACGTCGCCATCAGCGCCACCGTCGCGATCGCCATCCACCGCGTCATGTTCGCCGCCTCCTCGACCTGTGTCCGATCTCCCGCATCCCCGTAGGGTCATCGTGTCGTTCGGAGGGGCCGTCCTGAGGCTTCAGCGCCGTTTGCTGAAGCCGAAGTCGGCCCGGTTGTTCGGCATGGAGCACATGGTGTGGTCGTGCGCGGGCCGACTTCGCCCGCCGTCTCGCTGCGCTCGCCGACGCGCTCAGGCGGCCCCTCCGTACTGCAACGACGGGGGCCGGGGCCTACGCCATCCGCTTGCTCACTTCGACCATCCGCAGGAAGTTCTCCCCCGCGTGCTCGTTGAAGGTCCCCGAGGTCGTGCCGCCGAGCAGGTAGCCGCCGGGGCCGGCCGCCTCGATGCACTCCTGTGCAAGTTGCTCGATCGTCGGCCCGTCCACCTTCCCGATAACCTCCATGTCATCGAGGTTGCCCAGCAGGCAAACGCGGTCGCCTATATGCTGCTTGCACTCGGCCAGCGTCGTGTCGCCCCACGGCGGCCCCTCCAGCGGATCGAGCGAGTCCATGCCGATCTCCGCCATCATCTCGAGGAAGCTGCCCATCGGCCCGTGGTTGTGGTAGTGCGCCAGCGCCCCGTGCTCGTGCATGATCTCGACCATCGGCTTGTCGAAGCGCAGCATCGTCTCGCGGAAACCCTCCGGCCCGAGCTGCGTCGAGGCGAACTCGCCGCCGATGATGCGGAAGCAGTCCACGCCCTGCCGGCAGCACTCCTCGACCCAGTGGTAGCAACGCTCAGCCGCCACGCGCACCAGTTCCATGAAGGTGTCGCGGTCATCGAGCCACAGCAGCGAGTAGTCCGCGGGTGCGAGGAAGCGCGCGGCGATCCCGCCGGGGTTCGTCAGCCCCGTGCCGACGATCCCCTCGCCGCCGATCTCGTCCTTGCGCTCGATGAAGGGCGTCGCATCGATCGTCGGTGGCTCGTATGGCACCGCGAGCAGGTTGTGCACGTCGTCAGCGTTCTTGCAGTAGAACTCCATCTGCGCGCCGGTGATCTCCGTCCGCCGGTAGTAAGAGAACAGGTCGCCGTGCGGGCCCTCGATCACCGAGTAGGTCCGTCCGTTGCGCTCCTCGGTGCGCGTCTTCACGGCGGCTCCGAGGAACCAGTCGCGGCCATCGATCCGCCCCTTGATGAACGGGTCGCACTCGTGCAGCAACCGCTGCGCAAGCTCGCTGTCCTCGGGGATGCGCCCGAAGCCCCACGGCACGACCGGCACTCGGTCGGGCGTTCCCAGCTCAATCGCGCACACAATGCGCTCTCGCGATGTCATCGGCTCTCCTCCATCGTATGCCCTACCACGTCTGCCCCTCCTGCGCCAGCGCCTCGGTCATTGTCAGCCCGTAGAGCTTCCGCGCGGTCAGGTGGCGCCCCGCCATGCCGTAGACCGGCAGGAACGGGATCGTGTACTCGTAGCGCCGGTCCAGCGCCGCCAGCAGCTCATCCGTCCGGCGGATCGCCTCCTGCTCGTCGGGCGCGTTGAGCACCAGCGCGCCATCCTGCAGCGACCACCCGTTGCCTGCGGCTCCATCGCCAATGCGCAGGACGATCGCCGCGCCAGTGGCCGGGCGCTCGGTCGCGACGGTCAGCGTCGCGGGCTCCTCCACGCCGAGCGCGTGCTGGGCGTAGTAGCGGAAGTAGCGGTCAAGGCGCCCCGCGACGCGCTTGCCGGCGCGCTCTTCCGGGTCTGGCGCGACCAGCGTAAAGGCCATCTCCCCCTCGGCGGTCAGGAACTCGAACGCATCGAGGGCCGCCCGGTCGAAGCCGAAGTGCTGCGACGCGTACGTGACCTCCAGAGCGTTCTCTCCTGCGCGGAGGCGGCCTTTGGCGCGACATGCGGCGCCGTTGAGTGTCACGCTCGCGATCTCGAATCCGCGGCGCTGCGGGATCGTGAACCGCGCCTGCGCGGCGTTCGCAGCCGTGAGCGTCACGCGCGCCACGATGCGATCGAGGCCCTCCTCGGCCGACGCCGCGCACTCCAGCGCCTCGTCGCAGCGCACGCCCAGCACGGACCGCAGCACGCTCTCGCGCCGCCGCGGGCAGTCGAGGGTCAGGCGCGTCTCGCCCCCGCTCACTGCCTGCGCGAGCGGCTCCGCAGGGGCTTTCGCGTCCACGAAGACGCAGTCCACCTCGCCCAGCGGCTCGTTGTGTAGGGTCAAGTCGGCCGCCACTGCCTCCTCGGCCGGATTGCCGACCGCGATGAGGGTCTGCGCACCCGTGCCGTAGCGGCCAATCCACAGCGGCCCATCGCCCGCGTGCTCGACGGGACAGACCGGCTGCCAGCCCGCGCGGACGCACTCCCGCAGCAGCGGGAGGTCCGCCTGCAGCTTGCCCATGCCGGGCAGGTAGTTGTAGCCGGGGAACATACCCCACTGGAAGCTCTTGAGGTTCACGTAGTCGGCGAGCTTCGCCCACACGTTCAGGAAGTCGGCGCGCGGCATGCCGTCGGTGTCCTGCAGCACGTCGCGCAGCTCGTAGCCCTTCCAGATCACGCGCGGCTTGCCGCCCAGCGACATGCACATGCTCGACCACTTGTGCCGCTGCGGGCCGGTCAGCGTCAGCTCAAGCAGCGCGCCGTCCACGTGCCAGGAGGTGAAGCTCGCGCCGCCGCCCACGATCAGTCCACGCTCGAAGGGCGCATCGCCCCAGTCGAGGCCGCGGATGTACTGCATCTGCTCGGCCATCGAGATCCCGAGGTCGAAGAACACGCCACGCTCGTCCCACGAGCGCCCCGGCAGTGGCCCCTGCACGGCCTCGGAGTAGTTGCGCTGACCGGCGGTGCACACGTCGAACGCGAAGCCCGCCACGTCGAGCGTCTGCGCGATGAGCCGGTAGTCATCGTTCAGCCGCTCACCGTAGGAGGTGCCGGTCGGCTGGACCAGCAGTTCGTCATCGTAGCCGGTGACCCACAGGCTCAACTCGGTCTTCATGTTGTCATTGACCGCGAGCGCGTCGGCGAACTTCTCCTGCGCAAGCTGCTTCTCGATCCAGATCCCCGAGGGCGTGTAGAACAGGCTGCCGGTGTCGTAGCCGTACTCGTCGAAGAAGGCCTCGCGCTCGTTGCGGAACTGCTCCGCGCTGATCTCCCCCATATTGTAGCTGCCGTCGAGGATGCCGCGGAGGCGCTCGCTGAAGGGCTTCCCAAGGGGCTCGTAGGTCCATTCCTCGTCACGGCCCCAGAAGTCCCCGGAGCGCTTGAAGGGCGCGTAGCACCAGTCCCAGGTGCATCCGAGACGGCGCAATTCCTCGCGGTCGATGCCCTGCCACCACGCGTGATACTGAGCCGAGGTGCCCCAGATCGCGTCAGGCGCGCCCTCGGCGGGCGCGGCGTGTTGCGGGAACGCGTCGTGGTAGGCCTGCCAGACTGCGTTGAGGAAGCCCCAGCGCACATTGGTGGTGGTGCCGACGATCAGGCCGAAGCGTTCCTCCTGCCCCGGATCGACCACCGAACGCACCGCGAACCGGTAGCGCGACTCGCCATCGGGGGCGTACACGAAGGTCGGCTCGCCAAAGCTGATGAGAGTGTCGGGCGTGACGCCCATGAAGGTTGCGCCCGAGGCGTCGCCAACGGCCGAGAGCGGCCACGCCCCGCGCTCTCGCGGCTCGTCGGTCTCCTGCGGGCCCGCGATCGGCCGGGCGTCCGCGAAGCCGCCGTCCCAGTAGCGCGCGGTCGCGTCATCGAGCTCGGGCGCTACCAGCGTGGCGAACTCCAGCCGCCGCCGCTCGTCGCCGGTGTTGCGCAGGCTCACGCGCAGCTCCACGCGGCCCTCCTCGAAGGGGGTCTGCTCGATGGCGACCGTAAGGCCGCGCGCGCCTGTCCCGCGCCAGGTGCGACCGTCCTTCTGCCACTCGATCGCGACGCGCGCGGCGTCCACGCCCTCGGTGATCCCGACGGAGAAAGCGACGGTGCCGCCTGTGACCTCCAATTGCGCCGCCGCCGGTGTCACAAGTACTGACACGGCGGCGATCGCAATGAATGTGCGAAAGAATATCCGCATGAATGCCTCCGGGTGCACCTCAGTCGGAGTAGCGTGGCACATCGGAGATGCGCAGTTCGTCTATCAGCGCCTCGGCGACGTTCACACCGCGCTCGTGGGCGCCGATGGCGATGCGTGTGTCCGGTGCAGGCATGCCGCCGGCCAGCGCGGGCCCCTGCGCGACGATAGTGCCGTCGATAATCAGCGCGTAATTCTGCGCGTCCCACTGCATCCCGATGTGGTGCCACTGGCCGTCCCACTCGTAGGGGTAGGGCGCGGTGAGGCTGGCCTCCTCGCCGTCGGGGCTCTTAACGATGAGCTGCAGCGTGCGCTCCTCAACGGGGCGCAGCGCGAAGATCACGTAGCCGGTGCCGTAGTATACGCCTGACTCCCAGGTCATCACGCGGCGGAAGTACTCGGGCTCGGTCACGTCCTCGAAGTTCACGAACATCTCCAGGCAGCCGGAGCGCGGGTTGAGGTCGTCGCGCGCGTACGTCACCGGCACGAAGAGCGGGAACAGCTCGAGGTCGGCCACGGTGAGGTCGGGCGTCATCCAGCCCCTGGCGGCTTTGATCGCGCCGCCGAAGAGGCCCTCGCCGGTCCGCGCTCGGCCCTCCGCCCGCGGATCGATGGCCGCGAAGTCGGCGGCAATGCCCGTGTCGAAGTGCGCGAGCAGCAGCGTGTGCTCGTCCGGCTCGAAGGGGCCGATGCCCTCCGGGTCCGCCGAGGCGGGCGCCGGCGCGAGGTTAAGCAGCACGATCAGACTCAGGACGAGCATCGGATCTCTCCTCATCGGGTCCGGGCGAGGGCTCTCACGGATCCCAGAGCAGCTCGGGCTGCTCGGTCGCCTCAGGCCGCAGCCACTTCGTGTGGCCGTCTACGAAGGTGTAGTGCGAGCCGTTCCCGTGCCTGTCGATGGCGACGCGTTCGAGCCCGGTGTCATCGTGGTTGACGCCGTGCGTGCAGAACCGCTGCCCGGCCAGCTCGCAGAACAGGATCGTCCCCACGGGGTCCTCGATCCCAGACAGAGTGAGTGACGAGCCCATGTACCCGCCGACCTCCGCCAGCTCCAGGTTGATCCCGTAGCTGTGCGGGGCGCACAGCGTGCCCGGAACCTGCCGCGGATACTCGTCGGTCGGGCACAGCAGCAGCCCCAGGTTGTTCAGATAGGTCTGTAGCGTCATGTCCCAGCATATCTGCCGGTTGAGCGGGTGGGGCAACATCGCGGGCACGATTCGCTCATCGTAGTCATCGCAGTACATCCGTGACGCCATGCCGAGGCTGCGCAGGTTGCTGATGCATGACGACCCTTCGGCCTTGCCCAACGCGGTCTCGAGGACCGGGAAGAGCATGGCCGAGAGAAGCAGAATGATCGCCATGACGACGATCATCTCCACGAGAGTGAATGCAGACCGCGGCGCCCCCCATCCCCCCAACCGACAGGACGGGCCCGGCGCGCGGCCGAGATTGTGCTCCACGGACCGTTCCCTCCGACCGATCGAGAGCCACTGCGGCACGCGGGTGAGCAATTCACCGCGCGGGAGGCGGTCTCCTCCCCCACGCGCCACCCGGATTGCGGACGCACGAAGGAGAAAATCTGACTCCGGGAACATCGGGGGCCTTCATGAACGTTGAAGGCTGTGAAGTCGGAACACAACCGCCCGCGGGGCACGTTTGCAGGCGGTGCAGCCACGATGCGTTCGCAGCGCGTCTGGGAGGTGGCAGACATAGCTCTTGCCATTCGCACAGAGAACCTGACAAAGATCTACGACGTAGGCTGGGGCCGCCAGAACATGGGCATACACAACCTCAGCCTCGAGGTCGAAGAGGGACAGGTCTTCGGCCTCGCAGGACCGAACGGCTCAGGGAAGACGACAACGCTCAAGCTCCTGCTCGGCCTGATCTTCCCCACCTCCGGGACCGCGGAGGTGCTCGGCGAGTCGATCAGCAGCACCTCCTACAAGGCGCGGGTCGGTTACCTGCCTGAGGGCCCGTACTTCTACGAGCACCTGAACGCCCCGGAACTGCTTCGCATGTATGGGACGCTCTTCGGTCTCGGCGGCCCCCCGCTCGAGAAGCGCATTCAGGAACTGCTCGAGCTCGTGGACATGTGGGACCGGCGCGAGTACCGCGTCGCCAACTACTCTCGCGGCATGCGCCAGCGCGTTGGTGTCGCTCAGGCGCTGATCAACGATCCCGACCTGCTCTTCTTCGACGAGCCCACGTCCGGGCTCGACCCCATCGGCGCGAAGGACATCCGCGAAGTCATCCTCGAGCTGCGCGACAGGGGCAAGACCGTCTTCCTCTGCTCGCACCTGCTCAAGGAGATGGAGCCGATCTGCGACAACATCGTGATCCTCGCCCGCGGGGAGCTCATCACCCGCGGTTCTATTGAGGAGCTGCTCAAGAGCGATGAGGCGCAGTACCGTGTCGAGGTGCGAGAGATCGACGACGCAACGCTCGCGACGCTGACGGAGCGGGCTCAGAAGCTCATGTGGCTCGACGACACCTGCCGCGCGCTCTTCGACGACCGCGCGCAGGCATTCGAAGCGGCGACGATGCTTGAGGACGCGGGCGCGCGTCTGCTCACCGTCGGCCCCGACCGCCGCACGCTCGAGGAAGTGTTCATCGAAGCAGTTGGAGAGGAGTCCACCGATGCGACCGATCTTCAGAGTGGCTAAAGCCACCTACTACGAGGGGTGGCGCAAGCGGTTCCTGAACGGGATCCTGGTCTTCGCCATCCTGATCATCGGCTCGTCCTGGGTCTTCACCTACCTGCAGCCGGGCGCTGAGCTGAAGATGCTTATCGACGTGGGCCTCGGCTCAATCCGCTTCTTCGGCATGCTCATCGCGGTCTTCCTGGGCACCAGGCTGATCCCCGATGAGATCGAGAAGCGCACGATCTACACGCTACTGTCGAAGCCCGTGACGCGCACGCAGTTCCTGCTGGGCAAGTACCTCGGCGGCCTCGCCACGGTTATCAGCAACGTGGCGCTGATGGGCGCGACCTTCTACGTGGTCTTCGCCCTCAAGGCCCCACAGTTCGCCACGATGACCGAAGAAACGGGCTCACAGTACTCGATGGAGTTCATGTACGGCAACATCGCGAAGGCCATCGTGCTGACCTTCTTCGAGCTGGCCATCGTGATGGGCATTGCCGTCGTCGCCTCCGTCGTCTTCTCCTGGATCCTGGCCGCGATCTTCACGTTCTTCGTGTACTTCGTGGGCCAGATGAGCGAGTTCTTCGGAGCGCTCGCCGACCCGGATCAGACCGCTTCCCCGGTCGCCCGGATCGTGCTCGGCACGATCTACCGCATCCTGCCACACTTCGAGGTCTTCGATGTCCGCGAAGCGATCCTTACTGATGTCCCGGTCGTCTGGTTCCCCTACGTGACCATGACGGTGGGGATGGCGGTCGTCTATGTGAGCATTGTGCTCGCGCTCGGCTACCTGTTCTTCAGCCAGCGTGAGGTGTAGCACCGCGCAGCGGCCCGTCGGCAAAGCCGCGCGGGCCCAAGAACGGTCACACAGAGTGATATGATGAGCCAAATAACGAAAAGGATCATTGCCGTCATTGTGCTCGCGGGCCTGCTTACCGGCCTGCAGCCGCTCTACGGAACGCTCAGGACGGAGCGGCTGATCCGCGGCTACGCGCGGCCTACGCAGGTCACCAAGATCCTCCAGTATGATGCCCCGGCCATGACCGGAGTCATCGTGGGCGCCATGCTCGGAGGTTTCCGCGAAGTCGCCGCGTCGATGCTGTGGATGAAGACGCACACGATGTGGCACTCGGGCGAGGGCACCTACTGGGACGCCCTCTACCTGATGCGCATGACCACACTGCTCGACCCGCACTGGCTCCAGCCGTGGCGCATCACCGCCTGGCACTGCGCCTACAACCTCTACGTCGAAACCGACGATCCGGAGGAACAGGCGAGGATGCTCCAGATGGGCGTGGACGTGCTCAAAGAGGGCATCTCCTGGAACCCGGACCGCTACGACCTGTACTTCGAGCTGGGCTGGACCTACTTCGACAAGATCCGCGACTACGAAGAGGCCGCCCGGTGGCTCGGCGCCGCCACGCAGTTCGAGCACCCGGAGTACATCGAGCGGCTTATCGCCCATGGCTATGA
>JALGSW010000124.1 GCA_029821635.1 Candidatus Zipacnadia bacterium
CGCCATGCCCGGCTCGATGTACGCGACCTCGCCCGACAGCGGCAGGGCATCGGCAGGCGCGGCCGGCGTCGCGAGATCCAGCGCAAACTCCCCGGCCACCTCACCGTCCGCGCGGATGATCACGAGCGCCTGCTGGTACTGCGCGCCCGGCGGCGTCCGCAGCACGATCGCGGGCGTCTGCCACGGCGCGCGCAGATCGATCGCGCAGCGGTCCTCGCCGTCCGCACGGACCAGCGTTACCTCCGCGACCAGCTCGTCCGCTGAGCCGGTGAGCAGGTCGAGGTTCGGCACGTAGATAGCGACCTCGCCCGCGTGCATGGTGGCCGTCAGCGGGGCCCGCTGCAGCAGCGCGTGCACCGCCTGCGCGTCGGCATGCACCGCACACGGGACCGCTACGGCCGCCAGCAACGCCGCCACCATTCGGGCACTCATCGCGCCATCGCTCCCATCGGTCGTCTGGAGTGCACCATCACCCCGTTCCTCGCGGAGGCCCACGCTGCCTCCACGGAGAAGATTGCCTGTAACTCGATGCACTGTGTGCGAAGGAGCCTGTGCCATGCGCAAGATCGCCCTGTTCGCCGCTCTGCTGGCCTGCTGCGCGACCGCCTACGGACGCCCGCTGCTGACCGCCTACCGCGCGGAGACGCCGCCCGCAATCGACGGCGACCTCTCCGATGCCTGCTGGCAGGCGGCTTCGCCGACCTCGCACTTCGTGCTGTGGGGCCGCGATGTGCTGCCCGAGGCGCAGACGGTCGCGCGTGTGTGCTTCGATGACCGGCGCGTGTACATCGCGATCGAGGCGATGGAGCCGAACCTCGACCCACGCCTGAACATGCTCGACACGGTCAAGGCCGAAATCACCGAACGCGACGGTCGCGTCTTCCGCGACGACTGCGTGGAGATCTTCGTCCAGCCCGGCGACGCCGACTACTACCAGTTCGCGGTGAACTCCCTCGGCACGCTCTTCGACAGCAAGGCCATGGACAGCACCTGGGACGGCGACTGCGAGGTCGCCGCGAAGCGCGGCGCGAGCAGCTACAGCTTCGAACTGGCGATCGGCGTGGGAAGTATCGGCGGGACCCCCGAGGGCGCGTGGCGCATGAACTTCTGCCGCGACCGCACGGCGGTCCCGGAATCGTCCACGTGGAGCGGCCTGCAGGGCGCATTCCATCAGCCCGCGGAGTTCGGCGACGTCCGCTTCGCGCAGTCCGGCCCCGCCATCGCGGAGGTGGGCGTCCAGGTGGCCGGTGAGGCCGTGACGCTCGACGCCACCATCGCCGGCGACGCCCCCTCGCTGGCCGTCACAGTTGCGGCCGGTGAAGCCACCGCCGAGCGTTCCGCCGCAGGCGCGGGCCGGCAGTCGCTGCAGGTCCCGCTGCCCGAGGGCGCGGCGGACGTGGGCCGCGTGGCGGTCACGTGGGAGCTGTCCGACGCCGGCACGCTCGTCCAGCGCTCGGTCGCGATCCCGCTGCTGGTTGAGGCCGAGGCGACGACACTGACGGTTGCGCTGCGCAATGCCTCCGCTAGAGCGTGGCTCAACGGCGAAGACCTGACCGTCGGCGAGGCGGTCGAGCTTGATCTGCAGCCCGGCCTGAACGTGCTGGCTTTGCGCGCGACCGCGAGACGCGGCGAGCCCTCGATCACCCCTGAACTGAGCACCTCTGGACGCCCGCTGCCGGTACGCTGGCTGCAGCGCACGGACGATCCCGGCGGCACGTGGGCCGAGCAGCTCCCCGGCGACGGATGGGTGCTCGTGGACGAGCCGGCGTGGCTCGAGGGCGCGCGGCAGCAGTGGCTGCTCTGCGGCCTCTACGCCGGTGAGCCGAAGCCGCAACTCTTCCCGAAGATGGACACGTTCTTCGTGCCGCGAGGCTCGCGGCAGCTCATGCGCCTCTACGCGCACATCCCCGAGGGCGTGCCGAGCGCCGGCTACCGAATGGTCGTGGACGCCCCCTCCAGCCTGCAGCTCCGCGGCGTCGAGGCCGACGGAGGCGTGCCAACCGTTTCCTCGGCAGACACGTGGACGGATGCCGGTGTGGATATGACGCGCTACAACGTGGACTACGAGGCGCTGCCGGGCCAGGGGATGGAGGTCTCCCTGCGCTGGGCCGGCGAGCAGAACACCACCACCGCCTACGAGCCCAGCCTCACCTCCGGCGGCACGCACGACTGGCGGCACATGTCGATGACCGTGACCGCACCGGATAACGCATTCAGCGTCCATCCGCTCATCATCAAGTGGCAGGGCCGCGGCATCACCGGAACGTTCTGGGTGGACAACCTCGTCTTCCGCCGCGCCGACAGTGACGAGAACCTGCTTAAGATGGGCACCTTCGACGAGCCCGAGTGGGGCAGCAACTACAAGCTCAAGCCCGAGGGCCCGGACGGCTCGATCTGCGTCAAGATGGTCAACGAGCCGAAGGACGCGGACAAGCAGAACGCGCTGTGGGTGGACAAGGAGGAGATCACGCCCGTCGTGGCCGGCGAGCAGTACGTGGTCGAGATGGACGTGAAGTGCGAGAACCTCGTCTCGCCGACAGCGAAGCCGACATTCGGTCTGCTCTTCGAGGCCCCCGAGGGCGTCGCGGAGGGGTCGCTGCCGATGTACACCGCGTTCCAGACGCTCGATGGCGCCGTCACGGAGATACCCCGGCGCAGCAGCGTCGAGGTCCTGCCGCCGCTGGCCGACGTCCGGCCCGAGCGCGCGCGCATCACGCCCTGCTACGGCACGCGCGGCGTCACAGCGCCCGAAGTCGTGCAGACGTGGGCGGACAATACCTGGGCCTCGGGCATGACGTGGGTGTGGGGGAACTCCACCACGAACGTCGCCCAGGCCCTCCTCCCGCGCGGCCTGCAGGTGGTCTACCACCTGCCGTGGGGCGGCTGGAACCCGGTCGGCGAGGCGATGCGCGAGTACGCCGACGCACACCCCGAGCTGCGTGCCTTCAGCTTCGGCGGCAACCGCGAAGCTAACTTCTTCTGCCCCACCTGGCTGCTCTCCGACGAGGCCGTCGAGGTGCGGGCGATGCTCCGCGACTGGGTGCGCGCATCGGTCGCGGCGGAGGATTGCGCGAACGTCAACTGGGACCTCGAGCAGCCCGTGGTCGATCCGCCCACATTCTGCGTCTGCGAGCGCTGCCTGGCGGCCTTCCGCGAGCGCGACGACGTGCCGGACGACGCGGAGCTGACGCCGGAGACGCTGCTCGCCGAGTTCCGCGACCGCTGGGTGGACTTCCGCTGCGCGCAGAATGCGGCCGCCGCGGCGATCCTGCAGGAGGCCGTGCACTCCGTCGATCCCGCGCTGGAGTTCTCGGTGTACTCGGGCTACCAGTCAACGCGCACGAAGGAGCACTACGGCGTGGACTGGGCGCTGATGCAGCCGAACATCGACATGGCCATCGCGGGCTACGGCGGCTCGGAGGAGTCCGTGCGCGCCACGCTGGCGGCGATGGCGGGCAAGCCGTTCATGGGCGGGGAGATGTGGTATCTCACCCACCGCGACGACTCGCGCCCGACGCCGGACATGCGCACGTGGTGCAACCGGCTGCTGCGCAAGTTCGTGCAGAGCGGCTGCACGGGCGTGTTGATCTGGCACCTCGCGCCGATGGAGGGCGGCTCGTTCTACGCGACCTCCGAAGCCACCGCGCTGATCGCCAGGTACGAGGACTGGCTGCGCGAGGAGCAGCGCTGCGACGCGAAGGTCGCGGTGGCGGGCATCCCCGTCAGCGACTGGGCGGCCTTCGAGCGCGATGGGAAGACCCTCGTGCTTCTGCTGAACTTCGCGGATGAGCTGAAGCCCGTGACGGTCACCATCGCGGACGAGGCTCGGCAGATCGAGTTGGCGCCATACGCGCATGAGGCGGTCGCCTGGTAGTCTGCCCGAAGCACATCCTGTTCGAGCCATCGAGATTGAGCGCCGGGGAGTGACCTGCTCATGCGCCTCATCGCGACAGCAGCCGCGTTGGCCAGCTTCCTGTCACTTGTGCCGCTGTGCGCCCAGAACGATGTGCCCGAGGGCCTGCTCTACTGCGCGCACTTTGATGAGCACAGTGCGGCGAGTTGGGCCGCGGGCAGGCGCGCGCCGATGGCCTTCAACCCGCTGCTGCCACTGGTCGAGGGCAAGTTTGGGCGCGCGGTGCAGCTCTCAGGCCGCGCATCATTGAGCGTCGTCGCGGATGACGGCAACTTCCGCAACGATCAGGGCACCGTGGAGATGTGGGTGCGGCCCGACTGGGACGGCGATGACGGCCTCGTGCACTCGCTCTTCGGCGCGCGCGTCGAGCAGGGCAACTACCTCAACATCAACAAGCTCGCCAACGGACAGCTCGGTGCGGCCACCGGGGGCGCGGGCGAGGGGACTTACACGCGCGTAGAGCGCGACATCTCCGACTGGCAGGCCGGGCAGTGGCATCATCTCGCGACCACGTGGGGCGACGGGAAGATCGCGTTCTTCATCGACGGCGAGCTGGTCGGCGAGGAGGACGGTGCGATCCCCCCGCGCATCAACCCGGCCGCGCTCATCATCGGCAACGGCTGGGACGGGGCGATCGACGAGCTGGCGATCTGGTCGATCCGCAGGACGCGCGCGCAGGCGCCGTTCGACCTCAGCGCGCCGATCGCGGCCCCCGAGCTGGGTGCGCCGGAGACCGGGATGACGATGCCGCCGCCCGTGACCGACCTTGACCGCTACGCATTTGAGCTGCCCGCCGCCGCGCGCGGCTACCACCTTGTGCCGAAGCACTACGTTGATGAGCTCGACCCGGCCGCGCGCCCGGAGGAGCTGCCCGAGGCGCCTGAACTGAGCACGTTCGCCGCCGCGGGCGAGTGGCAGACCGTCGGACTCACCGTGTATGCCACGAGCGACCTGACCGACCTCACCTTCGCGCCGAGCGCCCTGACCGGCCCCGGCGGCGCGAGCATCGCCGCCGATCAGGTGCAGGTGCGCCTCAACCGCCGCGCGATGCAGAAGCCCCGCCCGCGCGTGGGCGATGAGGAGCGCCGGCCCGCCGCCACGCTGCTCGACCCAGCGAACCCGATCGACCTCCCCGCCGGGCACTTCAAGGAAGCCGCGATCACCGTCCATGTCCCCGACGGCGCCGCGCCGGGCCTCTACGAGGGCTCCGTCGCGATCGCCTGCGAGGGCGGGGAGGCCACGAGCGTCCCGCTGCGCGTCGAGGTGCTGCCCTTCACACTGGAGCCGTCGGAGCGCAAGGCGTTCGGCATGTACTACCAGATGGACCTCGATCCGCTGGTGCGCGAGCGCGTGCGTGCGGAGCTGCAGGACCTGCGCGACCACCACGTCACGCGGCTCTTCAGCTACCTGGCGCTCACGCACGAGCTGGTCGATGGTGAGGTCGTCACGTCGCACGATCAGCTTGCCGAGGGGCTGGGGCTGCTGGATGAGTTCGGCTTCCACGGTGAGATCGTGGTCAAGGACGGCTTCCAGCAGCTCGCGCGGCTGCTCGGTCACGAGGACGTGGAGCAGGGGACGCGCGGCGAGTCGCTGATCGCCGATGAGGCCTACGAAGGCGCCGTGGAGCGGGCGATCCGCGGCCTCGATCCGCTGCGCGCGGCGTATCCCGAGTTCGAGATCGTCCTCACCCACATGGACGAGGTGATGGGAGAGAGCCGCCGCTACGTGTTCATCAACGTCGCGCGGCCGATCCGCCAGTTCCCTGACCAGCGCATCTACATCACGATGCACACGCTGCCGCAGGACTACGTGCCCGGAGCCACCGCGCAGCTCGATCCGTGGATGGACCTGCGCTGCTACAACGGCCACGCGCTCGACCTCTACATCCAGGCGGGCGGCTCGTGGGAGGCACTCGGGGAGGAACTCGCGGCAGCGGGCGACGAGGGCTGGTTCTACTACAATCCCCACCGCGTCTGGTTCGTCGCGGAGTGGTCGCGGATCATCAACTCGACCTACTTCTGGACCAGCCCGCTGACGGTGCACTGCCCCTACCGCTACCGCACCATGCGCACCTACCCGCTGCCCTTCGTGCACAACATGGCCTACTCGGTCATGTCGCCGATGGACTTCGTGACACCGATCGCCACGCGCAACTGGGAGGGCTTCCGCCTCGGCGCGCAGGACTGCTGGTACGCGTGTATGCTTGAGGACCTCGTCGCGCAGGCGCACGAGCGCGACGTCGCCTGCACCGAGGCCGAGGCGTGGCTGGAGGAACTGCGCGGGCTGATGCCGACCTCGGATGAGGTGCAGGACGTCACCAGCCCGGACTTCACGAACTACCCGGTGGTCTCAAAGCTCGCGAACGACCTCTCGGGCGCCGACTTCGAGCGCATGCGCCGCACGACCGCCGAGCAGATCGTGGCGTTGCGGGAGGCGCTGGGCGCGCGGTAGTCGTTGCCGTCCGCCTACCGCTCCTCGATCATCACCAGCCGCGCCTGTCCCTCGGGCAGATCGAGGCTCATCGCGCCCGCGTCCAGCGCGATCGGCTCGCCGCTGAGCAGGTCCTGCGCCGCGACGTCGCCCTCAAGGCCCAGCAGGCCGAGGTTCGGCGTCACCGTCACCGTGCGGTCCTCGTGGCCGAGGAAGTTGCTCACAACCAGCAGCGCCCTGCCCTCGCGAGTGTAGGCGCTCACGAGCACCTCGTCGCTGCCGGTCTCAGCGAGCTGCGCTTCCCAGTAGCCGATGAACGCCACGTCCGGCTCGCCGATCCCGAAGCGATCCTGTGCCTGCCAGAGCTCCTTGAAGGGCGCTCTGGCCGTCCAGATCGGCCAGACGTTCATGTCGTGCAGGCGCGTGGCCGCGATCAGATGCCGCGAGTTACGCTCATTGCGCGCGCCGCTGCCCTCACCACCCGGGAACTCCGGCAGGAAGACCGGGACGACGCCGAGGTTATGGCCCGTCAGCTCGGTCCGGGCGTAGTCGAGCTGCAGCACCTCCGTGTAGTCGCCCGCCACTTTCCACTCGGGCAGCGGCCAGCGATACTGCTCGCCCTGCAGCATCGCGTCGGAGAAGGACAGGAACGCGCCGGTGTAGTGCCCGGACATGTGCGTGATGATCTTGCCCTCGGGGTTACGGGTCTTCAGCGCCACATACGCGCGCTTGCACAGCTCGCGGTACTCGAAGACCGGGTGCAGGCCGTTCATCCCGTAGGGGATCGCGCAATCGAAGTACCAGCCGTCCACACCGTAGTCGTCGATCGCCTTCGCCTCGGCGCCGATGATGAAGTCCGCCCAGTCAGGAGTCTTCTCCCAGATGCGCAGCCAGCGTTCCGGCCGCGGCTCCTCGTCGGCGCCCATCAGCGCGACCGGCGTCGGCTGCTCGAACCACTCGCCCGAGTAGAGGACCGCCTCGGGCACGTTCGGCGAGACCGTGCTCAGGTTCTCGTAAACCAGCACCTTGATCCCGCGCGCGTGGTAGTCATCGACCAGTGCCTGGAAGACCTCCGGGTCCTTCGGCTCGGGGAACGCGAACCACCTCGGCGTGGCCGGGTGGTCCGACCACCAGTTGATCGCGTAGTTCGCGCCGAACTCCTCGGCCATCTCCGGGCGCGGATCGATCCCGACCTCCGGCGCGACGCGCCAGTCCTCGCGCCAGCCCTCATCCATCGGCCGCACGGGCGTGGCCATGATGCCGAAGCTCAGCTCAAGTGGCTGCTGCAGCGTCACCGGCTCGCGAGCGACGTGCGCGACCCAGAGCGCCTCGCCGTCGGCCTTCGTCAGTTCGAGCTGCGTCTCATCGGCCTCCGTCGGCCAACCCTTCGCGCCCTCGAGGATCACGTTGACGCCGAAGTCCTCGGTGCCCATCCAGAAGTCGTAGCACTCCGCGGCGGGCCAGGTGCCCGGCGCAAACGCGCCCGAGTCGAAGTACTTCTCCCGCTGACTGCTGGTGCGCCGGTACCCGGCGAACTGCTCGCGCATCGGCACCTCCAACCGCAGGTCATCGAGCGACGTGCCTGCCGGGACGGTGGCGTCGAGGCGCATGAAGCCGTCGAACTCGATCGTGAGCTTCTGCGCGATGCGCGCGTCGCCAAGGGCCAACTCCGACTCGTAGGCGGCCTGCAGCGGCGTCTCCTCGACCAGCGTCCAGTCCTTCGTATGCCGCAGCGCGGCGCCGCCGGCGGTCGCATAGAGGCCCACCGGGCGCGCGAGGATCTGCTCGCCCTCGGTGGTCATGCTCTGGATCATGCCCCGGCCCATGCGGTAGACGCGATTCCACGTCTTCACGGTCAGCCCGCCGACCTCCACGGGCGTCCACGGCTCGGGGACCTCCGTCGCGATGCCCTGCGGCTCGCGCTTCCAGAAGTCGTCGCGCACCCACAGCTTCTTCGACTTCTCCAGCACGACCGCGCCATCCGCGTCGGTGATGCGCACGATCACGTCGTAGTCGGCGGGGGTGAGCGGTGAGGTGTCCAACTCGATCGGCTCGGGCGTCCCGGCTTCGCTGACGGGCAGCCCGCGCTCGATGGGCGTGGCGCCGGTGGCCGGGTCGCGGAAGATTAGCGTAGCCGCGCCGCCCTCGGGCACGGTCTCGGTCGCGACGAAGCTCATCTGCGCGCGATGCTCGCTCGGGTAGCCGGTGTAGAGGACGGTGAGGTCGGAGTAGGGCTGCTGGGCCAGCGCGGGGTTATCCGCGCGCTGGTAGGCCCGCGCGACCTCCTCGGGGAAGAGCGCGCGCGGGTAGATGCGCAGCTCATCGATGGCCGTCTCCCCCACCGCGAACTGCGGCGTCGCGAGGTCCTTGCCGACGTAGATGCGGTCGCCGAGGTCGTTGATCGGCGAGGGCATCGACGCCTCCGCGCGCATCTCACCGTCGAGGTAGATGCGCACGTTCGCCGGGTCCCAGGTGATGACCGCGTGGTGCCACTCGCCGGGCTGCCACTGGGCGATCGGCACGTCGTGGATTGAGACGTAGTGGGAGGCGTCGTCGGTCGCGACGTGCGCGACGAAGTGCCGCCAGCGCGCGAACTTGTAGACGTAGATGCGATCGCCGCCGGATGCGCCGACGAAGAAGTGGCTGTCGGTCTCATTGTTGCCGACCCAGTCCACGGGCATCAGCCAGAACTCGATCGCGCCCTGCGACGGGTTCAGGTTGCCCTCAAGCGGGTAGCTCAGCCAGTTCTCGTTGCTGACCACGACGGCCTGCCCGACGCGCCCTTCGATGAAGCGCGGCTGACCCTCGACGGTCGCCTCACCGCCGCCCTTCGCCATCGCAGCATCGAACTGCTCATCAAAGGGCGCGTAGAACGTGGCGGCGCTGTCCTGCGCGTAGCCCGCGGTCGCCACGATCAAGAGCGTCGTCAGTATCGTGAGTGTGCGCATTCGGACCGTCTCCTTCCAGGCAGCAAGAGCGTACGACAACGGCTGACAGGCTGGAAAGCCTGTCCTACGAACGACGTCAACGGCTGACGACATGTGCGTTACGCCAGCTCGACCATGCAGTCAAAGAGCCGCGCGTAGAGGCCCAGCACCCGCTCCGGATCGCTGCTCGGGCTGGCCTCAAGCGAGACGTACTCGTGGTAGCCCATGTTGCGCAGGATGCGGAAGAGGTCCTGATACGGGTAGTCCGGCGACTCGATGTCGTGCAGGTGCACGTGCCGCAGGTACTTCGCCACCGGCTCGATGAAGGTCGAGATGGGGCCCCAGCGGGTCTCGCGCCCGTCGCAGTTGTAGACGATGCCGATGCTGTCGTGATCGGCCAGCTCGACCGCGCGCAGCGTGTACTGCCAGCGGTAGAAGTCCCCGTGCATCTCCAGGTTGCAGTCCACGCCGGTCCCCTCGGCGTGCTCGCCGATCTCACGCAGCGCGGCGCCGACATTCTCGACGACCTCGTCCTTGTCCGCGCCCTTGGGGAATGCGTTGCCGAAGACGCGGATGCGCGGCGCGCCGACCTCGGCGGCCAGGTCGATGAACTGCTTGGCGATGTCGATCTGCTCCTGTCGCTCGGCGGGGTCGAGGAACTCGAAGCGGCAGCCGGTGGAGATGCCCGCGAGGTTCACGCGCGCGGCCTCGAACTTCGCCTTGATCTCGGCGCGCTGCGCCGGAGTGGTCTCCAGCTCGATACCGTGTCCGTGGTTGAGCTGCGCGCGGCACTCAACGCCCTTGTAGCCGTAGCGGTCGCACACTTCCAGCAGGTCGTCCAGCGCAAAGTCCTTGCCCAGGTTGAAGGTCAGCAGGCACAGCTTCATCGTGCGTCCTCCCTTTTCATGTGTTGCGTGAAGTCAGCTACTTCACCCACACCAGCGCGAAGCTGTGCGGCGGCATCGCAAGCGTCAGCGTGCCGCCGTCCAGCGCCACCTCAACGTCGCTGCAGATCGTGCGCTCGATGGCGGGCGCGGCGTCGAGCGTGAGCGTCACCGTCCGCGCCTCACCGGTGATGTTCCCCGCCGCCAGCACCGTGCCCTTGTCCGGGTGCGTCCATGTGCCCACGGGCGTCTCGTCGAAGTCCGCGTCGGTCGTGATGCCCGGCAGACCGCGCCAGTACGGGTGGAACTGCGCGCGGTCGATGTCGAAATCGTTGTAGAGCACCTGGATCTGCTCATTCCACTCCTGGTACATGTGCCGCGGGTAGAAGGGGATGCCGTAGGGCAGGCAGTACGCGAGGAAGGTCGCCGAACATGCCCGACCCTCCTCTCCCTCGCGCGCGCAGATGTTCAGGAAGACCGTGATCACGCCCCACTGCGTGCTGACGTACTCGGGCCGGATCTCCGTCGGGCTGAGGATCTCGGCATAGGGCACACCCGCGCGCCGCTGGCCCTTGTACTGCTCGGCATCGAGGTGCGCGTCGCAGAATGTCAGCGCGGGCAGCCAGCAGATGTCCGAGGTGTGATCGTAGATCACGTAGTCGTCGATCCCACGGTCGTGGTAGAAGAGCGTGGCCAGGCGCTTGTGGTACTCGCGGTAGGCGCGGATCGGGCGGATGTGCCGCAGCTTGTTGTTCGCGTCGCGCCACCCGCAGCCGTGGACTTCGCTCGAGCACGTCGCGGGCGCGCCGCCATCGTGGTAGATCCCGCGCATCCCGAGGTCGGTGATCAGCCGGTCGATCCCGAAGAGCAGGTAGTCCTCCCACAAGCCCGAGTTCAGGCATAGTCGCGGGTAGGTCTCGTCGAAGTTCGGGATGTAGAACTCGCTCAGCGGCTCGATCCGCCACTCCTCGAAGTAGCGCTGCGGCGTGTCGAAGGCCATCGAATGCGTGCCCGGGGCGATGTAGTGCATCACGTCCACGCCCCACTCCTCGCCGAGCTTCACGACGTCGGCCACCGTCTCGGGCGTGTCCAGCGGCGCGGTCAGGTGGCGGCCGTAGTCGGTCATCCAGATGATCCCGGCATCGGGCTTAGCCCCGAGCGCCTGCCAGTCGAGCGTGCTGCGCGCGGGCGGCCACTTGTCGCACATCCACGTGGACCAGCCCTCCGGCAGCGGTCGCACCGGCGAGGCGAGCAGCCCGAAGCCCCAACTCCGCTCACCCTCAAGCTGCACCGGCTCGTTGATGATGCTGATGCGCACATGACCGCCATCGCGATCAACGCGCACCTGCACCACGCCTTCGGAGTAGACCTCCGGCACCCAGCCCTGCATCGTCTCGGTGAACCAGCACAGGCCGCGGTCGTGGTTGCCGATCCACAGCATCGGCAGGAACGGGTAGTCGTAGCTCTTCCCCACCTCGAGGATCTCGTTGAACGCGCCTCGCCGCAGGTCGGCAGTGCCGTGCATGAGTTGCGCGACGTCGGGCGGCACGTCGAACTCCAGCGCCAGCGAGTCCACCGTCGTGCCGGCGGGCGCGTCGAGCGTGAGGTCGGCCCAGGTGAAGCCGTCGAACTCCGTCCACCAGTCGATCTTCGCCCGTACGCCCGGCCCGGCGCTGGCGACGGTGCGGAACTCCGCGCGATCGTCGGACTGCTCGCGGAACTGAGGCCGCCTGCTCGATTCGAAGACGCTCTCGCGACCGCCGATCGTCGCCACCAGCCGCATCGGGGCGCCGAAGCGCGCGCTCAGCAGCCGCTCCCCCTGGCTGGTGATCTGTGCGGGCAGCGGACCGCTCTCGTTGAACTCCATGCGCCGCCCCCAGCACTCGACGGCGCCATCCTCGTAGCCCAATGGCTCGAAGGGCGGTAGCACCACGCGCGCTGTCCCGAGGCCCTTCCCGAGCCACTCGGGCTTGGGCAGCACCTCGAAGGGCGCCGACGCCACGTGTTCGCCCTCGGCCGCCACCGTTACCGCGACCTCGTACGCGCCCTCGGGCCAGACTGCGTAGTCGAGCGCCAGCCCGCGCGCGAGAGCCGCCAGCGGAGCAGCGGTCCGCGCGACCTCCGCGCCATTTTCGCCGGTCGCGACCACGGTGGCCTGCGTCGCCGCCGGGTCGATGCCCTCAATGCCACTCTCCGCGCGCACGATCAGCGTCTTGTGCATCGGGATCGGCTGCAGGCTCACCGACAGCGGCACCCGTAGCGCCAACGGAAGCTGCTGTGCGTAGATGACCGTGCCGTCGCCGAGTGTCGCGGTGATGCGTATCTCGTTGAGCTCGCGATCGCTGAACTCGCGCTCGACCAGCACGTCCGTCGAGCCACCCGCCGGGGCCTGCAGCTTCTGACTGGCGGTCACCATCTTCCCCTGGACGAACTGCGCCCAGTCCTCCCCCGCCGCCGTGAGACTCGTGCCCGCGGCGCCGATCCACGCCTGCACGGTCAGGTTGACCGGGCGCTCACCGGCGTTGAGCGCCGTTCCGCCGACCGCCAGCCGTCCGTAGGCTGGGTCGCCGAGGCCCTCGACGCGCAGCGCAGCGCCACCGGTCTCGAAGCGCAGCCAGCCGAAGTTGTCCGGTTCGATGTACGAGGCTGCGAGCGGCGCCCACGAGTCGTTGCTGCTGCGCCCGGCCTGCACGTCGCGGCAGATGTTCGCGCGCCACAACTCCCCATCCGCGGGCGTCGCACGCCCGAGGTCCGCGAACGGGACAGAAAGCTCGGCATACCACACGCCCTGGCCGGTGGTGGTGGCGAACTCCCACGCGCCGTTCCACTGCGCGCGGCCGACGTGCAGATCGTAGATGCTCCCGACGCTGTTGCCGATGAGCTGGTAGTACTCGCGCGTGGCCTGCTCGCCGGGCAGCAGGAACAGCTCCACCGAGTCCTCGCGCCACGGCTTGCCGGTGTCACGCTCGCGCGCAACGGCCTGCAGCTCTGCTTCCGGGGCGAAGTGGCACTCCCACGCGAGGTAGAGCCGCTCGTCGGTGTAGAGCACGCGCACGCGCGTGAGGTCCGGCGAGAGCGAGTCGTCGCCGATCGGGGCCATCCCCGCGAAACCGGCAGCGCCCTCCCAGGCGGCGTCGCCGAGCGCGCCATCCACCACCGGCGCCTGAGCCGAGTGCGGCACGGTCAGCAGCGGGACCTGCGCCTCCTGCGCCCAGGTGGCGGTGGCGAGGAACACTGCGGCGAGCACGATCGCAGCCCGCAGACGGATCGCCGTCCGCCGTTCTCCCCCCTCTCCCGCTTGCGGCGCGCCGTTTGCGCCGCCAGGGAGAGGGGGGTCGGGGGGGTGAGGCGCCGTCATCATCGTCGCCATGTCCATCACTCCGCATCCATCCGCGTGACGCTGACCGCGTCGAGGTAGACGGTCCCGGTGGCGTAGTTGTCGAGCCACAGGACCATCTCCCCCGAGGTGGGAGTCAGGCCAGTCAAGCGCAGATGCTGCCACTCGCCGCCGGTGTTGGTGTTCCACGTGCGTACGCTGCAGCCCTCGCCGCCCTCGATCCCGAAGCGCAGCGTCCAGTAGCTGTCCGGCGTGGTCATGTACCACGCGTTCACCTCGTAGATGCCCTCCGGGTCCACGGCGAACTTCGGGTGTATCCACCGCGACTTGCCCCGCTCTTCGCAGCGCATGAACGCCGAGTAGCGCCCGTGCAGGGCCACCTCGTCGGTCACCCCCAGCTCATACACGCCACGTTCCTTCGCCGGGTACCAGTCGCCGCGGTCGTCGGGGCTGCGCGCGTCCGCGCGCCGCTCGAACGAGCCGTTCGCCAGCAGGTTCTGCTGCGTCAGCAGCCGCTCCCCGTGCGCGGTGAGCCGGTCCTCCTCCGCAACGGGCGGCGCGTCCATCAGCCGCCGATCGCCGAGGCTACGCGCCACCGCGCGGATCTCCTGCAGATCACGCTTCGTCTGCTCGATGCGCGCGAGGATCGTCTCATCGCCCGCCGCAAGCGCCTGCGCCTCGTCGAACTGCCGGAGCATCGTTACCCAGCGCTCGGCGGGCAGCAGGTAGGGGGCCGCCAGCCGCGACTTGCCCGCGAAGGGCACCGGCGCGTCGAGCAGCGCGTGCTCCATTGCGTCATAGATCGCGCGCATCGGCCGCTCGGCGGGACCGTAGGCGGCCCGGAAGAAGTCGTCGAGCAGCGCATCCACGCTCGCGTCCGGGTCCCAGAGCAGGCTCGCGAGCACCCACGTGCGCTCTCTCGGCAGCCAGTTGCTGGGGGGC
>JALGSW010000125.1 GCA_029821635.1 Candidatus Zipacnadia bacterium
GGAGTTCAGCTTCCAGCCGCTGGGCGGCATCGCCGCCGAGTTGGTCGAGGCAGGCGGCCTCGTGCCGATGGTGAAGGAGAAATTGGCGGCGGGGTAGGGATCTCCCCCGGCACCGACGGGCGAGGCGCCCGTCGCACCGATAGCGGAAGGGACCCATCGGAGAACCTATGCCAACACCAATCATAGCGCTCGTCGGGCGCACCAACGTGGGCAAGTCCACGCTCTTCAACCGGCTCGTCGGCCACCAGCTTGCGGTGGTTCACGACCAGCCCGGCGTCACGCGTGATCGCCTGTACGCCGAGGTGGGCGTCGGCGGGCGCATCGCCATCCTCGTGGACACCGGCGGACTCGTCGGCGCCGAGAACGATGCGCTCATCGACGAGGTCACCGATCAGGCCGCCGCCGCACTCGAGGAAGCCGACCTACTCATCCTCATGGCCGACGGGCTCGATGGCCTCACAACCGCCGATTACAGGGTCGCGGACGTGGTCCGCACTACCGGACTGCCCGTGATCCTCGTCGTCAACAAGATGGAGAACACCGCCGACGACCTGTACGACTTCTGGGCGCTGGGGATCGGTGAGCCACACCGCATCTCCGCGCGCACCGGCTACGGCCTGCAGAGCGTGACCGAGGAGATCATGCGCCTGCTGCCCGACATGGGCCCGGTGGAGCGGCAGCCCGATGAGACCGCAGTCGCGCTCGTCGGGCGGCCCAACGTGGGCAAGTCCGCGATCGTCAACGCGATGCTGGGTGAGGAGCGCGTGATCGTCAGCGACATCCCCGGCACCACGCGCGACGCCGTGGACATCGCCGTGGATTACGAGGGCGAGCCGTTCCGGCTGATCGACACGGCCGGGCTGCGCAGGGGCGCCAAGCGCGCCGAGGGCACCGAGTACTACTCCTCGCTGCGCACGATCCGCGCCCTGCAGCGGGCGGATGTGGGCGTGCTGGTGCTCGACGCCGCCGAGGGGCTCACCAAGCAGGACGAGCGGATCAGCGGTGAGATTGAGAAGGCCGGCCGCGGGATCGTCCTTGCGGCGAACAAGTGGGACATCATCGACGAAATGATGGCCCCTGACGAGGACGCTACGGGGGCGCAGGTGCGACGTGCGGAGCGGACCACCAAGCGGGATTTCGAGCGCATCCTGCGCTACCACATGCCCTACCTCGACCACGCGCCGCTGGTGTTCACGTCGGCGCTCACCGGCGACGGTCTCAAGGAGCTGCTCGACACCGCCGCGGACGTGGCGGAGCAGTTTGCGCGGCGGATCGATACCGGTGAGCTGAACCGCACGGTTCAGCGGGCGATGCAGCAGCACACGCCACCGGTTCGCGGCTCACGGGCGTTTAAGGTATACTACGCCGCACAGATCGGGACCCGCCCGCCGGAGTTCGTATTCAAGAGCAACGATCCGGCGCTGTGCCACTTCTCCTACGAGCGCTACCTGCGCAACAAGCTGCGCCAGGAGTTCGGCCTCACCGGCGTCCCCATTCGCATGAAGATCGAGCCGCGCTGACGCAGGCGAGGCCACACAGAGGTGACTGCCGTGACCGGACTGCAGGGCCTGGGACTTGCGCTGGCCTACCTGATCGGCGCGATCCCAATTGGGCTGACGGTCGGACTGCTGCTCGGCACGGACGTGCGCGGGGTCGGCAGCGGGAACATCGGCGCGACCAACGTGCTGCGCGCGTTCGGTGCGAAGATCGGCATCGCGGTCTTCGTCGCCGATGTGCTCAAGGGCGTCGCGGGCGTCGCGCTCTGCCGCGCCTTCGGCATGGAGGGCTGGCTGCTATCGATGGGCGCGCTCTTCACGGTGCTGGGCCACTGCTTCTCGGTCTTCATCGGCTTCAAGGGCGGCAAGGGCGTCGCGAGCAGCCTCGGAACGATCCTTGCGCTCTCCCCACTTGCGGGCGCCATCGCCTTCGGAGCCTGGCTCGTCGTCGTGCTGCCCACGCGCATCGTGTCGCTGGCGTCGCTTATCGGCGCAGTGGCCCTGCCCGTGGCCTTCTACGTGCTGAACCCGCAGCCCCCCGAAGCCGTTGTGCCGCTGGCCGCGATGGCACTGGTCCTGATCGGCCGGCATCATGAGAACATCGAGCGCCTGCTCAAGGGCGAGGAGAACCGCTTCGGCAGCAAGAAGCAGGGCACGGACGCGCCTGAAGAGACTGAGGCGGACGCGGAAGAGGCGTGAGCATATGAGTGTATGGACAGAGCCGGTGGCGGTGATTGGCGCAGGCGCATGGGGAACGACGCTCGCCCGGATACTGGGGCAGCGCGACATCCCAGTGCGCCTCTGGGCAGTGACCGACGAGTTGGCGGATGAGATCGAGGCGCATCGCGAGAACGTGAGCTACCTTCCGGGCTTCGAGCTGCCCGCGGTGGTGCGCGCGTCCTCCGACGGAGCGACGGTGCTCGAGGGCGCGAGCGCGGTCATCTGGGTGGTGCCCTCGCAGTGGCTGCGCGAGACCGCCCGCAACCTCGCCCCGCACGTGGACGCCTCCGTGCTGCAAATCGTGGCCACGAAGGGGATCGAGCGCGTGACGGGAATGCGCATGAGCGAACTGCTCTGCGAGGAGCTGTGCGAGCGGCCCGAGTTGCTGCAGGGGCAGATCGTGGCGCTGTCGGGCCCCAACCTGTCGCGTGAGATCAATGAGGGCCATCCTGCGGTGAGCGTGGCTGCCTCCACGAGCGAGGAACGCTCGGACGAGGCCCAGCGGCTGCTCTCCTCACCGCAGTTCCGGGTGTACCGCAACCCGGACATCATCGGCGTGGAGCTGTGTGGCGCGCTCAAGAACGTGATCGCGATCGGCGCGGGGATGAGCGACGGCCTCGGCTACGGCTCGAACGCGCGCGCGGCGCTGATCACGCGTGGCCTCGCGGAGATGGAGCGCCTCGGCGTCGCGCTGGGGGCGCATCCGAGGACTTTCGCGGGCATCGCCGGCATGGGCGACCTCGTCACCACCTGCACGAGCGTGCTGAGCCGCAACTACACCACAGGCATGCGGCTGGCGCAGGGAGAGACGCCCGAGCATATCCAGGCGACGATGCACGCGGTGGCCGAGGGCGTGTTCACCGCGCGGGCCGAGGCCGAACTGGCGGCGGAGCTCGGTGTGGAGGTCCCGGTGGCGGAGGCGGTGCACGCGGTGCTGTTCGAGGGGCGGGGGCCGCGCGATGCCGCGGAGATGCTGATGACGAGGGGGCTGCGCGCCGAATTCTGACGCACACCGGCACGAATGTCAGACACGTTTAAGGTACGGGGAAGGAATCCGCATTCGGCCGGTCGAACGTGCCCAGAAGCGAGCGGGAGGCAGACGGAACCCTGGGAGGGTACCATCATGGCCGACATGACCAAGACGGACGTGGTCGAGGAGATCGCGGAGCGGACGCAGTTGACGAAGGCTGACTCCGAGCGGGCGCTGGAGGCGTTCCTCGGCACGATCTCAACCGCGCTCAGCCGGGGGCAGAGCGTACAAGTCACCGGCTTCGGCACCTTCGAGGTGCGGGATCGCGCGGCGAGGAAGGCGCGCAATCCGCAGACTGGCGAGGAGATCGACGTTCCGGCGAGGCGCGTGCCGGCATTCCGGGCTGGCAAATCCCTCAAAGATGTGGTAATATAGAAGTCCGACGGCCGGGCGACGGCTGTCGGAACCCAAGTGGTCGGGGCGTGGCGCAGTTTGGCAGCGCGTTTGACTGGGGGTCAAAAGGTCGCCGGTTCAAATCCGGCCGCCCCGACCAGACTCCACTTTCCCGCGCCGGGAGTGTTGCGGAGCTCCGCACGGCGCAGGTCTTTTGTGTGCATGTCCATCGCATGCCGCTCTCTCGCCTCCCGAGGCTGAGCGGCAATTTTCGTATCTACGGGCGGGGTGCGCGACTTGACTGTCACCGGCAATAGCAGCGACCTGGCGAAAACCACCTTCGAGCGCTACGAGCGCTTCATCAACCCCGGCATGGCAGCGCTCGTCAAGTTCATGGGCTTCGAGAGCGTCGAGGTCCGTTCGGAGGGCTGCTACGTCTACGCCTCCGACGGCGCGCGCTACCTCGACTGTTTCGGCGGCCCCGGCGTCTTCAGCATGGGCCACAGACCCGAGGCGATCGTCGCCCGCGTGCGCGAGCAACTCGAGGAGATGCCGCTCTCCAGCCACATCCTCCTCGACCCGGTCGCGGCCGAGCTGGCCGAGCGCCTCGCGCAGGTCACGCCCGGCGACCTGCAGTACACCTTCTTCTGCAACTCCGGCGCCGAGGCCGTCGAGGGCGCGCTGAAGGCCGCCCGAGCCTGCACCGGCCGCTCCGGCTTCGTCAGCACCATCGGCGGCTTCCACGGCAAGACCTTCGGCGCGCTCTCAGCCTCCGGACGCGAAGTCTACCGCACGCCATTCCAGCCCCTCGTGCCCGGCTTCGAGCATATCCCCTACGGCGATGCCGACGCGCTGACCGACGCGGTCGGCGACGACACCGCCGCGGTGATCCTCGAGCCGATCCAGGGCGAAGCGGGGATCATCATCCCGCCAGACGGCTACCTCACACGCACGCGGGAGATCTGCGACGCGACCGGGGCGCTGCTGATCCTCGACGAGATACAGTCGGGGATGGGGCGCACGGGCGTGATGTGGGCGTGCGAGCGCGACGGCGTCGTCCCGGACATCATGACGATGGGCAAGGCCCTCGGCGGCGGCGTCATGCCGCTGGGCGCGTTCATCGCACGGCCCGAGGTCTGGTCGATCTTCGACGAGAACCCCTACCTGCATACCTCGACCTTCGGCGGGAACCCGATGGCCTGCGCGGCGGGCCTCGCGGCACTGGATTTCGTCGAGGAACATGATCTGTGTGCGGCGGCGGCCGAGCGCGGAGCGCAGATGAAGGCAGGCTTCGAGCGCATCGCCGCCGAACACGGCGGCATGATCGAGGCCGTGCGCGGCATCGGGCTGCTCATCGGCGTGCAGTTCAGCCACGAGGACATCGCAGGTCTGATGATCGCGGGGCTGGCCGGGCGGAACATCCTGGCCGCCTACGGACTCAATGACCCAGGTACCATCCGGTTCGAGCCGCCGCTGATTATCTCGGCCGAACAGGTGGACGAGGCCATCGAGGGCTTCGCCGACGCGCTCGCGAAGACCGCGGCAATGCTTGAGGAGTAACCGACGCAGCACGCGGGGACGTGGAGGTTGGGCGAATGGTTGTGAAGACAATGCGTGCGCTGTGCCTGCTTGTAGCCGCCGTGCTGATCGCGGTCCTCGCCGGCTGCGGGAGCGAGCCCGATCCGGCGGCCGAAGGCGAGGGTGAGAGCGTCGAGGCCGTCGCGGAGGTCCCGTCGGGGCCGACCGCCGACCGCAAAGTTGTGGCGCTCTGCTACCACTCCATCGCCGATGAGAGCGGCTCGACCTACGAGCTGGCGATCGGGGACTTCAAGGAGCAGCTCCAGGCGCTCGCCGACGATGGCTACGAGACGGTCCTCCCCTCGCAGATCGCCGACTACCTCGAAGGCAAGGGCGACCTGCCGGAGAAGGCTGTCTGCATCACCTTCGACGACGGCCCGGAGAGCATCCTGACCGTCAGCAAGCCCGCGATGGACGCGCACGGCTACGTCGGTGCGGCCTTCCTGATCGCCGACTCGGTCGGCGGCGACGGCAAGCTCTCGTGGGACCAGGTGCGGGAGCTCGAGGCGGCGGGCTGGGAGATCGGCTCGCACACCTGCACCCATGAAATGCTCACGAGGGTCAGCGCGGATACGTGCGTTGCCGAGCTGGAGGACGCGCGGGAGGGCATCGCGGCCGAGGTCGAGGGTGGCTGCGACGCGTTCGCCTACCCCAACGGCCTCTACGATGCGGACGTCGCGGCGCACGCGCGCGACGCGGGCTACCGGATCGCGTTCACGATCGACCGCGGGCCCGCCGATCAGACCACCGACGCGATGTTCGTCCCGCGGCAGATGCTGGTGGACGGGAACTCGCTGAAGACCTTCCGCGGCTGGCTGTCGCAGGAGAAGCTGCATCTTGAGGAGATCGATCCGCCGGTCGGCGAGCGGCTGAGCACCGACGCAGGCATCACCGCGCGACTGGCCGACGATGACGTGCCGATCGACGGGATGGAGATGTCGGTTAACGGCAGCCCGATCAAGTACGAGGGCGACTCCGAGACCGGGATGCTGACGATCTCACCGGAGCTCAATGAGGGCGCGAACAACCTGCGCATCAACTTCTACGGGAGCCCGCGGCGCGAAGTCTCGTGGGTGATCGTGGCGGAGTAACGGCATCTTTCCGCCGGGACGTCGAGGGGAGCGGGGGCAGATGCAGGGCGCACCAGGGATTGAAGCGATGCGACCGACGCTCGACCTACCGCCGAGTATGGGGCAACAGAGGATCCGAGTCAGCGGTGCTTCACCCGCCGGCAGGCGACACCGTGAGCAGGCGAAGCGGCGGTCGATGTGCTGCTGCGCGCTGATGGTCCTGGCGTCGCTGGCGATCGCCGTGCTCGGCTTCCGAGGCGTGCTCGGCGCGGTGTTCTCGCGCGAGCCGAAGCCCCCCGAAGAGCAGGCGAAGGCCGCCTTCCCCCTGGAGTTGCAGACGCAGCAGGCCGCGTACATGCGCTACGACCTGATCCCCGTGACCGTGCGCGTGAACGATGCGCGAGGCAACCCGACGTCCGACGCGCCCCCCGATGTCGTCGTCACGCGCGATGGGGAGGTCGTGGAGACGATCGGGCACTTCCCCGACCAGGTGAAGCTGCACTGGGACACCGCGCAGAAGGCCTGGGTCGGGCACTGGCCACCTGGCTGGAACCCCGAGCCGGGCCTCTACCGGATCGAGGCGAAGATGCAGATCGACCCCGCAGAGTGGTCGTGGGCCGACGCGCGCCTCGAGGATGAAGAGGGCGAGATCGAGCCCGAGGGGGAGACGTGGGCGATCTCGCAGGCTCCCTTCGTGCTGCAGGCGCGGGAGAAGCCGGCGCTCGATCCGGGGCTGTGCGTGGCCACCTGGGAATTCGACTACCGCGAGAGCTTCAAGAGCCCCGACGGCGCCGCGGGCGACTGGCGCAAGCTCTTCGACTGGGTCGAGTACGTCGGCGCCGACGCTCTCTGGTTCCGCGGCGGGCTCACCGAACCCGGCGACGAGGGCCCCCTGACGCTGGAGCACCCGTTCAAGCAGATTAACCTCGACGCGATCCCCAAGTTCGGGCAGGAGGCCCATCGGCGCGGACTCAAGTTCGGCACCTGGGCCGTCGCCTACGCCACCTACGGGAAGCGCGAGCACAAGCCCGACTACGACTACTCGCTGGACGTGTCGCGCAGCACCGGCGCGACGAAGGGCACGGACTACGTGTCCCTGCTCGACGAGCGCCGGATCGACCACCTCGCGGGCTTCTTCAAGATGGTGCAGGAGTCCGAGTACGTGGACATGGCCGGGCTCGACTACATGCGCACGAACCCCGGATCGGGCGGCTACGAGCTTGCCGATCCGTTCGCCGAGGAGATGCCGGTCGAACTGCCGGAGAACTGGGGCTCGATGAACCAGTCCCAGCGCCTGCGCTACGTCGCGGTGAAGATCGAGGAGCAGTGGCGCACGCATCAGGACCCGGACTTCTTCGAGTCGTGGAACTGGTGGCGCGCGCACCTGGGCGCCACGGTGGTGCAGAAGATCATCGCCAAGTCGGGCATCACCAAGCCGACGTGGATTTTCGTGCTCTCGTGGCTGCACGGCGTGCAGCACGGGCAGGACCCGGTGATGTTCACCGATGCGGGCATCACGATGCTCGCGCCGATGCTCTACCAGGTTGACAGCCGGGGGATGTTCGACACGCTGACCGAGAGCTGGCACGGGTACCTCAACGAGGGTCAGGCGAACATCATCCCCGGCGACCAGGTGGACTTCTACTGGCATCAGAAGATGAAGGACCCGGCGGCGCCGGCGGAGATGTACGACCGCATAGTCACCGCGCACGGGCAGTTCATCAACGGCGGCTTCACCCAGGGCGCGTTCTGGCATGACATCAACCGCGCGGCGAACCCCTCGAACCTCGGCGGATACAGCGGCCGGGAGTGGGCGCTCGCGGGCGCGGCGGCGTTCAGCACCTTGCGCGACTCGTGGGAGGTCTACCCGCTGCACGCCGAGTTGACCGCGCCGGACGGGGCGGGCATCGCTTCGCAGTTCAGCGTGAAGGTGAAGCTGGACAACCTCACGAACAAGCCGGTGACGGGCGTGCGCATCTCTCTGGCCGACACGCCGCACATGGTGGGCCTCGGGCTCAAGGACGCGCCCGAGGGCGAGCTGTTCGGCGAGCCGTTTACCGAGGTCGGCACGGTCCCCGCGGGGGAAAGCGTCGAAGTGCCCGTCACGGTGCGCATCACCCAGGCGGATGCAGAGCGCCTGAACGAGACGATGCTGGCGCTGCGCATCACCTGGGCTGAGGGCAAGTTCGAGGCGCCAGTGCGCACCGAACTGCCACGCATGATAGTGCTGATGAAATACATTGAGGGCCGGTAGTCGGCGCCGCTCCGGCGGCGGCTGGCCGCGGCCGGAAAGGCGTCCCCCTATGCGGGTATCAGTCATCTCCGATGAGATCTCACGCGATCCCATGACCGCCGCAGAGCTGGCGGCCGAGTGGAGCATCCCCCACCTTGAGCTGCGCATGTTCTACGGCACCCGCGCCCCGAAGGGCATGTCCGCGGGCGAGATCGCGCAGGTCGGCAAGGCCGCGGCGAGCTTCGGCCTCGACGTGCCCTCCATCTCACCGGGACTGTTCAAGGTGCGCCCGGCCGACCCCGAGATCGAGCAGCATCGCGGCGAGTTGCGCGTGCAGTGCCTCGACATGGCTGAGGCCCTCGGCGCGTCGGTGCTGGTGGTCTTCCCGTGGGTGCGGCCCGAGCGCGAGGACCCCGAGGACGTCTGGCCCGAGCAGTTGGTCGCCGACTTCCAGCAGACCGCCGACCTCGCCGCCGAGCGCGGCATCACCGTTGCGATCGAGAATGAGCCGATCTGCTACGCAGCCACCGGGCAGTCGCTCGCGCGGTTGCTCGATGAGATAGACCGCCCCAACTGCGGCGCCAACTGGGACGCCGCCAACCATCTCGCCTACCGGCGTGAGGACTTCCGAGCGGGCTACGAGGCGCTCGGCGACCGCATCGTGCACGTCCACGTCAAGGACCACGCGTTCGATGCCGAGGAGAAGCGGCGCATCGTGCCGCCCGGCGAGGGCGAAGTGGACTGGCGCGGGCTGATCGACGCGCTGATCGCCGACGACTTCGGCGGCCTCGTGGTCATCGAGACGCACTTCGGGCCGAAGGTCGCCGCGAGCCGGGCCTGCACCGAGGCGCTGCTGGGGCTCCTGGCCGACGCGGGTGAGGCGGTCGAATGAACCTGCGGAAGCTGCTGGGGCTGGAGCCCAAGAACGGGTCGATCGACGAGCCGCCCACGCCTGTAGGCACGGACGCATTCACCGAGATCGCGGAGTACTACGACGAACTGATGGCGCCGGTGCCCTACAAGAGCTGGGTGGACTACGTCGAGGCGATCCTGCGGCGGCTCAACGTGACTCCGCATGACGTGCTCGACCTGTGCTGCGGCACCGGGCAGGTCGGCGCGGAGCTGATCCGCCGCGGGCACGACGTCGTCGGCGCCGACCTCGCCGAGGAGATGGTGCGGCGTTGCGCCGAACGCAGCCCGCGCCTGCCCGCGGTAGTGATGGACGCCACGCACCTCGGGCTGCGCGCCGATTGCCTCGACCTCGTCGTCTCGCTCTACGACAGCCTCAACTATATCGTCGACGCCGAGGGCCTGCAACGCTGCTTTGAGGGCGTCTCGCACGCGCTGCGCCCCGGCGGGCTGATGATCTTCGACCTCAACACCGCCCGCGCGCTGCGCGTCGGGCTCTTCACGCAGAGCAACGTCAACTCGACCGAGCCGCTGGAGTACCGCTGGAAGTCGCACTGGGACGAGGAGCGCAAGCTGTGCAAGGTGGACATGCGCTTCCGCTGGCGCGGCCCCGGCGATCGGGCCGAGTTCTGCGAGACACACTACGAGCGCGCGTATGAGCAGGACGAAGTGCGTGAGATGCTGGCGCGCGCGGGGATGGAGACGCTGCACGTCTTCGACGCGTACAGCTTCCACGAGCCGGGCGTGTTCAGCAACCGCGTCTACTACGTTGCGCGCGCACTGAAGGTGGAGTGAGCCATGTTGCGGACAATCACGATCCTCACCCTCGCCCTTCTCGCCTGCCTGCTCTTCGCGGGCTGTGGCGGCAAGGAGACCATCGCGGGTGCTACGCCGACGGCCACCGCGGAAGGCTTCATCGAGGCGATGAAGGCCACTGAGTACGATACGGTCGCGGCGGGCTTCGAGTTCGACACCTACGCGCGCGCAAACAACGATGACTGGGACAGCATCCCCAGTGGCCAGCGCAGTCAGATCGTCCGCAAGCTGCGCGAGGATCAGGCCAACAAGCTTGAAGCCCTCGCGGGCATGTTCACCGGCGAGGCCACGGTCGGCACCGTGCAGGAGCAGGGCGGCTCCGCCATTGTCGCCATCAACGCCGGCGCCAACACTCTGATGCTGCAGATGAAGCAGATCGAGGGTGAGTGGCTCATCACAACGATGGTCGAGCAGACAGGCTGAACGGCGCGCGCAGCCCGGCCGCGAGATCGAGCTGCAGGTCGCGAACTCGCTGCAGAACCTGCTGGTGCAGGAACCGCGGCCGTCGGGGATCCTCGGGCGCGTGCGACTCGTCCCGCGCAAGGAGCTGCGTTTCGGGCTGTAGCGCGCCGCCGCGAACACGTTTTCTGCACATCTCTGGATGTGCGTCATGTGACGCGTGAAGATTCTTTTACTGGTGAGGAGGAGGAAGTGCTGGGCGCGGCGCATACTATGGTAGTACGCACCACTAATCGTTGGAGGTGTAACGATGCGACGAGGTTTCACTCTGATCGAGCTGTTGGTCGTTATCGCGATCATCGCCATCCTGGCGGCGATCCTGTTCCCCGTCTTCGCTAAGGCGCGCGAGAAAGCGCGCCAGACAAGCTGCCTCAGCAATCTGAAGCAGCTCTCTCTCGGCATGCTCATGTATGCCCAGGACTACGACGAGATGTTCTCCCGCTTGGATTTCGGGTGGAAGGGCGGCGCGTATGGTGTCGATGCCGTCGTTCCCGGTGAGCCAGACTTCAACTGGCACGCGACCTATGGCTACAAGCAGAGCTGGTGCGACCGCATCTACCCCTACGTGAAGAACGTGCAGATCTTCCGCTGCCCCAGCCAGGGCAGCACCGTCTGCATGGGCGTTGACTACGGGCTCCCGTCTTACTACGTCAGTTCCGCCGGCGTCATGACCACGTTCTTCGGAACCTCGATCGCCATGGGCAGCCTGAAGTCCCCGGCCCAGACCATGATGATCACCGACAAGTCCGGCGGGAACCCGCAGTATGTCATGTCCGGCGCGTACCCCATGTGCGCGGCCAGGCACAACGACGGCGGCAACGTCGCCTTCTGCGACGGGCACGCCAAGTGGCTGAAGTTCAGTGACAGCCAACTGCTCCCACCGTGGCCGACCAGGCACAACTACGGCACGACCAGCAAGTACTACTACCACCCGCCCGAGCAAGTGCTCTACGACGCGATCTAGCAGCGCCGCCGCATCCACAGGCCAACAGCACGAGGCCGGGAGAACTATCTCCCGGCCTCGCTGCGTTCTTGCACACCGCAGGAGGCTCCCGCTCACTCTCACCCGGAAGATCGAGCGCCCACGGGCCATGCATAGTGGGGGGATCGTTCGGGAAGCTGGAGAAGAACTGCGGGGGCACGGGAGGTGTGCGCGCAGGGCTAAAGGAATAATGCGTGTAGTATGTGCTAGAACAGAAGCACGGAGGTACGGCCATGCGACGAGGGTTTACTCTGATCGAGCTGTTGGTCGTCATCGCGATCATCGCCATCCTGGCGGCGATCCTCTTCCCCGTCTTCGCACGCGCACGCGAAAAGGCGCGTCAGACATCCTGTCTGAGCAACATGAAGCAGCTTGGGCTCGGCATGCTCATGTATGCCCAGGACTACGACGAGACGTTTGCCGGGATGAGCAACGGCACCTCGACTACGGTACCGGTCATCCCCGGCTCGAACTTCTGCCAGCACCCAACCAGCCTCCTCTACTACTTCTCGTGGGCGGGCGTCATCTACCCCTACGTCAAGAACGTGCAGATCTACCAGTGCCCGAGCACGAAGTACAACTGCTACGGTGTCTCCTACGGCGTGCCCTCTTCGGGCATCAACGCCGCCCAGACCGGCACCGCCAGCATCTTCGGCCGCCCCATGCAGGCCGCCATCAAGCGGCCCGCCGAGATCATGATGATGGGTGAAAAGGGCGCCGGCGGCGGCAACCAGTACATCCTCGCCGGCCAGTACTACGCCGGCCGCATCAGCCACAACGGCGGCGCCAACGTGGGCTTCTTCGACGGCCACAGCAAGTGGGTGACCTACGCGATCGGCAACATCGGCCACGGCTACCCCGACGTGTATGGCTACGGCAACGAAGATAACAAGGGCCACCCGAACTGGGAAATCATCTACAACCCGACGGGCTGATGGTCTGACGCCCATGCGAAGCTCTGACGGGGCCGCTTCGGCGGCCCCGTCGTCACGTACCACCGCTCAGACGGAGCCACTCCATTGCTCTGTACGGCCTGGCGGGAGGAGAATGGCCGCGTCTTACAGAAATCACTGTGAGATGCGCTCATCCCGGCACTGAACGGAGCTGCCCGCCCTGCACCTTGCACCGTGGTGGATCATGGAGGCGTTCGACCGCACCCTCCGCCCCCTGCTCTACGACCCGGAGCGGATCGTGCGCCCGTTCGTCGCCGCGGGAGATCGCGTCGCCGACATCGGTTGCGGCGCGGGCTACTTCTCCCCCACCCTCAGCCGCCTGGCGGGTCCGTCCGGGGAGCTCGTGCTGGTGGACGCGCAGGAGGAGATGCTGCAGCACGCCGTCGAGCAGGTCCGTCGCGATCCCCTGGCGCGGGCGCAGCTTACGCCGATCCTCAGCGCCGACGGTGAGCCCTCGCTGCCGGTCGAGCTTGACTTCGTGTTGATGTCGTGGATGCTGCACGAGGTCGAGGAGCCGGAGGGGCTCTGGCGGGTGCTGCGGCGGAGCATGCGTCCTGGTGGGAAGGTGCTCGTGATAGAACCACGCATGCACGTGCGCGCGGCGCGGTGGGAGGAAGAACTCGCGCCCGCGGAGAGGATGGGCTTCGCGCGGGCGCAGGCTCGCGGTGTGTTTGCGAGCAGGGCGGCGGTTTTGACGCGCTGAGAGAGCGTAACCATGAGCGACAGCCCGGAATCTGCTCGGGTGGAGGCACATGAGCAACAACGCGAGTAGCAACAACAAGCGTAGCTCCCGCTGGATCTGGTGGGTCGCAGGCATCGTGATCGTCGGAGGGCTGATCGCGTGGGCGAGCAGCCGGCCACCCGAGGTGACCGTGGAGCCGGCCCGGCGCGGCGACCTCGATGTGACCGTGACCGCCACCGGCGACGTGGACGGGCGCGTCGCCGAGGTCTCCCCCGCCGTCCAGGGCCAGGTCGAGGCCGTCTACCGCAACGAGGGCGACTGGGTCACGCGCGGCGATCTGCTCTGCCGCGTCACCTCCGGACCGTCCATGGCCGGGAGCACCGCCGCGCAGACCGCGTTCGAGACCGTTGAGGCGCCCTTCGACGGGGTGGTCAGCCGCCGTTACGTGGACCCCGGCGACAGCGCAATCCCCGGCCGGCCGGTCTTCCAGGTCGCGGACGCCAGCGAAGTCTGGGTCACCGCGCAGATTGACGACATCGACGTGGGCAAAGTGCGCGAGGGGCAGGAGGTCGAGATCGTGCTGCCCGCCTACCTCGGCCACAGCCTGCCCGGCCGAATCGCGTGGATCGCCGCGACCGCCACGCCGCGCACCGAGACGGGCATCGGCGGGAAGGTCGTGCGCGCGCGGATCGAGCTGACCGGCGGCACCGGGCCGCTGCGGCCGGGCATGGAGGTGGACGTCTCGACGCAGGCCACGATCGCGCGCGACGTGCTGCTGGTGCCCGCCGACGCGGTGATCGAGGACGAGACGGGCCGCTTCGTGCTGAAGGTCGTGAACGAGCGCGTCGAGCGCGGCGACGTCGTGCTGGGCGCGAACAACTACGTGCACGCGCAGGTAGTTGAGGGGCTGGCCGCCGGCGACCTCGTGGTCGTGGACGGCAAGGAGAACGTGAAGCCGGGCGATAAGGTGCGCACGAGGGTGGAGCAGCCCGGTGAGTAACGCAGCAGTGTCCTGCCAGGACCTGCAGAAGCACTATCAGATGGGCGAGGTGACCGTGCGCGCACTGCGCGGCGCGACCTTCGACGTGCCC
>JALGSW010000126.1 GCA_029821635.1 Candidatus Zipacnadia bacterium
ATGGACCTCCTCCGTCGATGATCGCTCATCGACAGATACGACACCGAGGCCCTTAGAACCTTCTTGCACACCCGAATAGACGCATATCTTAGGTGGAAGCCCGTCCTACAAACGGATGACGACGAACGGCCGCCCCCCGCGCCTTGCCGCGCTGGCCCCCGACGCGGTACAATGCCCGTAACTCGGACGACCGGAGGCCACTCATGCGAAACGCAATCATCGTCGCGCTGCTCGCACTCGTGACATCCTGTGCGCTGGAGGCTCAGACCGTGCAGATACTCGACGAGCACGAGTCGCTCGCACCGTGGACCGGCGAGTACACCTTCGAAGTCCCGCCCTTCTCCGTCGAGCACCAGGTGCGCCTGAGCCTCGAAGCGCGCATCGTCGCGCCGCGCCTGATGGGCTCGAACCCGTGGCTGCGCGTCGCAGCGAACGGGACGTGGCTCGCCGAAGACGCTATGCTCAACAAGCTCAACGACTTCAAGACCGGGTACGGCCTCGACCTCACGTGGGTCAAGGGCGACCGCTTCCGCATCCTCTACTCACCCGACTTCGAGGCGGCGAACGTGGATCAGGAGAACGCCTACGCGGTCGTCGGCGGAGACGCTTACCGCTTCGTGCTGGACATCACGCCCTACGTGCATCCGGGCGAGAACACGCTCACGCTCGAGCACCTGAAGGTCCTCGAGGACCCGTCCACGATGGTCATCCGCAACGTGCAGATCGAGGTCGGGCGGGCCATCGAGCGCCCTCGCGCGGAGATCGCGCCCGCGCCGACCGGCCCGGTGCCGACCTTCGTTGCGCAGGAGCCGAGGCCGGTCGAGATGACCGTGGCGCTGGACGCAGGTGGCGCGATCATCGTGGAGGCGGGCGGGCGCAGCTTCGAGGTCGCCACGCGCATGAGCCTGCCCGGTGGGCAGTGGCTGCAGACGCCCCCCGCGGGCGAATGCGCCACCATCGCGCGCGGCGGCGACGCGTCCGCGCAATGGCCCGTCGGAGTCTGGCGGGTCGAGCGCACCGTCACCGTTCAGGACGATCACGTGGCGGTCGCCGACACGCTCACGAACACCTCGGACGCGCTGCAGGGGCTGATCGTCGAGCACTTCGCGCCGATCGCCGAGGAACCCGCGGGCGTGCGCATAGCCGGGCAGCCGCTGACACCCACCACGGTGCAGGCGCGCAACGCCGCCCACCCGTCGGTCTACGTGGGCTGGCCCGACTGCGGCCTCGCGCTGCTGGCCGAGGATGACGTGATGCGCGCGCATAATCTGAGCTTCCGCGAGCCCGAGCGTTTCGGGATCGCCGACGATCATCTCGGGCTGGAGGGCGGCGGGGCGATCACGCTGGAGTGGAGCATCTACCCGACGCCCGGCGGGGACTACTGGGACTTCGTCAACGCGGTCAGGCGCAACTGGGACGTGAACTTCACGATCCCCGGGCCCTTCGTCTTCGGCAGCGGCGTCCGCGGCGGGTGGGAGCCTGAGACCTACGCCGAGTGGATGCGCGAGCGTGACGTGGAGATCATCTGCGGCGGGATCGCGAGCTACCCAGACGGCAAATACGCGCACGGGACGGGCATTCTGTTCGCGCCCGAGTGGGTGGCCGCTGAGCGCGACTGGATCACGAAGATGCGCGCGACGGCGCCTGAGACGGTGCCGGTCTGCTACTTCCACGCGCAGTGTTCCACGGAGCCGGACGGCGAGGAGAAGTTCGCCGACTCGCGGCTGCTCGACGGGCAGGGCGACCACGTCGGCTACCCCTACAGGTACCGCCTGCCGCTCTACGTCCCGACGCTGGAGAACTCATACGGGCAGGCGCTGCCCGCGTTCATCGACGTGATCCTCGACGAGATCGGCGCGGCGGGCGTCTACTGGGACGAGATGAGCCACAGCGTGCTGTGGTATGCCGACGATGATGAGTGGGACGGCGTGACCGCGGTCGTCGATCCGAACACGCACGACCTCGTGCGCAAGACCACCTGCGTGACGCTGCTCACGCAGCCGCTGCGGCTGGAGCTGGTGAAGAAGGTGCGCGATGCGGGCGCGTTCCTGATGGCGAACACGCAGGCGCCCACGCGGACGATGACGCAGCAGAAGATCGTGCGCTTCGTGGAGACGGGGAGCTTCACCGCGATGCGCGCCACGCACCTGGGCTGCCCGCTCGGGCTGGGCAACCACCACGATGACCCGACGGCCGGCGAGGCCGCGCGCAACGCGCTGGGGATCATCCGCGAGTCGGGCCTCTACTACGGCCACCACTACGTGCGCGAGCCCGAGGACTGGAACTTCTTCGCGCCGATGTTCCCGTTCACGCCGGTGGAGCTTCGTGATGGCGTCGTGATCGGCGAGGACCGCATCTGCACGGCGGTCTCCGGGCGCTTCGGCTTCCCTGACGGCGCGGAGGCGGAGGTCTACGTCGTCGCCGGCGACGGCCTGCAAGCCGAGGACGCAGATGTGACCGAGGTCATCGAGGACGGCAAGCGGCTCTACGAGATACGCATGCCGGGCGATCAGTTTGCGATTGTGGTGCGGAAGTAGGGCGGAACGGCGCCCCTCCCCCCGGCCCCCTCCCCCTGGCTCCGCAAACGACGCGGAGCTGCGGGAGAGGGGGAGGAACGGCACAGGCCGGCGCGGGGGCCGGCCTCTCCAACGGCTACGGGGGGAGGAAGACATTCCCCTTCTGCGGAACTGCCCACGCGCACGATCACGCACACCACGGGAGGACGGTTCCGATGATCATCGACAGGCTGGAGAACGCCGATCGCTACGCCGAGATGCACCCACGCTTCAAGGCCGCCTTCGACCTGATCCGCGACTTCGACTTCGCCGCCGCCGAGGACGGGCCCGCGGAGATCGACGGGGATCGCCTGACCATCAACGTGCTGCGCCGCGACCTCAAGTCGAAGGATGACGCGAAGATGGAGGCCCACGGGCGCTACGTGGACATCCAGGTCATGTTCAGCGGCGACGAGGTCTTCGGCTGGAAGCTCACCGATGAGTGCGAGCAGCCGCAGGCGCCCTACAACGCGGAGAAGGACGTGATCCTCTTCGACGACGCCCCCGACGGCTACTGGCCGCTGCTGGAGGACATGTTCGTGGTCTTCTTCCCCGAGGATGCCCACGCGCCGATGGTCGGCGAGGGCAAGGTCGAGAAGCTCGTGGTGAAGGTGCTCTTGTAGGGAACCACTGACAGGCGAGGACGCCTGTCCTACAACGACTTCAACGGCAACGGCGGACGGCGTCGTTGCCGTTGTCGTATCTGCGCCCTTCCCGAGTATGTGGCGGCCTACCCGTGGCACGGGCGTCCCGCCCGTGCAGACGTTGCCGCGCAACCCGATACACTCGCGGCCTGTCCAAGAATCACAGGATGCATCGATACACGCCGCGAGGGGGAGTTGACATGCGAGCCACGCTTGCTGTGCTGTTGATAGCGCTGTGCGCGGGTGCCGTGGTAGCGCATCCCGCGGACATACTGCCAACCGAGCACTGGGCGTACGGGTCCAGCGACGAGCTGCTGGCCGAAATGCCCGCTATGCCAATGCAGAACCACAGTTTCACCGGTTTGCGCACACGCTTCGAGATCGCTGAGATCACTCTGGCAGCCATCCATCGCATTCGGGGAGGCGTGGGTGGTATTGATCCCGTTGACGTCACCCGACTGCGTGCGATCTGGCGCAAGCTTGCTGAGGAGTTCCTGCCGGACATCCTCATAATGGGAGAACCCGTGGTCTATCTCCAGCCGTACCCGGTGGACCACCTCTGGCCGAGGGAAGTCCCCGACGAGGCCCTGCCGGTCAACCTTGCGATCCGCGACCTGCGTGCCGTCCCGCACGACCACTGGCTCTACCCGGAGGCGCAGCGTGTGCTGTGGGCGGCGGCAGGGATGGAGTACACCGACGCGCCCGGCGTTGAGGACGTCACGCCCGCGGACACGGTGCCGCTGGATCACTGGGCGTACCAGGCGATCGTACGCCTCTTGCCGGTGGCGTTCCCCGATCAAGACGCGACTTTCTTCCGCGATCGGGCGCTGACGCGCTACGAGTTTGCGGTAGTGGCAGGCGCGAGTCTGCGCGATCTCCTCAAGGTCGAGCAGCCCACGCCCGAACTGGAGGACCTTGCGTTGACGTGGGCGCTGCTGGCGCTGGAGTTCTGGCCGGAACTCGAGGATCTGGCAGAGGATGTTGCCTTCATCCGGCACGAACGGGTTGACCGGCCCGAGGAGAGGGGCAGCCAGTACCCACTGCTGCACAAGGGGCAGGAGATCACGGCGGACCACTGGCTCTCTCCGACCGTGACGCGCGTGCTGGAGATCGCCGGCCGGAACGACTGACAGGCTGGAAAGCCTGTCCTACGAACGACCGGGGCGACGGCATCGACGCCATTACACCATCCTCCTCATCGTCGCCACGCTGACATCCGCGAGGCTGGCGACCACCAGGTCCGCGTCCGCGAGCTTCTTCGCGTCCACGGAGCTTGTGACCGCCACGCAGACCGCGCCGGCGGCCTTTGCGGCTTCCACGCCCGCGGGGGCGTCCTCCAGCACCACGCAGCGCGCCGGCGGCAGGCCCAGCTTCTCCGCCGTGATCTCGTAGATCTGCGGATCAGGCTTCTTGCGCGTCACGTCGTCGCCCGTGACCACCACGTCGAACCAGTCGAGCCGCAGCCCCGCACCCTCGATCACCGGGAACTGCTTGTCTTTGTTGCCCGAGGTCGCGATCGCCAGCTTCACATCCGCCGAGACGCGCGCGGTGTCCACGATCGCCAGCACACCCGGCATTGCCGGCAGCGGCCCTCGCTCCTGCAGCTTCACGAAGTTCTCCCGGCGCCGCTCGACCGCCCGCTGCGTGTCAATCTTCACGTCGTACTGCTCCGCGACGCCCTCGACGTAGCGCTCATCGCCGGTGCCGACGAACTCGCGGAAGTTGTCGGGCTGCACCTTCGTGTCGTAGAGCTCCTCGAACATCATCACGCTCGCGCGCGCGTTGAGCACCTCGGTGTCCGCCACCACGCCGTCCACGTCGAAGATGATCGCCCACTTCATCGCTGCGGCCCTCCTGGAGTGCCTCTCGGTGGGGTGCCGGGAGGTACTTGAGCGCGGGCGGGCACGACTCCTCCCGTGCACGGAGGTGCGCTCGCGTCCGGCGCGCAATACTTGCGTAATCCGAGACACCGTGGAGGGACCATCCATGCGCAGAGCAGCCATCCTGATCGCCATCATCGGCCTCACCGTGCCCGCGTGGGCGCACTGGGAGCGTACGTCCGACCTGCCCGAGTGGGCGCAGCGCGGCACGCTCAACTGGTGCCTGCACTACTCCCGCGCCGACCGCGAGCTGGTGGACCTGTTCCTGCGCCACCACCAGACGCTGCTGCACGGCGGCAGCTTCGACAGCGAGGAGACCGCGCGCTACGCCGCCGAGCATGGCCTCCGCTACATGCCCTACGTCTGCGCGCGCACCACGTGGTTGAAAGACATCGAGCAGCACTCGGCGCTCAAGGACGCGGTCGTCCTCGCGCCTGACGGCTCCGAGGTGCTCGCGTACAACAACCCGGTGCGGCGCTACGGTTCGCTCTACACCGATGCGTGGCCCGAGCACGTGCGCGAGCGCACGCGCAGCCTCTGGGACCTGCCTGACGTGGCCGGGATCTTCTACGATAACGCCATGTGGTCCACGTTCGACTACCGCCCGGAGGCCGCGGTCGCATGGGCCGAGTGGGCGCGCGAGCATGGCATCGAGCCGGGCGATGGCTTCCCTGCCGCCGACGGACCGCTCGCCGGGCCGATGCGCTCGTTCATCGCGCAGACGCTTGCGGAGTACCACGCGGGCCTGCGCGAGTTCTGCCACTCGCACGAGCCGCCGCTGCTGAACGCGCCGAATGCGGGCAGCTCGTGGGGGCTCTACGTGGCCGAGCACGGAGGCTTCGACCTGTCCTTCTACGAGACGATGAGCCACCCGCCCTTCGAGAACAACGCGTTCCGCTACAAGGCCGGCCTCGCGGCGCTGCACGGCAACCCGACGGCGATGCTGATGTACATGCCCTGGGACATCGCCGCGCAGCGCGGTGAGAAGACCTGGAGCGAGGGCATGCACCACGACTTCTACCCGTCCTCGCCGCTGCCGGAGGAGTTCGCGATCGCGGCGGCCGAGGGCGCGGCATGCGGAGGGACCTACGTCCCGTGCTACTACCTCTTCCCGGCGCTGCCCATCACCGACACCGCCGACCCGTTCAACCAGCGCATCTACCGCGAGCTCGACCGCTCGTACGGCTTCCTCGCCGCCGCGGCGCCGCTGTATGAGGGCGCCATGCCGGGCGGCGACGTCGCGATCCTCTACTCCACGATGACCGACCTGCAGAACCGCCATCTGCAGCAGGCGCTGCCGCTGGGCGACGCGCTCGCCCGCGCGGGCGTCCCGTTCGAGGTGCTCGTCGAGACCGACATGGCCGACCGCACGTGGGGCGACGTGCGCACGTTGATCGTCCCCAGCGCGGCCTTCATCGCGCCCGAGACGGCCACCGGCATCCTGCGCTTCGCGCGCGAGGGCGGTCGCGTGGTACTCACCGGCGAGTTCGCCACGTACGATCACCTCGGCAAGCCTTCGACACCGCCCGCGGCGCGTGAGGTCATGCAGCCACTGCAGCTCGTCACGCGCGGTATCCGCGATTGGGAGCTGCAGGGCTTCGAGCCCGAGGGGCCCTCGCACGTGCGCGCCATCGCCGAGCCCGCGACCGCGTCGATGACGTTCGAGGGCCGGGCGGGCGAGTTCGTCGCGCATGTGCAGATCACCGACGAGAGCGATGGCACGAGCCCGCTGGAACTGTCCGTCGCGGGAGAGACGGTCGCGCAGTGGCTGCTCGACCGCGAGGACAACAGCCAGCGCTGGCTCTCCAGCGAGCCGTTCAGGCTCGAGCCCGGGCAGACGGTGATGCTGACGGTGCACGCGGATGCGGGGGAGATGGGCCGCGTGCAGGCGATCACGCTCGTGGCCGCCGATGCGTCCGGCGGGGCCGCGCTGGGCGAGGGCGAAGTGCTCTACTCGCCGGTAGGGCTGGAGACGCTCGACGCGCAGCAGATCGTGCGCTTCACGAGCCCCGCCGCCCGGCTCCGCGCGCCTGAGACGGTCTTCATGAACCTCACGCAGAGCGCCGTGGGCCTGCGCGCGGTACACCTCATCAACTACGATTTCCGCTACGAGGTCGAGCAACGCGGGTTGTGGTTCTCCGACGATGGCTCGGCCGAGGCGCGCATGTTCTTCGGCGGCGAGCCTGTGGTGGTGCGCAAGCGCATCGCGATCCCGCAGCCCGGCGAGGTGAACGATCCGGTCATCGAGGTCTACGCCTCCGCGACTTCTGACGCAACCGACGCCGGGATGGAGGTCGCGCTCAACGGGCAGGACGCGGGCACGATCCCCGCCGAGCGCATGCGGCCCGCGGGCTGGGTCGAGCTGCCGGTCGCGCGTGAGATGCTGCGCGAGGAGAACGTGATCGAGGTGCGCGGCACGGGCGAGCTGAACGGCCTCGACAAGTGGCTGCAGATCAGCATCGATGCGAGCACGAACGAGGGCGCCTCGTCCTTCAGTACGGACGGTGGCGCGACGTTCAGCGCCGACGACCTCTCTACCGACCGCGCGGCGCAGACCGGCGAGTACATGATCCGCATCCGCGACCGCGCGCCGGGTGCGACGGAGATCGACGCCGACAATCTGCTTGCGAACCCCGGCTTCGAGCAGTCGCACGTGCCGCACTCGGAGACAACGCTGACGATCGAGCCCGCGCGCGAGGTCGGCGTCGAGATGCCCCTCGACGAGCCGCTCGCGTGCCTGGCGATCTCGCCCGACGCCGAGCCGCAGTGGCTCGACGCAGAGCCCGGCGGTGGTCGCACGCGCTACACGCTGCCGAGCCTGGAGATCTACTCGGTGCTGGTGCTCGCGCCGTCGCGCGAGGCGCTGGAGCCGATCCGGCAGGCGCAGATGGACAAGGCGGTGTGGGCGCTGCCGCCAGTGACCGAGCCGCTGCGGCCGACAACTGAGGTCTGGCAGGCGTTCGGCGAGGGTTTCACGCTCGCCGAGGGCGGGCGTTCGGGCGACTACTCGATCCGCTCCGAGAACGCGACCGCGGAAGGAATCGCCGGCGCGGTGCAGTCGCTGAACTTCGAGGACGATCCGCCGTCGCGGCTGACGCTCACGGGCTGGAGCCGCGCGGAGGACGTGAGCGGCCCACGCGACGGCCACTACTCGATCTGGGTGGACGCGACCTGCGTGGACGGGACGGTCCACAACGGGCACAGTGCGGCCTTCGACGTGGGCACGCACGACTGGCAGCAGGCGACGCTGGAGCTGACGCCACCCGCGCCGATCCGCTCAATGCGCGTGTACTGCATCTTCCGCTACCACACGGGGCGCGCGTGGTTCGATGATGTGCGGCTGACGCAGGAGTGAGTGGGCGGTCGAGAGGGCGGGCCGGGGTCGTTTGCCGTTTGGCTAACCTTTACCCACAAGTCGCGCGAGGGTCGTTTGCCGTACGGAGTGGCCGCACGAGCGTCAATCGCGCCAGCGATTAACGCGAGGTCGGCCCTCGGTCGTCCGCAACGGCCTGGGCCGACCTCGCGCACGCTCCTTCGTCGCGTGCGCTCGTGCGGCCCCTCCGTACGACGTACGGCGGCGAGACGATGCTCGGCACGATGTGGGTAAAGGCTAGGCCGTTTGGAGGGGCCGCACGAGCGTCAATCGCGCCAGCGATTGGGGCGAGGTCGGCCCAGCGGTCGTCCTATCCGGGCTTGCGGAACACCGTCACGTGCTCGCGCGGGAAGTTGACGCTCCACCCAAAGCGCTTCGCCAGCCAGCGCATCGTCCGCGCGCTGTAGAAGCTGATGTGCGTGGCGTCGAAGCGGTAGTGCCAGTCGCCGAACGCCGACCAATCGTCGAGCATCTGCGTCATCACGCCGAGCACCCCGCCGGGGCGCAGGAGCCGGTTGAGGCGCTCGAACTCGGTCAGCGGCGCCCGGAAGTGCTCGGCGGTTTCGCTGCAGGTCACGAAGTCATACGGGCGCTCGCGCGCGCGCTCAAGCGGCGCGGCGTCCGGTGAGAAGAACAGGTCCCAGCCCTCCGCGCGTAGGCCCCGCTCGCGCAGCATCATCACCAGCACCGGCGGCTCGCCGCAGCCGTAGTCGAGGCCCTCGGCGCCCGGCGGCAGCAGTGGCGCGATCTCATCGAGCAGGTTGCGCAGATGCGCGCGGTAACCCTCGTCGGCCGGATCGTTCTCGTGCAGCACGTAGCGCTCGCGCTCGGCCTGCTGGCTCAGCAGGAAGCGGTCGGGCACGAAGACGAGGTCACATGCCGCGTGCGCGGACGCGCACTGATGGAACTCGCGATCGTGCGCCCGCGCCCCGCCCTCGAAGAACAGGCGCGTCTGCGCCGATCCGCACAGCCTGCACGCCTCGCTCATCGCGCCTCCTACTCGCTGAGTAGCATGCGGAAGTTGCGCTTCACGATCGGCACGCTGGTCGCATCGTCCTGCAGGCCGAAGATCTCCTGCGTCTCGAAGTCGCGCAGCGCCGTCGGCTGCACACCGAGCGCTTCGAGGTCGAGCTTCAGCGGCGCCTGCTGGTCCTCGTCGGTGTTGTTGAACAGCACGATCAGCAGCCGCCCGTTGTTGCGGAAGATCGATGCCACGAGCTTCTCGCCCATCGGCTCGAGCACGTCCGAGTTGCTCCAGTAGGGGAGGAAGTCCACCTCGTCGCCCCAGCCGAGCGCGTCCTGGGCCGCCCAGATCGCCCCGTAGGGCGTGAGGTCCGAATAGGCAGGCCACGGGAGAGAGTCGTGCAGGAAGATCATCCCGGCGAGGTGTCGCACCTCAGGCAGCTTCTCCGGGCTGTTGTAGAGGTCGCGGCCCTCCGGGGTGAGCTGCGCGCGCGAGAACTCCGGCAGGAAGATGCTCGTCAGGCCCCACTGGTGGCCCATGAACTCCGCGCGGAACTTGTCCAGCGACAGGATCTCGTAGTAGTTGTCCTTGAGCATCCCCGTGTAGTTCTCGCCATCGATGACCGCGTCCGCGAATGACTGCGTCGGCGTCCAGAGGTGTCCGGACATGTGATGGGTGACGAGATGCTCCTCGTCGAGTTGCTCGTGCATGATGATCCACATGCGCTTCTCCAGCTCGCGCGACGCGAGGATCTGGTACTCCGGCTCCAGCGTGCCCTGCTCGTTGATGAAGCCACAGCCGTGGTGCTGATTCATGCACAGTGCGGGCCGCGAGACGTCGTAGTAGACACCGTCCGCGTCGAGTTGCTTGAAGGCCTCGCGGAACGACCACGCGGTCCAGTCCTGCCAGCTCTGCGAGTTCTGACAGACCGGGTTGGCGGCGTTCCAGTCCGTATCGGGATCGAACTGCATGCGCGGCCCCGGGTCGATCCGCCACTCGTCGCGGAAGTACGCGTACCACGGGCCCTTGGCCGAGCACTCCGCCAGCCGTGTGTAGAGCAGCGCGCGCCAGCCCAGGCGGTCGTGGTGGTCCGCCAGCGTATCGTGCATCCGCTCGGCGACCGGCAGCGCATAGCTGCAGCCGAGGCACCAGTGTGTCTGCCACAGCGCAATGTTCGCCGACGGCAGCCCCTTGCCGACCGGCCGCAGCATCCTGCGGCCCTCAAGTGGCGGCTTGACCGGCGCGGGGTGCAGGCCGAAGGCGATCGTGCGCGGCTCGCCGATCTCCGTCGGCGTGTCCATGAGGTTGACGACCAGCACGTTCGCGTCATCGCGCGGGATGATCTGGATGGCCGCGTCGGTCTCCGCGAGGTTCCAGCCGCGCCGCGACTGCATGATCCACTGCATCCCGCGGTCTTCGTTGCTCAGGCCCAGCACCGGCACCGGCCCGGTCGCCCACGGCTCGGCGGGCGTCGCGCCTGTGTCGATCGTGCGGTAGTTGCCCGAGTAGAGCAGCGTCGAGTGCTGCTTCGCGAACGGCACCTCCAGGCGCAGGCTGTCGAGCGTGGCGGCCTGCTCAGCCGAGAGCGTCACCTCGAACCACATGAAGCCGTCGTACTCCATCCACGCGCTGACATCGGCCTGGACAGGCCCGATTGCGCCGCGCGTGCGCCAGGTGGCCTTCGGTTCGGTCTGCTCGTCGAACTCCAGCGTGGCCTCATCCGAGCGGCACTGCACGTTGCCTGCATCGGCGACCAGCGCGACCGGCCCGGTCAGCAGCGCCTCGCCCTGCGAGGTGATCTGCGCGGGCAGCAGCGATCCGCCCAGCTCGACTGTGCGTCCCCAAACAGACACGCGGCTGCCGTCATACTGCATCGGCGTCCACGGCTCGGGGACGTAGTCGATGATGCCCGCGTCGGTGCCCATCCACTCGGGCTTGTCGAGCAGGTCGAAGGTGAGCTGCTGCGTGCCGAGCGCGCGCTCGCCCTCGCCGACTGTGACGGTCGCGGCGTAGGCCCCCGGGTCGAGCTTTGCGACATCTAAGGCCGCGATGCGCGAGTCGCCGCTGTCGCCCTCGACAGAGACCGACTGCAGTACGCGCTCCTCGCCCGCCCGCGTCACCTCGACGGTCACCGGGGCGGCCGAGGCTGCGCCACGCGTGGAGATCACGACTTCCAGCAGGTCCCTCGACGGGTAGAGGAAGTGATTGACCTCCAGCACCGGCGGGTAGGTGAAGGGTGCGAACATCGACAGCAGCGTCCGGTCGCCCGCGGTCGCCTCGATGGTCAGCGCGGTGACGGACGTGTCGGTGAGTGTCTGCTCGATCGCGAGGGACTCGCCCGCGGGGACGGCCTGCTCGACCGCGACCTCAGCGCTGTCGGTGGCGACCGAGGCCTGCACGGCCGTGTCCGCCGCGGTCAGTGCGAGGTCGAGCGAGCCCGTCGCCGGGCCGCCGATCGAGGTGAGTTGCACCGCGCCGGGCGCCTGCGCGAGGGTCATCTGCGCGAAGTCGCCGGGATTGCCCGACGGCCAGGCGACCATGTCCTTGCGCAGGAGGGCGTGCCGGCGGATCACGCGCGCGCCGACCGTCTCGCCGGGCGCGACGCCGAAGTCGCTCAGCGGCACGGACAGCTCGCAGAGCCACGCGTCGTCGGCGATGCGGCACTTCGCCTGCGCGCGGGAGTCCCAGCCGGTCCAGTCTTCGACGGTCTTCCCCTCGCCGAGCCAGTCGCCGACGAAGCCCTGGGCGTTGACCACGAGAGTGCGCGTTGTGCCGTCCTGCAGCGCCAGCTCCAGGCCGACGAGGTCATCGTCGACGAGCAGCGAGCCCTCGCGCGCGGCCGCCTCGGCGCGGAATGCGCCGAACGAGTAGTTGTCCGGGTTCTGCAGCACGCGCTCGGGGATCGGCCAGCGGTGCGCGAAGTAGAGCGTCGAGCCATCATGCCCCAGCCAGGCGGTGCTCTGCTCGGCGTCGAGCAGGCCCGTGACGTGGTTGCTCAGGCCGGTGATCGCGGCGGCGGATGACCACTCGCCCTCGGCAAGCGTCCCGTCGATGGTCGGCGTGACGCCGGTCGGGACCGCGAGGGCCGACTGATACTCGCGCGTCCCGCGCAGGTAGAGGGCGCGGACCTCGATGTCCTCCAGCGCGCGGCCGAAGACGTAGAACTCATCGAGGTCGGTGTCGCCTTTCGCCTCGACGGGCTCGGAGCTGGAGATGGGGCCGCCGATGCGGATGGTTTCACCGATCGGCCCGAGCTCGACCTGCAGCTCCTCGGGGACCTTCTCACCGTTCACAAAGAGCTTGAGGCGGCCATCCTTCCACGTGCCCGCGAGGTGCTTCCACTCGCCCGCCTCCCACGGGCCGGGGGCCTTGATGATGCTCGGGCGCTCGCGCCGCTCGTCCATGTGGTAGAAGAACATGCCGCCGGAGTGCATGTAGTGGTAGATGAGGAAGCGCGTCGGGCCGGTCACGCCGATCCACCAGCGATTGATCAGCGGCGCGTCCGCAAGCGTCCAGCCGCGCGAGTGTACCCAGATCGCGAAGGTGCCCTCGTCGGGATTCATGTTGCCGGCGGTGGGGTAGAGCAGCTCATTGCCGGGCTCGCCCGTCCGCACGGACTGCCCGACCTGGCCCTCGTCGAAGACGAAGTCGCCGGTGACCTGCGGCTCGGTGCCCTCGGCGGCCATCGCCGGTTCCAGCGAGCCGTCGAAGGGCACGTAGAGCAGCACGTCATCGCGCGTGAACGCCAGCGCCGGGGTGATGGCAGAAGCGATCAGCAGGACGATGAGCGCGTGTCGAAGCATCGGAGCTACCTCCCGAGCGGCCTGTCGGAGCATCGGCGTGCGCGGGCGCGCCGGGAGGATGATTCGCCGGAGGGCGGCGCGTTCCCTGCGCGCAGGGGCTACTGCTCAGCCGGGACCGGCACGTGCGCCTCCAGCGCGCGCAGGCGCTCCTGCATCTGCGCGAGGCGGGACTGCATCTGCGCCCGGACCTGCGGGTCGGCCGTCACCACGATGACGCGCTCGACCGCCAGCCCCGGCAGCTCGAAGCTCAGCGTGTGGCCATCCTGCTCCGGCGCGAGCGTCGCGATGCCCGCGTCGCTCACGGAGAAGACCTCGCGCGGCTCGATCCACTCGGGCAGCGCCAGCTCGACGGTCGCGTCCACCGGCTCGTAGGAGCGGACGCCCTGCGCGTCGCGCCCGGACCAGTCGGCGTCCAGGTTGAGGTTCAGCGCAACCAGGATGATCGTGTCGAGGCCGCTCACCAGCGCCGACGCCTGGGCCGCCGGACCGCCGCCCACGCGCTCCGCGGGTTCGGAGCGCACCACGCGGGCGATCGGTGACGGGTCGCTGTCTGCCACCCACGGGCCGATCGTCTGCAGCACCGCGTTGATGCGGCCGATCTCGTCCCACGTGTCCTTGAGCGCGATGCAGACCTCCTCCGGCACCTCGTAGCCGCGGACGGTCCGGCTGGTCGGGTAGGGGATCGCGCCCATCGACAGCCGCAGCCCGGGCCCGTCGAGGTAGTAGACCGGCCGGTCGCCGCCCTGCACGCCGTAGGCCCAGTGGCAGATGCCCTTGGCACCGAGTTGCAGGCAGCCGAAGGTCATCATGCGCTCCTGCGCGGGCTCGATCACGCGCCCGGTCTGCGCCGCGGGGTCGAGCACCTTGCGCGTCTGCGGGTCCACCGCCAGCGCGATCTCCGCGCTGCGGAAGTAGGGCCACCACGGCCGCCGACC
>JALGSW010000127.1 GCA_029821635.1 Candidatus Zipacnadia bacterium
GATCGGCGAACTGCAGGCGATCCAGACGCTCTGGCAGCGCGTGACCGACAGTGAGAGCCCGGTACGCACGCGCGCCATCGCCGAGGCGATGCTGCCCCGGCCCAACACCGACACATACGGTTCCCTCGACCTCGCGAGCATCTACGAGGCGGCGCAGCAGGTCACGTCAGTCACCGGCAGCGTGCTCGTGCGCGTGCGCGCGGCCGAGGACACCTACACGCGCGGGCCGCTGGAACTGACCATCGACGTGAAGCCCGCCGGGGAGCCTGCCTGAGCGATGCCACCCGAGCGCCCTGAGGTGGTGGTGGCGGTCGATCCGGGGCGCGCCAAATGCGGCGTGGCGGTGGTGGCGGCCGGCGGTGAGGTGCTCTCACGGGCGGTCGTCGAGACCGATCGGGTGGGTCTGACGGCGGCGGCGCTGGCGCACACCTTCGGCGCGACGGTGATCGTGCTGGGTGGCCGGACGGGCGCGCCGCGCGCCTGGGAGCCCCGGCTGCCTGCTGCGCCTGATTCCCAAGGGACTGCGCGTCCCCCCCGAGCCTGTGGACGACTGGGCGGCGGTGGTGCTGGCGGAGAGGTATTGGCGGGCAGGGAACGGTGAGGAGTGAAGAGTCGTTCGTAGGACAGGCTTTCCAGCCTGTCAGTCGTTGCCGTTCGTGGCGCAGGCTTTCCAGCCTGCGGTCGTTGCTGTCATCCGTTTGTAGGACGGGCTTCCAGCCCGTCGCCGTTGGCCGTTCGCGAAGCATATCCGCCAAACGGTGACCGCCATGCCCGACGCAACACCTCCCCACGAGTCCGAGGAGTTCCAGCGCGCGCTGGAGCTGCTGGACACGTACGAAAAGTGCTCGCCCAAGATCTGGCCCGCGGGCGACGCGATCATCAAGCGGATGACCGCGGAGGGCCGCGACCCCGTCCCTGGCGCCCTGCAGCATGGGGACGACCGCACGCGCTTCCTCGTCACGCGGAACCTTCAGGTCATGGGGCCGCCGGGCTACCGCGACGAACTCATCGCCCTGCTCGACGACCCGGTCGATGATGTGCGCCTGTGGGCCATCTGGGCGCTGGAGACCTTCGACAAAGAGGACCCGCCCGTTGATGCGATGATCGGGGCACTCAACGACCCGCACCCGCGTGTGCGTGGCTCTGCCGCCTGGAACCTGTCATGGTTCGGTGATCCGCGCGCGCTCGATGCGCTGCTGGAACGGGCGCGCGTGGTTGAGGGCGACGAAGTCCAGCCGGTGCGCGATGCCCTCTCATCGATGACCGCGCGGGCACTCGACCGCGTGGTCACGGCGCTGAAGAGCGAGCACGTCGGTGTGCGACGGATCGTCGCTGATGCGCTCGCATCCGCGGCGACAGGCGTGATTGTGTGCGATCGAGTAGAGGACCAGCTGGGCTGGACACGCGAGACGAACGATGGAAGGCACGTCAGGCCTGCGATCCCGGCGATGATCGAGGCGCTGAATGATCCCGATGCCGAGGTGCGCCACCAGCTTCTTGAGGCGCTGACATTCCTCGAGGATCCGAGGGCAACGCCGGCGATGAAGAGCCTTCTCACGCACCCGGATCCGTACACACGGGTGGGGGCGGCAGAGGGCCTCGCGGTGCTCGGACAGCCGGAGGGGATCGATGCCCTGGTGGCCGCGCTGAGCGATCCGGACCCCGGCGTTCGCGCACGAGCGGCAGGCGACCTATCTGTTGAGGACGATGGGCGCGTGCTGCCGGGACTCTGCCGGCTGCTCGACGACGAGAATGCGGATGTCCGCCGAGCCGCCCTGTGGCAGCTCGTGGTCGCTGCAGACCCCCGTGCAGAGGAACCACTGCGGCGGGCGCTGAATGACCCGGACGAGGCGGTCCGCGACGCGGCGCGAGAGGGGCTCGATCGGCTCCAGAACGGCCCGGAAGAGGCGTAACTCTTCCGACGGCTGACGGGCAGGATGCCCGTCCTACAAACGACTGACGGCGAACGGCAAACGACACAGGCCGGCAGACGCGGAGTGTCTGCGCGGGGGCCGGCCTCTCCATCGGCAGACGCCACGACACCCGGAGGCTATCATGACCCGCAAGGAACGCTTCGAGCGTGCGCTCAGGCACGAAGAGGTCGATCGCATCCCCTTCTGGGTGAAAGTCTTCGGCCAGTCATACCGTATGCTCCAGCCCGCGAAGTGGCGCGAGATGCCCGAACTCGACCTTGCCGACTACCTCGACCTCGACCACTACGCAGGCTGCGGCGCGCCCGCGCGCTGCGAGAACTCGCGCGTCACCCAGACCTCCGAGCGAACCGACACCCACTGGACCCAGCGCTACGACACCCCCGACGGCACACTCACCGCCGTTCATGGCTGGGACGCGAGCTCCGCGTCGTGGCACCCGGTCGAGTTCCCGATCAAGTCCGTCGAGGATATCCCGGCCGCGCTGCAGGTCTTCGAGGGCAACCAGTGGAGCCATGACGAGAGCCTCGCCGAACGCGCCCGCGAGCGCATCCGCCAGGTGGGCGACCGCGGCTCCGTCCACTGCGGCATGGGCATCTCGCCGCTCATGCAGCTCATCCAGCACTGGCTCGGGCCCGAGCCGACCTACTTCTTCCTGCAGGACCACCCGGCGGAGATGGAGGAGTTGATCGGCGCGATGCACGCCGAGCGCCTCCGCTTCCTCGACGCGATCCTGGTGGACTGCCCCACCGAGTGGGTCGTCTCGGTCGAGAACACCTCGACCACGCTGCTCTCCCCCGCGATCTTCGAGCGCTACTGTTTCCCGCACCTCATGGACTACGGGACGCGCATCCAGGCCGCGGGCAAGCGCCACCAGCTCCACCAGTGCGGGAAGCTCTACGACCTGCTGCCGATGATCGACAGGCTGCCGGCCGAGGCCATCGAGGCCTACACCGCGCCGACGCTGGGCGACACGACCATCGCCGACCGCAACGAGCGCGCGCCGTCGATGGCGATCATTGGCGGGACGCAGGCCTGCACGTGGCTGCTGCCGGTGGACGAGATCTGCGCGGTCATCGAGCGCGACCTGAAGGCGGCGGGATCGACCCGTGGAGTGGTGCTCACCTGCGCGGGCGTCATGCCGCCGGGCTGCTCGATCGAGAAGGTCAAGGAGATTCGCGAGCGGATGTACGACGTGGCGTAGTCGGGGGCATGTGTCAGGTAGAGGGCGTAGAACTCAGAGAGGCTCCCGGCGGGGGGAGCACCGGGAGCCTCCAACGACACGGGTTGGGTAGCTACCACCACGCCACCACGCCACATCAGCAGAGCGTCTCCAGACCACGGGCACACGTCCAACCTCCATGAAGCCCTGCTGCCTCATCAGGTCCGCCTCGCCACCACGGCTTGCCCGTCTCGTGTCACGCGTATAGACGGAAACGGCGACGAGTTGTTCAGGCCTCAACGTTAAGTTTTTCTTAAGACTCGCTCAGGAGCCCCGAACTCCACTACTCCCCCGCGAGCCCGGCCTTGGAGCGCGTGTATTGCAGCTCTACCGCCGCGCGCTGGTTCGCGAAGATCTGGCGCACGATCTTCAGGTCTTCCTCCGCCTCCTCGGGGCTGAGCAGGCCGATGCAGACCATGTCGATGGGCTTCAGATTGTTGAAGGCGAAGCTCAGGCCCGTCGGCGGGTTCACGCGGCCCGCGCCGAGCGGCTTGATGCAGATGATCGGCTTGGGGGTGCGGTTGATCACGCCCGCCATCCAGTCGGTCTCGACCGCGCACAGGAAGCCGATGGGGTTGAGCGGCTGGATGTAGGTCGCGATGTCGTAGCCCGCCGCGTCCCCGACCACGATCGCCTCCGGGCGGTGCGTGGAGAGCCCGGGGATCATGCCCTTCTCCCGGATGTACTCCGAGACGCGCGGCCAGTCCTCGATCTCCTTGCGCGCAGTGCTGATGCGCGCGTCGGTCCAGCCGGTGTGTGGCAGGCAGAACTCGGCGCCGAGGTCGGCGGCCTCGTCGATGCCCTCCATGAGTTCCTCAGTGGTCGCGCCGCCGGGCGTGAGTATCTGGATGAGCTTGCGCCCGGTGCGGTCCTCGTGTAGCCGGACGGCCTCGGTCATCAGCTCGTTGATGGGCGCGACGAAAGCGTTCATGCCGCCCGCCGAGCAGACCTCCAGCACCTCCGCGATCGTCTCCGCGGTCTGATAGCGCTTGATCCACGTGCTCTTCGCGGCGCTCTGATGCGAGTAGCCGAGGAACCAGTTGGTCCCGATGACGAAGCGTGCGATCTCGTGGCCCTCGATGGTGGTGATGGGGAGCGCGTGCTCCGACATGGCGATCTGCCTCCGTGCCCCGCTGTAAGCTGCCTCTGCCGACGAGTGGCGACGGTGCGGTGTTCGGCGCAGGCGCCGGCGATTCCTCCGTGGGAAGGTTGCGAGGGAGTCCGCGGCGCACCTGTGCGGGCTGAGACGCTTCGCGTCTCCGGGCGCCCGCACCACGGGAAGTGCACAGGAGATGATCCTCATGCCGACGCGCACCATCGCCATCACCGCCGCGATCCTCATCGCTCTGCCCGCCCTCGCGCAGGACAACCTGTGCCCGAACCCGGGCTTCGAGCAGCTCGACGAGGCAGGCTGGGCCGAGGGCTGGGAGATCTGGCCCACCGCCATGCCCGGTGGCGCGAGCGTCGCCATCGACACGCACGTAGGCCACTCCGGCGCCAACGCCCTGCGCCTGGTGCACACCGCGGGCTCGAGCTACACGCGCGCGCAGCGGCCCATCACCGTCGAGCCCAACACCGAATACATCTTCTCCTGCTGGATCCGCTGCGAAGACGTGGAGCCCGTTGACGGCTCTCAGGGCGCGCGGCTCTACGTGGAGAAGGCCACCGGTGACCACGCCGCTCGGCGCATGATCGGCAACACCCCCTGGACCGAGGTGCGCCTCGGACCGATGAACGTCGGCAATGTGAGCCGCGTGACCCTCATGTGCTACCTGCACCGCTGCTCGGGCACCGTCTGGTTCGACGACGTCAGCGTGGTGAAGGTCACCGACGAGGTGCGCGCGTCGCTGCAGGCAGAGCGCACGCGCGAGCGTCTCGCCGCCGACATCAACAGCGCGTGGGACGTCGCCCAGCAGGCCCAGGACATGCAGGCGATGGAGGCGCTCAACGCACTCACCGCCCGCGCCGCCACCGAGGAGCTGCCCACCGAACTGGACTACCGCGCCGGGCCGCCGTACTTCCTGCTGCAGGCGGAGGCGTTTGCAGTGGCGGCGGCGATCAACAGACGTGCGCACCTCTCCCCCCCGCCCCCCCTCTCCGTTCCGGCGAGGGGGGAGAACGACACGCAGGTCGCCGCGTGGATGACCGATGCTTTCGACGCCTTCGGGCCGGTGGCGCTGGTGCCCGAGGAGCCGGAGCTTTCCCGCGAACTCATGCTCTGCACCACCGACCGCGAGCAGGCGCTGCTGCGGCTGTGCAACATCGGCGAGGAGCCCGCCGAGGTCACGGTGCAGGTCGGGCGCTTCGAGGGCGAGGGGGCGCCCGCGGTCACTGCGCGCGAGGTGGTCTGCGTCGATCCGGGCGGCAATGACAGGCTCAAGGGCGATCCGCTGCCGCTGCTCGACCTCGACGGCAATCGCGCGCGGCTGACGCTGACTCCGGGGCTGGTGCGCGGCGTCTGGCTGCAGATCGACGCGGACGGGACCGCGCCGGGCTTGTATGAGCTGGCGCTGACCGTGAGCGCGGACGGGCAGGCGCCGATCGAGGCGCAGGTGCGGGCGCGGGTGCTGCCGGTGACGATGCCCGAGCGCCGGCCGATCGTGACCTGGAACTACTCCTACCAGCACGACTGGATCATGCCCGAACGCTGGGAGCAGGCGCGCAGGGACCTTGTCGAGCATCACATCAACGCCTACTGCTGGCCGAGCAAGTATCTCCCGTGGCCCGAGCTCGACGAGGCGGGCGTGATGAAGCCGCTCGACTGGAGCGCCTTCGACGAGGGCCTGCGCACGCACGATGGCATCGACTGGCTGCTGCTCTGGCCGGGCTTCGAGTGGGAGGGCAACCTGAAGCTGCGCAACGAGCTTGAGCCGGGCTCCGAGCCGTGGCGGGAGCTGTTCGTGGAGTGGTTCACCGCGCTGCGCGAGGGGTTGGAGGCTCGTGGCTACGGGGCCGACCGCGTTGCGTGGTACCTCGCCGACGAGCCGGTCACGGAGGCCCGCGCGCGGCCCGTTGTGCTCGCGGGCAAGGTCATCAGCGAGATTGCCCCGGACGCGCTGGTGCTGGCGAACCCCTACCCGGCCGCGACGTGGGACGTGCTGCGGAAGATGGACCCGGTGGTGAACCTGTGGTGCCCGTCGCTTTCCATCGCCGACGAGGAGCACCTGGAGTTCTTCCGCGCCGGCTCGGAGGTGCTCTGGTCGTATCAGGTGCTGTCCAAGCGCGCCGATGCGTTCGGCTCATACCGGCTGTCGTTCTGGCGACTGTGGGATGAGGCGATCACCGGGCAGGGCTTCTGGGCCTACGCAAGCGCGAAGGGCAGCGCGTGGAACCCGTGGGATGAGAACGGGACCGACTACGCGCCGGTGTACGACGGCGACCCGCGCGAGCTGATCCCGTCGATCCGTTGGGAGGCGTGGCGTGAGGGCGTTGAGGACTACACGCTGCTGTGGATGCTCGACCGCGCGCTCGAGGAGGGCCGGTGTGCGGACGTGCCGCGGGCGGCGCGGGCACTGGAGGATGCGCGCGAGGTACTCGCTGCAGGCACGCCCGAGGCCGTCGAGGGTGCGCGGCAACGAGTGCTGCTGGAGTTGGCGCGAGAAGGGTAGCGGCAAATCTTTTTGCTGAGCCGGGGAGGAGTCCGTGCGGCGGCTGTCAAACTCCTTCCCGACCGGCGGCCCCCCGCCCTGACGCGGTTGCGTCAGAGCGAGGAGCCGTTCCGTTTACCGGGGTACGAAGCGCCGGGAGACGGGCGCCCCGAGCCGCCTGCGCGGCCTGCACCTGCAGTGGAAAGGAGTCGAGAGTATGCTGCATGAACCAGCCGCACAGGCCGGGGAGGATTTCTCCGCCGCCTACAAGACGCGCCTTGGCGTTCAGATGTTCATTCCATACCTGCTGTTCTACGCGGGCTTCGTGGCCCTTAGTCTGGCCAGCCCGCAGTCGATGGAGGCGATCGTTCTTCTGGGCATGAACCTCGCCACCGTCTACGGATTCGCACTTATCGTGGTGGCGCTGATTCTGGCCTTGATCTACGACGGGCTGTGCCGCGCCCGTGAGGCGCGTGACAAGGCGGCCTCAATTGCGGACGCAGCGGCCGGCGCTGCCGCCGAGACCGCTGCCACCGACAAGGGAGAGGCCAACTGAAATGGCTATTATCCTCTTCGTTGGGTTTGTAGCGTTCGTTCTGTGGCTGTCCTTCTACCTCGGCGCGCGCACTCGCACCTCTAACGCCTACTACGCCGCAGGTGGGCAGATCCACTGGGGCGTGAACGGGATCGCTTTCGCGGGCGACTACCTCTCCGCCGCCTCGTTCCTCGGGATCTGCGGCATGATCGCCACCGTCGGCTACGACGGCTTCCTCTACTCGATCGGCTACCTCGCGGGCTGGATCGTCGCGCTGTTCGTGGTTGCCGAGGCGATGAAGCGGCTGGGCAAGTACACCTTCACCGACGCCCTGGACGCGAAGTTTGACTCACGGGGCATCAAGCTCGCCGCCGCCATCAGCACACTGATCATCTCGATCTTCTACCTGATCCCCCAGATGGTCGGCGCGGGCGTCCTGGTCGAACCGCTGCTCGGGCTCGCGCACCACTGGGGCGTTCTGATCGTCGGCGCGGTGGTTATCACGATCGTGGCGACGGCCGGAATGACCTCGACGACCTACGTGCAGTTCATCAAAGGCGGACTTCTGATCATCTTCTCGACCGTTCTGGTGATCTCGGTCTTGGGCCGCGGCTTCACAACGAAGCCTGACCAGGGCGGCAAGGTCCAGTATTACGAATACGCCTCGATGCCCGCGGAGATGAGCGGCGGGCAGCTCACGGTGACCGAGCCAGGCTGGGACGTGGTGGAGATCGAGGAGGTCGGCGTCACCAAGACGAAGATCGCGCGCTTCGCGCTGCTCGACAACGGCGGCGCGCGGACATGGTGGGAATTGGAGAAGAAGCCGACCGGGTTGCTACTGCAGGAAACGCAGTCGGTGATCGTGACACCCGACGGGCAGAAGACCATCAACGGCAGCCCGGCCTCTGATGGCAACCAACTTCGCCAGATCGGCAACGTTGAAATTCTGCGCGGGGAGAAGATGGCTCCGAGCGGGCGCATGACGCCGTTCTCGTTCCTGGCGGGCATGTCCGACCCGAACACGACCATCCGACGGTGGCAGAACGCGAAGTTCACCGACGAGTCGGAGAACGCAGTGACGGTCTACTTCCCGGTGCTGACCACCGGCAACAAGTTCATGCGGCCCGGGCTCAAGTTCAAGGTCGAGGGCTCGCCAATCGAAAAGCTGGACTTCATCTCGCTGATGCTGGCGCTGTTCTGCGGCACCGCGGCTCTGCCCCACATCCTGATCCGCTACTACACGGTGCCCGACCCGGCCAGCGCGCGGAAGTCCACGATCGTGGCGATCGCTGCGATCGGGTTCTTCTACATCCTCACGCTGTTCATGGGCCTGGGCGCGATGATGAACGGCGTCGTGCCGCCCGCGGACAACAACATGGCGGCGCCTCTGCTCGCCCGCTCCTTCACCGAGCTGCTGTTCGCGGTCATCTCCGCGATCGCGTTTGCCACGATTCTCGGCACGGTGAGTGGGCTGATCGTGGCGGCCTCCGGCGCGGTCGCGCATGACCTCGCGGACCGCTACATGGGCATAAGCATGAGCGACCAGACGAAGGTGAAGGTCGGTAAGATCGCCGCCCTGGTCGTCGGTGCCTTCGCGATCGTGCTCGGGATCGTCTTCAAGGGCATGAACGTGAGCTTCCTGGTCGGCCTGGCCTTCGCGGTCGCTGCATCGGCCAACCTGCCGTCGATCATCATGCTCCTGTTCTGGAAGAAGACGACCGCCAAGGGCATCACCGCGTCGATCTTCACCGGTATCGTCTCGGCGCTGGTGCTGATCGCGCTCTCGCCCGACCTGTTCAAGCAGTTCGGGCTGGACCCGACGACGGCGCCAATCCCCTTCACCAACCCGGGCATCATCTCGATCCCGCTGAGCTTCACGGTGCTCGTGGTGGTATCGCTGATGACGCAGAAGAAGGACGAGGAGGACGCGGAGGCCGAGGCGGCCTGACGCGCGCCACTCATACGCAGCACCAGAACGCATCGGGGAGGGCCCGTGAGGGCCCTCCCCTTCTTCTTGTGCGTGACGGCGGCCTCTCCCCCCCGGCCCCCCCTCTCCCTGACGCCGCACACGACGCGGCGTTGCGGGACGAGGGGGGAGAACGGCAACGGCATAACGAACGACGGGGATGGGGGGAAGCCTACTCCTGCGTCCGCCGGTACCACGCCACGAACTCGCGCAGGCCCTCGGCCAGCGTCCACTGCGGCTCCCAGTCGAGCAGGCGCTTCGCGCGGCTCACGTCCGCGGAGGTGCGGGGCACATCGCCGGGCTGGTCGTCGAGGATGATCACCCGCGGCTCGACACCCACCGCCTCGCCAACCGCCGCGATCATCTCGTCGAGGCGGATCGGCGAGGAGCCGCCGAGGTTGATGACCTCATACCCGTAGTCCGAATCGAGCGCCGCGAGGATCCCCCGCGCGATGTCCGCCACGAAGGTGTAGTCGCGGCTGGAAGAGCCGTCGCCGAACTGCGGGATCGGCTCGCCGTCCTCCAGCAGGCGCACGAACTTGTTGATCGCCAGGTCCGGGCGCTGGCGGGGGCCAATGACGGTGAAGAAGCGCAGCGCGACAACTGGCAGGTCGTAGAGGTGGTGCCAGGTGTAGCAGAGCGCCTCACCGGCGACCTTGGTGGCGGCGTAGGGTGAGATCGGGCGATCGATGCGCTGGTCCTCGGAGAACGGGACGGTGTTCGCGGCGCCGTAGACTGAGGACGATGAGCCGAAGACGAACCGCCCGACCTCGTGCCGCCGCGCGGCCTCGAGCATGACGACGGTGCCCTCGACGTTGGTGGTCGCGTACTCGATGGGCTGCTCGATCGACGGCCGCACGCCCGCGCGGGCGGCGAGGTGAATGACGCCGTCGATCGGCCCGGCGCCGGCGAAGGCCTCCTCGACAGCCTCCGCGTCGCGGATGTCGCGCTCGATCAGCCGGAAGCGGTCGCTCGCCTGCAGATCGGTGATGTTCCGGCGCTTGATCGCCGGGTCATAGTAGGGGTCGAAGTTGTCCAGCCCGATGACGCGGTCGCCACGTGCGATCAGCGCCTCGCTGACGTGCGAGCCGATGAAGCCCGCCGCGCCTGTGACCACGATCGTCTTCATGTCGCGTTCGGTCATCTCATACCAGTCCCCGCGTAGCGGCGATGTGGGGTGTCGCGGGCAGTATACACCGGGGATGGGTGGCGGGCAACGGGCCGTGGCCGTTCGCCATCAGTCGTGTGTAGAACGGGCTTCCAGCCCGTCGCCGTTGGCATGAAGGCCTTCGTTCCTCGCAGCGTGAATACCCCCGTGCAGTGGCTGCGCCATCCGCCGCACAGGGAGGCCCCCTCCGTGGGCATCGACAGCGTTCGCGTTGGCATCATCGGGCTGGGCAGGATCAGCGACACGCACATCAAGGGCTACCGGGCGGTCGAGGGGGCGGAGATCGTCGCGCTGTGCGACATCGACGAGGCGCGCATCGCACGACAGGTCGAGGCGCATGGCCTGCAGGACGCCTTTGCCACGACCGACCACGCCGAGCTGCTCGCGCGCGACGACGTGGATGCGGTCAGCCTCCCACTCCCCGACCACCTGCACCGCGCGTTTGCCCTCGAGGCGATCGCCGCCGGCAAGCACGTGCTGTGCGAGAAGCCGCTCGCGATGAATGCGGCCGAGGCCGAGGAGATGCTCGCCGCCGCCGAGGCCGCGGGGATCGTCCACGCGGTGCACATGCAGCGTCGTTACAGCCCGGCGGCGCGCTACGTCGCCGACCTCGTGGCGGAAGGCGCGCTCGGTGAGCTGCGGCACCTCCGCTGCCGGATGTCCGTGCATCGCATCTCCGACCCGAACGTGAAGCTCGAGTGGCGGCTGCGCGCCGACGCGGGCTGCTACGGCGTGCTCGGCGACCTCGGCGCGCACGCGCTGGACCTCGCGCACTTCACGATGGGCGAAGCCGCCGGCGAGATGGTTGTCGCCTCGGCGATGGGCGCGATCTTCATCGAGCAGCGTGAGCGTGAGGGTGGCGGGGCGGGCGAGGTGACCGCGTGGGACGCGATCAACGCGGCCTGCCGCTACGAGACCGGCGTGCTCGCGAGCCTGCAGCTCTCGCGCTTCTCGCCGGGCTACACCGGCTGGGAGATCGACGGCCAGGACGCGTCGGTGCGCGTGAAGAGCGACGCCGTCGTCGAGCTCTACGAGCGCACGCCGCGCGACGATCAGATCCCGGCCTCGCAGTACTCCGAGCGGGAGGTTCCCGAGCGTTACCTCGACGGGCAGACGCTCTTCGACGCCTTCATCGGGGCGATCCGCGAAGCCGGCGAGGCGCGACCGAGCTTCGCCGACGGGGTGCGCGTGGCGCGTGAACTCGACGCGATTCACATTGCGGCGATGTCCTGCTGAGGATCCGCGTGGGTTCATTCACCCGGAGGAATCGTCGGCGGGAGTGTCGAAAACGCTCCCGGCGTCTGAGGCCGGACTCGTGACACGGAACCAGCGGAGGTGCGCTTTATGGACGAATCGCGCGGCAAGAGCGATCTCGTGAAGATGGACGGGATGGAGCGTCGGGAGTTCCTGCAGAAGATCCTCGCGGCGGCTCTCGCGATTCCGGCGGGGGGCCTGCTGCTGAGCGGCTGCGGGAGTGGCGGCATCCTCGAACCGCCGAACGGGCCGGTGCCGCAGGTAAACCTGGCGGCCGGAGTGCAGAACATGCGCGATGAGATCGCGACCGTCCTCGACGCGGCCCGGGGCATCCAGAGCGCGGGTGACACGGACGTCCCCGGGTGGATCGCGCAGCTCAACGCGCAGCTCGCGGACGTCTGGCCGGCGATGGTCGCCGCCACCCCGCAGGCGCTGCATGACAACACCTCGGCGGAGATGGCGAACGTGCTGGGGCAGCTCGATCAGTTCGGCGAACCGCTGCACTACTCCGGGCCCGCGCCTGCCATTAGCCAGCAGAAGCTGCAGGCGGCGTGGGATCGCGCGGAGGGGATGCTGCTGCCGATCGCGGCCGGCAAGAGCCCCCGCGCAGCCGAGGCGACCTGGGCGTTTTTCCTCATGCTCTTCCTCGTCTTCCCGACCATCCTCGACGCCGACGCCTTCAACTTCGCGAATGCCGCAGTCGACATGGACAGCGGCCACGGGGCGGCGAGCCTCTACGGGCTGCTGCACCCGGCCGGGGCCATCTCCTGCACACCGTGCTTCATCAGCGCGCTGATCGGCGGCGTGCTGGGTATCATCATGCTGCTCTTCATGGCGATGGGCTCGCAGGCGGCGATGGCCCCGTCGATGCTCTTCGGCCGCGACTGGCTCGTCACGCTGGTGGTGCTGGCGGCGCTGCTCGTGCTGTTCGTGAGCTGACGAACGGCTGCCTCACCCCCCCGCCGGTCATGCTTTGCTGAGAAACGGGGAGAGCGGCTAACGCCGGTCTCCCCCCTCTCCCGCTTGCGCGACGTCGTGTGTCGCGCCAGGGAGAGGGGGGCCGGGGGGGTGAGGCAGGCCTTGCGGCGTCGCCCCAAACGACCACGCCCTACTCCCGCGTCACGTACACGTAATACGCTCCGCGCTCCTCGCCGTCGGCCTCGGTGAACCACGCCTCCAGCTCCGTGACGCCCGCGTTGAGGTTCGCCTCGAAGCTCACGCGCTCGGCGCCGGCAGGCACCTCCGCCGTGGCCTCGAAGGCCCCGAGCTTCACCCGCGCGCGGGAGGCCTCGATCGCCACGCCCGAGCCATCCGTAGCGCCGCCGAACGGGCAGACCTCCTCGTGCTCGGGAGGCAGCGTCGCGTTGATCGCCAGCCCGATCTCCTTGGGCCAGCGCTGCAGCTCGAAGTGGTACTTCCCGTCCTTCTCGACCTGCACCGCCCAGCGCCCGGTTGACTGCATCGCGGCCTTGATGTGGCCCTGGTTCCACGCGACATCACCCAGCACGTCCATTGCGCCGAGGCGCGTTGGGTTCTCCTCATCCGCGCCGAGGCTGATCGGGCAGGGCTGGCGGAAGCCCGGCTCGATCTCCGCCCAGAACTCCTCGTGCGCGATGCGCAGCCGCCGGACCATGTCCGGGTACTGCTCGCTCACATCGTTCTTCTGCCCCGGGTCGGCGGGCATGTAGTAGAGTTCCTCACCGTTGATGAGCCGCCAGTCGCGGCACATCACCCCGTTCTCCCACATCTGCGGCGGCTCGGTGTTCTGGCGGAACTGCAGGAAGATTTCGCGGTCGGGCATCGCGCGGTCCTCGCCGAGGAGTATCGGCGCGAAGCTCTGCCCGTCCCACGGCTTGTGGTCCGGGATGTCGAGGTCGCACAGTTCGCAGAAGGTCGGCAGCAGGTCCATGTGCGTGAGCAGCTCGCGCACGTCGCGCCCGCCGGTGACGCCGCCGTTGGGCCAGCGCACGATGAACGGCACGCGGTGGCCGCCATCGTAGTAGGAGGCTTTGCGGCCGCGCATCCCGGCGTTGTAGCCCTCGCCGGTGTTGTCGAGCCAGCCGCCGGAGGTGCCGTTATCGGTCATGAAGATGACGATCGTGTCATCCTCGATCCGCAGGTCCTGCAGGTGCCGGCGCAGGCGGCCGAAGTTCGCGTCGATGTTGGTGATCATCCCGTAGAACTCGGGCTCGGGGATGTCGGGGTTGCCGCGATACAGGTCGGCGAACTCGTCGGCCACGAGGTAGGGCGAGTGCGGGGCGTTGGTGGCGACGTAGGCGAAGAATGGCTCATCGCGGCTATCCTCGATGAAGCTCATGGCTTCGTCGAACCAGATGTCGGTGCAGTAGCCCTCATGGGCGACGGGGGCGCCGTTGTGGAAGTAGGTGTCATCGAAGTAGGAGTTGCCCCAGTAATCGGGGGTCTGGCCGACGCCGCCGCCCTTGTGCGCGACGACGTGCTCGAAGCCGCGATCCTGCGGGCGGTAGGGGTAGTTGTCGCCGATATGCCACTTGCCGAACATGCCGGTGAACATGCCGGTGGCGTAGTCATTGTGCAGGAACACGTCGGCCATGGTGGTCTCATCGCGGCGCAGGATCGACCTGCCCCAGCATGTGGCCCATGCGCCGTTGCGCAGGGGGTTGCGGGCGGACATCAGCGCGCCACGCGTGGGCGTGCACAGGGGCGACACGTGGAAGTCCTGGCAGCGCGTGGCGGAGGTGTAGAAGTC